>JBGQGH010000019.1:0-35247 GCA_041497315.1 Terriglobia bacterium | reverse complement strand
TGTTCGGCGTGATCGCGTACCGGTCACTGCCGGTCAGCGACTTGCCCAACGTGGATTTCCCGACCATCCTGGTTTTCGCCAGTTTGCCGGGAGCGAGTCCGGAGACGATCGCTTCCTCGGTGGCCACGCCGCTCGAGCGGCAGTTCTCCACGATTGCCGGCCTCGATTCGATGACCTCGACAAACGTGATCGGCACTTCGCAGATCACGCTGCAATTCAACCTGAGCCGCAACCTCGATGCCGCGGCACAGGACGTCCAGGCGGCGATCACGCAGGCTACCGGACAACTGCCGCAGAACATGCCCACGCCGCCGTCGTTCCGCAAGGTGAATCCGGCGGACCAGCCCATCCTTTACGTGGCCTTGAGTTCACTGACGCTGCCGCTTTCCGATGTGGACGAGTACGCCGAGACATTCATGGCCCAGCGAATTTCCATGGTGGGCGGCGTGGCGCAGGTGCAGGTGTTCGGCTCGCAGAAATTCGCGGTGCGCGTGCAGCTCGATCCCAACCGCCTGGCCACGCGGCAAATCGGCATCGATGAAGTGCAAACCGCGGTGCAGAACGGCAACGTCAACCTGCCGACTGGAACTCTGTGGGGCCGCAATAAGGCCTTCACGGTCCAAGCCAACGGGCAACTGGTGAACGCGGCTGCGTACCGGCCGCTGATCGTGGCGTACCGCAACGGCTCGCCGGTGCGCTTGGAAGAACTGGGCCGCGTGATTGACAGCGTGGAGAACGACAAGGTGGCGAGCTGGTTCAACCTCTCGCGCTCGGTGGTGCTGGCCATCCAGCGGCAGCCGGGAACAAACACGGTTGAAGTGGTGGACAACATCAAGGCGCTGCTGCCCAATTTCCGCGCGCTGATGCCGCCGTCGGTGAAACTCGAAATTCTCTACGACCGCAGCGTTTCCATCCGCGATTCGGTGAGGGACGTCAAGTTCACGCTGCTACTGACCATCGGCCTCGTGGTGATGGTGATCTTCCTCTTCCTGCGCAATCTTTCCGCGACGGTGATTCCGAGCCTGGCGCTGCCCATGTCCATCGTGGGGACATTCACCGTGATGTATCTGTTGGGCTATTCGCTCGACAATTTGTCCCTGATGGCCCTTACGCTATCCGTCGGATTCGTGGTGGACGACGCCATCGTCATGCTGGAAAACATCGTCCGGCACATCGAGATGGGCGAGCCGGTGCTGGCGGCGTCGCTGAACGGCGCGAAGGAAGTCGGCTTCACGATCATTTCCATGACGCTCTCCCTCGCGGCGGTATTTATTCCTGTGCTGTTCATGGGCGGAATCCTGGGCCGGCTGCTGAACGAATTCGCAGTAACGATTGCGGTAGCGATCTTAGTTTCGGGCTTCGTTTCACTGACTTTGACGCCGATGCTCTGCAGCCGTTACCTGCGTCCGGCACATTCCGAGAAGCACGGCGCGCTCTTCAACGCATTTGAGCGCGTGCACGAGGGGATGGTGCACTTTTACGACTCCACGCTGAAGATGGCGCTGCGGCACCGGCTGACGATCATGACTTTTGCGGTGGTGATCCTGATTGCCACGGGATACCTGTTCTCGAGAATCCCCAAAGGCTTCCTTCCCAGCGAAGATACCGGCTCGATTTTTATTTTCACCGAAGCGGCCGAGGGAATTTCCTTCGACGCCATGAAGGAACACCAGACGCAGCTTGCCGAAATCGTGCAGCGGCATCCGTACGTGGACAATGTGATGTCCAGCATCGGCGGCGGCGCGGCCAACACGGCGGGGAATATCAACCAGGGCCGGATTTTCATCCGGCTGAAGCCGCCGAAGACGCGCCCCAATGTGGACCAAATCATCGAGCAGATGCGTCCGCAGCTTTCCGTTGTGCCCGGCATCCGCGCATATCTCCAGAATTTGCCGCCCATCCGCATCGGCGGGGTGCTGACCAAGAGTCTTTATCAAATCGCGCTGCAAAGCCCGGACACGCAGGAGCTGTACCGCTCGTCGGCGCAGCTTCTTGAAAAAATGAAGGAACTGCCGGGCCTGCAAGACGTCGCCACGGACCTTCAAATCAAGAATCCGCAACTCAACGTGGTGATCGATCGCGACCGTGCGTCGTCGCTGGGCATCACGGCGCAACAAGTGGAAGACGCGCTGTACACCGCGTATGGGGCGCGGCAGATTTCGACGATATCGGCGCCGAACAACGAGTACCGCGTGATCATGGAGCTGGAGCCGCAGTTCCAGCGCGATCCCTCCGCGCTTAATTTGCTCTACGTGCGATCTTCACGCGGGAGCCTGGTGCCGCTCAACGGCGTGGCCAAGCTGGTGCCGGACCTGGGGCCGCTCACGGTGAACCACCTCGGGCAACTTCCAGCGGTCACGCTTTCGTTCAACCTGAAGCCGGGCGTTTCCCTGGGTGACGCGGTGGCGCAGGTGGATGCGGTTACGCGCGCGAATCTGCCGAGCACCATCACCACAAGTTTTCAGGGCACGGCGCAGGCATTCGCGTCTTCGCTGAGCGGGCTGGGGATTCTCCTGCTGATGGCTGTGCTGGTGATTTACATCGTGCTGGGAATTCTTTACGAGAGTTTCATCCATCCGCTGACGATTCTTTCGGGGTTGCCGTCGGCGGGGTTCGGCGCGCTGATTACGCTGATGCTGTTCCACCAGGAATTGAACCTGTACGGCTTCGTCGGTGTGATCATGCTGATCGGCATCGTCAAGAAAAACGCCATCATGATGATTGACTTCGCGGTGGACGCGCAGCGCAATTCCGGCAAGAGCGCCGAGGAAGCGATCTACTACGGCTGCCTGGTGCGTTTTCGGCCGATCATGATGACGACCATGGCAGCGTTGATGGGCACGCTGCCGATTGCGCTGGGCTTCGGAGCGGGTGGGGAATCGCGGCGTCCGCTGGGCCTGGCGGTGGTGGGCGGGCTGCTGTTCTCGCAGCTCGTTACGCTGTACCTGACCCCCGTGGTTTACATCTACATGGAGCACTTCCAGGAGTGGACCGGGCGGGTGTTCCGCAAGCGGAGCGTGCACGCGGAGCCCGCCGGGGAAGCCGTGCTGGAAGAAAACCACGTGATGACGCGGGAATAGCGGAGGAGGTAGAGGAGGTAGAGGAAGTAAAGGAAGTGAAGTGAAGAAGGGGAGTTGGAGAGCAGAAGCCGAACACCCTCCAGTATCTCTCAAGAGCCAAGACCTGTCCTGCCGTACTATTGACCCCCACAGGCCAAAGACCTAGCATGCAAGTTCTGAAGGTGTTGCGTGGGGCAGGCTTTCTCGTGGGTACGGGTCCCGTGGCCCGCTTGTAAGTCGCTATCTTTGCGGGCGCTCTGCCGGCCGCGAAACCTCCCCAAACGCAAACCAGGATAATCCCGATGACTGTCCAGAGTGAGCCCTCGCCCCAGGTCAAACTCGAGAACCGGCGCCGGGGTGTGCGCGTGAACTCGCGCGTGCCAGTGGCCATCGAGTGGGAACGGAGCGACGGTGGAATCTCGCGCGAGACCGCTCACACGCGCGTGGTCAACGCGTACGGCTGCCTCCTGGTTGCGTCCCGGCCGTTCGACCGCGAGCAGCAGTTGCAGGTCATCAATCTCGCCAATTCGCAGCGAAACCCGGCCGTCGTTGTGTGGAAGGGCAAGGAGCGCACGGATGGATGGGAAGTCGGGGTCGAGCTGGTGAGTCCGGAGATGGGGTTCTGGGGCGTGGAGCTTTGACGCGCAGCCGCGCCGCGAGCGATCACGGGGTCCAACTTCTGCCCGCCGACGAGCGCCGGCGCAGCCAGCGTGTGGTCATCCGAGTGCCGGTGAACCTGCATTTCATTCCAGCCAAGCCGGGGAAACCGATGGTAGCCTACACGGTCGCCGTCAACGACCATGGCGCCATGCTGCTCTGCGAGTGGAGCCTTGAGGCGGAGGCGTGCTTCGAACTGGAGAATGAACGGACGCAGCAGCGGGTGGGCTGCCGCGTCACGCGTGCGCCGCGTCATTCGCCCGAGGGATTCCTGGTGCCCGTGGAATTCTCCAAGCCGTCACCCGGATTCTGGGGCATCTCATTCCCGCCCACGGATTGGAAGCCGCTCAACGACTGAACGGGTCCCGGCTCTCCCCGGCCGCTGAAACTTCCCAGCCTCAAGTTCCCACTGGAAAACTTATTGCAATCGTCATAGGCTTCTGATGCCGGAGCATCCTTGGGGGACAACTAATCATCGAACGCAGGGTTGGATTCCAGGACCGATTCCGAGGTCTGACTGGGTGGGCTAACTCGGATGAGGGCGGAGGCGAATGTCTCATCATCCTGAACAGGATTCATCGTCGCGATTCATCGGTAAACCGATGAAAATATCAGCTGGGCTGCTGAACAAGGCGCAGAGGTGGATTGCGCGACTTGGCACGCCGCTCCTGTTGCTGTTTTTCTTTTACTTGAGTTTTTCGCTACTTCCCGCCGCACAAAACAGCGGGCAGACACAGAAAAGTTTATCCCGGCCACGGAGCGTGGATGACCCCGCGGCTCGCGAGCGCTGGTTTTACGGACAGCGCGCATATCCTCGCGCGGAGATCCCTGCAGGGGCGCGCGAACGCGCCCTGGAACGCCTGGATGAAATGATCCGCGCGCGGCAGGTTGCTTTGGGACGGACGGCGGCCCTCGCGGGCGGTGCATTGGCAGGTGGCGGCAGCGGCACCTGGACCGCAATCGGCCCACAGCCTTCCATCACCGGCGGTTCAGTTGGCAGCGTCTCCGGCCGTGTGACGGCCATCGCGGTGGATCTCACGGACAACAATACTGCGTACATCGGCGGAGCGTTCGGCGGAGTTTGGAAGACAACCGACGGAGGCTTCAACTGGACACCGATCACGGAGTCCGAGATTACCCAGGCGGTCGGTTCCATTGCAATCGATCCGAGTAGTTGCAGCCCCGGGCCGTGCCAGACAATCTACGTGGGAACTGGCGAAGAGAATTTCGCGATCGAGAGTTACTACGGCGCGGGCATCTTGAAATCCACGAATGGCGGGCAGTCGTGGACGCGGCTTGGCACTCCACCAGGAGCACCATTCACGGGCCCGTTCAGCGGGCAATTCACGCCGGGCGGCGGCGCGCGAATCGGCTCGATCGCGGTGAATCCCATGAAACCCAACATCCTCCTCGCCGCCGTCCAGATACTGTCCAACCCCGCGAGTTCAACTTCGGGGATTTATTGTTCCGGGGATGGGGGCACCACGTGGAATGTAATCCCGGCCGCCTCAAACGCGCCCGGGATCGACGTGGTCTTCGCCAGCTCGACCATCGCATATGCTTCCCTCGGGCGCACGCGGACCGGCACGAACGGTGCCAACGGCGTATATAAATCCGTGAATGCCGATCAGGCATGCGCGGCCCAGACTTGGACGCGCACAAACTTGACGGCGACCGGCGGGAGCACCGCCCCGCCATTTACTCCTCCGATTGACCCGACGTCCACGGGACGCATTTCCCTTGCTGTGGCTCCCGGCACCCCCACCACTCTTTACGCCGGCGTTCAGGATCCGCGCGCGGCCACGTTCGGATCGCTGCTAGGTTTCTACAAGAGCGTTGACGGCGGCACCAACTGGACGTCCCCTGGTTTGACGCCCGACTACTGCAACCCGCAGTGCTGGTATGACAACGTGGTGCGGGTGGATCCCCGGAATGCGAACGTGGTGTATGTGGGCGGCTCGGCCAAGCCAAATTACCTCGCACGGTCCACCGATGGCGGGAGCAGCTGGGCTGCGTTCCCCGTTGCGGGGGGAAATCGACTCCACGTCGATCAGCACGCCATCGCGTTCGGACTTGCTGGTGGCACTCCCACACTCTATGTCGGCAATGACGGGGGAGTATGGAAGTCCCTGGTGGCGAATCCGACGGATACCCCCTCCTGGGTCAACCTGAACGGCGTTCTCAATATCACGCAGTTTTATCCCGGTTTTTCGACGCATCCCTCCACGCCCCAACAGGGGATTGGCGGCACGCAGGACAACGGGACGATTCTCTACTCGGGGAACCTGGATTGGAGAGAAACCGATGCGTGCGGAGATGGAGGCTGGACCATTATCGATCCGGTCGTTCCGACCACCTACTACGTTTCCTGCGAGGATATTTTTCTTTCCAAGTCCGTGCACAGCGGTGCGATCGGGACGTATGCTCCGGCCGACATTCCGATTCCGTCGGATAATGTGTCCTTCATCCCGCCATTTGTATTGGACGCGTCGAACCACTCGAGGCTCTATTTCGGGACGTATCGTCTTTTCCAATCCACGGACGGCGCTCTTTCGTGGAATCCGATCAGCGTCGACCTGACCGGGGGCGGAGGGAGCGCCGCGCCCGGCCCCACGCTCACGACGATCCGCGTGGCGCCATCGAGTTCGCAGGTGGTGTACACCGGTTCTTTGGACGGGTGCGTGCGCGTGTCCATAAATGTTGCGGCGGGGTCGGCGACCTTTTCCCCTACCTGTCTGGGATCGGGGGTACTGCCGGGACGCGCGGTGACTCAAGTGACTGTTGATCCGGCCGATCCGAATACGGCGTACGTCACGTTTTCCGGTTTCAGCAACTGTACGCCACCGGCAGGCGTTGCCCCGTGCGACGGCCTGGGACACGTGTTCAAGACGAGCAACATTGGCTCTGCGTGGACGGACATCACCGGTGTCGGCGGCGGGCGTTTGCCGGACACGCCGGTGAACGACCTGGTGATCGATCCCGACGATCCCACGCACAACACACTCTACGCGGGCACAGACATCGGCGTCTTCCAAACCATCGATATAGGAACTAATTGGACAGCGCTGAACCCGGCGACACCGGGCAATCCCGGCCTGCCCCGCGTCACCGTGCAGTCGCTGCAACTCCACAATCCCTCGCGCACGTTGCGTGCGGCTACGCACGGACGAGGCGTGTGGGACTTGGTGCTTGCGAACCTGCCCACTTCGCCCACGTTCCGGCTCAGTTCGATTGTCCAACCATCCACCGCGACGGTGACGGCGAGCGCGGGGAGCTTCACCCTCACGGTGGCGGGGCAGGGATTCACGCCGCCAAGCTCGATCATCCGATGGAACGGCAGCACAACCGGCGTCACGCAAGCCGGCGGAACGGCCACGCAGTTGAGCGCTACGATCGGCGCGGGTCTCCTGACGGGCCCCGGCGTTGCGCAGATCACGGTCAGTGACCCAAACCCACTTCTAGGCACGACGAACGCGCTGCCGCTCACTGTCGCGGCGCCTCCGTCCAACGATAATTTCGCGAACGCGATGAATTTGACTCTGGGTGCGAATAATAAATTTGCCGCGACCGTGGTGGATAGCTCGAATGCAACGGTGGAGTTCACGGTGGACCCGATTCCGACATGTACCGCCGGCCTGAGCCCACCGGCGTCCCAGGGCGGCCGCGCAAACAGCGTCTGGTACATGTGGACCGCGACAGCGAGCGGCACATTGACCGTGGATACAAGCGGCAGTCAGTACGACACGATTCTGGTCGCCGTGACCGGCGCGCAGGGCAGTTTTGCTCAACAGCTTTGCAACGACGACTTCGTTTTGGGGACAATCCGGACATCCAGCGGACAGTTCAGCGTGACTGCTGGCGTGACCTACTTCTTCATGGTGTCGGCCTACACTGGGGATGGCGGGCCCACATCTCTCAATGGCTCCCTTTCCTTGTCGCCTCCGGATTTTACGGTCGGCGCTTCTCCCGCTAGCGCAAATGCCTCGCCTGGAGGCTCGGCAACGTACACGGTCAGGATCACGCCGACGAACGGCTTCACGGGGGTCGTGACGCCGAGTTGCACGAGTTTGCCCACGGTCTTGAGTTGCGGCGCGTTCAACCCGACGACAATTACTCCGGGAACGACGCCGAACAATTCGGCCACGGTGACGGTGACGGCGAGTGCCGCTGCGCAATTGCCCGGAGCGCCGTCGCTGCGCGGTCCATTCGACCTACGTCCGACGAGCCTGTGGCTCCTCGGTGTCCTGGTCAGTCTTGCGATGGCCGCCATTTGGTGGGCTGGCCGTTCGCCGCAGGGTGCGCGCCAACGCATCGCAGTGTACGTGGCCCTGAGCGCCGTTGTGCTGTTCCTCGCTATACAACTGGCGGGTTGCAGCAAGGGCGCCTCCAGCGGAGGCGGCGGCACGCCGGCGCGGAATTACACGGTTACATTTACGGGCACTGCGGGGGCGACGACGCATTCGACATCCGCTACGCTCGTCGTGCAGTAAGGATTGAGAGCTTGGTGCGTGGCAGGCGCGGAAAGGCGGGCGTCAGGCGAACGGAAGGTGCGCGAGGTCCACATTTCCGCCGGAGAGGATGATGCCGATCTTTTTTCCTTCCGCGCCAAGCTGGCGATTCAGCGCGGGTGCGACGGCGACCGCGGACGACGGCTCGATGATGATCTTCATGCGTTCCCACACCTGACGCATCGCCGCGACAATCTCTTCTTCCGTAACTACAACGATCCGATCCACATTCCGCCGCAAAATCTCGAATGTACGCTGCGCCAGCGTCGCGCGCAGGCCGTCGGCCATGGTGTCCGGATGGTCCATCGTCTCAAGGTGTCCCGAAGCCATGGAGCGAAACGCGTCGTCGGCATTTTTCGGCTCGCAGCCGATTACCTGAATCCCCGGGCGCAGGGCCTTTGCGGCGATGGCAGTCCCGCTAAGCAGCCCGCCGCCGCTCACCGGCGCGAGGATGAAGTCGAGATCGGGTACGAATTCGAGAAGTTCGACCGCGGCGGTGGCCTGTCCGGCGATGATGCGGTCATCATCGAAGGGATGAATCATTACGGCGCCGGTCCGCTCGATGATCTTCGCGGCGGTTTCTTCGCGCGCGCGAAGGGTTGGCTCGCAGAGTGTGATTTCACCGCCATACCCTTCGACGGCGCGGCGTTTTACTTCCGGCACATTCGAGGGCATCACCACCCAGGCATGGATGCCGCGGCGACGGGCGGCGAGCGCCACGGCCGCAGCGTGATTGCCGGAAGAATGTGTGACGACGCCGCGGGCGGCTTCCGCGTCGCTGAGCGAAAAAATCGCGTTCGTGGCGCCGCGGATCTTGAACGCGCCGCCCTTCTGCAGGTTTTCGCACTTGAAGTGGAGATGCGCGCCGGCCATTTCGTCGAGCGACTCAGAGGTCATCACCGGCGTGCGATGGATGTGCGGAGCGATGCGGCGGTGCGCCGCGCGGATGGTTTCGATATCGGGCGGTGAAAACGGCTTAGAGGGGGAAGCGCTCATTGCTGAATTCCGTCCGCACGTCGCACTACTGGAACGAAATTACCGCCGGGCAATCGGGACGGTAAACGTCACCTTGCCGCTGACCGTGTTGTCGAAAGCATCGAACACGCGCACGGAAATGGTGTGCTCGCCCGGCGCGAGGCCTTTCAGCGGCAAGTCGTAACTCTCCTGCGGCGCGTCGCTGAGTTGGCCGACGGGAATCGCTATCATCCAATCGCCCGCGTCCAGGCTGTACTCCGCGCGGGAGATGGCGCTGGCGGAATCGCGCGCGTCAAAGCGAATGCGCGCGCTCGAAGCATCTCCGCCGGATTCAGCGCGGATGTTCTCGATGGTAGGCGGCGTGTTGTCCACCACGAATCGCTCGCTCTCGCGATCATCCGAGAGCGCCTGGTCCAGCGGATTGGACGGCGCATCGGACACAGTAATCTTCAGGTAGTAGGCGCCATCGGGCATTGTGGTGGCGTCCCACGAATAAAACTTGGAGCTGAGCTTGTCTTTCAGCAGCTTCCAGTTTTTTTCGCCCTCGCCGCGATAGTAAACGGCGTAGGCCAAGTCGTCGTCGTTGTCGTCGCGCGCGCTCCAGAGCACGGCCTGGTAACCCTTCTGCGCGAAGCCCTGCGGCGGCGGCTCGAAGCGCGACGGCCCGGGAGCGACCGCGGTGGATTGCGGGCTGCCGAACCTTGTAGGCGAGCTTCCGTCGGACGGCAATCGCAATTGCACCGATTGCGGGCCGGATTGTCCGCCCGGCTGCCCCTGAAAGCCCTGCACGCGCACTCCCGGGCGCTGCACCGCAATCCCTTCAATGGACGGCGCAACGTTTTTCGGCAGATAGGAGAGCGTCACCCAGGAAATATTCGGCAGGTCATCGCCTTCGGCAGCGCCGCGCGAGCCCGGCTGTCCCTTGAGGACGGCCTTCCACTGCACGAAACGTGCGGCAGGCGCCGAGACTTTCTCGCCCTTGCGGTTCGTGTACGGCCCCGCCCAGGGACTCCAGTTTTTTTCGGGATTCGACGTGTTCCCGGAGCGCACGTAAAACGCGATGTGCGAATCGGCTGGCGCGCTGTTTTCGCCCCACCACTCCAGGCGGCCCCACTGCGAAAAAATCCGAGCGTCGAACGATTGCGACTCAAATGTGCCTTCGGGTTCCTGGTCCGGCCCGAGGGTGAAAAGCTTGCCGGGGTTCGCGCCGCACAAGAACACTTTGCCGTCGGCGCCCAGCGCGAGTCCGGTAATCTGCGAGGAAGTTGTTTTCACCAGCGTGGAATAGAGGTTGTCGCCCTCCAGTTGAATCACCGAGCCGCGGTTTCCCGTGCCGAGCATCAGTTTGCCCGCCGGTGACAATGCGAGGGCATACACCAACTCGTCGCGCGAGGACCAGATTTCCTGCGGCGAACCGTCCGGAGCGATTCTGTAAACCGTACTCCCCACTTGTGAGGGAAAGGGCACGAAAGGCGTGGGCTGCTGCTGCGGCGGGGCCCCTCCCGTTGTGACTTGTCCCTGCGGGGGAGTGGCTCCCGGCTGCACCTGCGGCGGAATCTGAAACACCGGTGTGCTGACGCGCGTTCTTTCGCCGACTGCGGCCACGTACGTGTTCCCCGCGCGGTCCACCAGCAGGGAAGTGATCTCCTTGCGCGCGGTTTCATAGACGACAAACGTCGAGGTTTTTTGCGTCGCTCCACCGGAGGATTTGCTGATTCGGAGCACGAGGCCGTTGGGCTCTGTGCCGGCCAGCAGGTTTCCGCGGCCGTCGAACGCGAGCGAGCGGATGTGCGACTCTTCGCTGGCGTAGAAAACATCGCCCTTGCCGTCCGGCTTGACGGCGAAAATCTGTCCCTTGTCGCCGGTGGCGACGTAGAGTGTGCCGTCGGCATCGAAGGCCAGCGCCCAGATGTATTTTGTCTTGGGCTCGAAGAAAACAGACTTCTGGCCCGCAGGCGTGACTTTGTAAACTTTGCCATCGGGCGATGTGCCCAGGTAGAGATTGTCCTGCGGATCGATGGCGAGCGCCTGCGCGGCCATTTCAGGGGACTCGAAAACCGTTGTGGATTTGCCTTGCGCGTCGAAGCGCAGCACTTTCGCATTCGAGCCGCCCGCGGCGTAGAGCGCGCCTTTTGAATCCGCGCGCAGGGCCAACAAGTAAGCCAGGTTGGCGTCGGCAAAATCGGCGAAGCGCGGCGCGAGCAGCAGCCGGCCGTCGCTCCGCAGCGCCACGCCGTGCGCCGTACCCTTTTCAAATTCGTCGGTGGTGGATTGGCGCCACTGGCGCGTGTGCTCCGCGGCCACCGGCAGCGCCGCCAGAATTCCCAACAGCAGCGCCGTCCTCAGGGGCCGCACGATTCGCCGGTCACTTCCGAGAGCGTTCCGCATGACACTCCTTGTTCGCAAGCGTCCTATTTCACCGTGACAGTGAGCGAATAAAGTCCTGTGACCACGCGGTTAAGCGGCGCCGACCACTCGCCGGCCATCGATTCCCGCAGCAGCAGGGAATTTCCCGCGCTGCGGCGCTGGTCGAGAATGTTGATCTGCGACGCCGGCGCGTTGGGGAGTTCCTTGTCCTCGACGAGCAGCGTGGGCGTGGGCTGCAGCAGAGTGACGTAGACACGGTTATTGCGCCGCTCGCGGTTCAGCAGCGTGATGAGCTGTTCGAGGCCTGAGAGGCGCCCTTGCGGCCCGAACGTGAACGCGCGCGAGGCGCGATTGAGCTGGTCCGAATCGCTCACCTGGATCCGCAGCGTGGTGCCGCGCGCGGCTTGCGGCGGAATCCGGATGGGCACTTCCTGGATGAAGGGAGCGCCGCGATAGGGCCGCAGCAGCACCTTGATGTTCAATTCCTCGCCAGGCTGCACTTCGCTCTTCTCGGCCCAGGCGCTTTCAATCGTCGCGGAGCGGCGCTCCGGGAGACTCTCGACGCGCAACGACACGCGGTCAATCTTTGCCGCTTCGTAGGGGTTCGAGAAAATCCGGAAAAAGATATTTTGAACAATCGCGGTCACCTGCGTGCCGTCGGGAACGAACACGTCGGTGGGCGCAAACATGTTTTCGATCATCACGGGGGAATGACCGGCGATTTGGATTTCGCCCGTGAGTCGCAGCGTCGTGCCTTCGCCGTACACCGTGTTCCCGGTCAGCCCGTTCATCGTGGCGATGCCCACCAGTAGCGGCGTGATCTTCGGGTTGTTCATCAGGCCGAAGTGAAAATTGCGCTCCTGAGTCGGCGTAACCACCGTCAATTCCATGGGGATCATTTTGGGTCCCGCGCCCATGCGTCCCATGACCGCGGTAGTGCGGTCTTCGGTCACCGTCCCGATCACGCCGCCAGCGTTGACGATCTTGGTTGAGTCCTGCGCCGAAGACAACGTGGCCAGCACACGGCCTCGCGCCATGGGCATCTCCACTGAGCCCAGGCCGAACAGCGGATGGCCGCAGACGTACACGCGGTCACCGGTAATCAGGGTGATTGTGCAAGACGCGGCGAGCGAGAGGTCGCCGTTCACGAGGACCATGCCAACCATGTCGCCCGCTTTGATTTTTGCGTCGTCGCTCTGCGGGGCGGTGGTGCCGCCCGGAGCGGCCACCATGCCATAGGCAGTCAACTGGCCGGCGAAGTGGTTGAAGACTTCCGGCTTCACGCCGGAAAAGATGAGCGGGGTCTCGATTTGCATCATCGCCGCGCCGCTCCCGATTCCCGCGCGCTGCGTCCACTCAGAGGGCACGGGATACTGCTTCGGCGACGGGATCTCCGCGACGGATTGTTCGACGGCGTCAGACAAGTCTGTTGTGCCATCGGCGCTGGGAGGCGGCGCTCCAGCTTTCATCGGCTCAGGGTGCACTTCGAGCATTTGCTCAATCGGCGTGACGCCGCCGAGCGGCTCCTTGACGAATGAGCCGAATTTCAGCGAGAGCGCGCCGACGAGTTTGCCGTCAATGTAGACCGGACTGCCGCTCATCCCCGCGACCACGCCGGAGTGCTCCACCTTCGCGCCCCTCAACTCAACAAGGATGATGTCCTGCTTGGGGCCGATGAGGTTGGGAAGGATGCCGATCACCACGAGGTCCATGGGCTCGACGGTGTCGCCGGCAAAAATCGTATAGGCAATGCCCTTCATGCCCGGCTTCACCTGGCTCAGGGGCATGATTTCGGGTTGCCGCTGCTGCGCCGCGCGGAGAGGAGGAACCGGAGAGAGTGATCCGATCGCCGCGAGCAGTCCGGCGAAGAAAAATGAGAAAAAGCGGCTTCGGATTCCTGCTTGCTTGGTCAGACTTGAGACGCTGGGCTGGACGGAAGGCATTGCTGATGTGTGATGCAAACAGCCATCATACCTTTGCCTCCGGCGGGAATCAAATGCAGGCTGATGAACGAGTGAGGGCGCGCGAATCGGCGTGCAGACGACGCAAGGCTTCGCGGTCAGTGCGCCCAGATCTTGTCCGGAGAATCCTCGAATGGGTAGACGTGCACCATCCAGCCGAAAACGACCGGGTGGAACTGGCCGCCGGCCTGTTCGCAGGCTTCCCGAGTCGCGATGGAGCCTTGCAGGCCGAATTTCGCCCGGTCGGCGCGCGCGGCTTGGTCTTTCGGCGGCACGCAGAGATTCGTGTGCAGATGCCATCGCGCCACGCTGAGAGGCACACGCTGGTTCAACTCCGCCTCGGTTGCGTTCCTCGGCATGGTGTACATCGCGCCGACGAGTTCATAGCCGTCGGCGGTTTTGCGGTAGAGCAGGGAAGTGGGCCGCGAGGGATCGAAAGTGAGCGCGGCGAGAAAGCCGTACCTGTAATTCGTAAAGTGGTATTCGGGTTGTGGCAAGTTGGGCAGAAAGATTTGGAAACCCTCGGCGAGCGCGATGCGGTAGTCCTTGTATTTTTCGATGGCGCCGCGCAGCGTTTTGACCAGTTCATCCGCGCGGGCCTGATCGCCCGGAGCGGCGGGGCGCAGGTCCGTCATGTGCATGTGCGGCCCGGCGTGCTGGTGACCGTGCGTCATGGATTGTACGGCGCCGGATTCAGCTTGCTTGCCGGCGCCCATGTCCATGCCGGCCATCTGATCGTGCTGGTGCTGCTCGGGAGGCTTGGGTTGCGTTGCGGATTTCTGCTGCGCCAGGGCAAGTCCGCCCAGCGCCATGAATGCGGTCATCATCCACAACCGTGTCGTTCGCATGATTCTCGACTCCTTCTTCCTATTCTACGGATGAAAGCCGTGGATTATTTCACTGCGCCGGCGCATGTGGCGAATCCATGCATCTGCGCCAACCGCATGCACCTGGACGCGCGAAGGGGCCCGTCAGGAGCATGCTAGAATCCGGCCGTGGCGAAACAAACGATTCATCCGGGGCGCACGATTTCGGGCGCAGCCGTTGTGCCGGGTGACAAATCCATCTCGCACCGCTACGCGATCCTGGCGGCTCTGGCCGAGGGCAAGAGCGAGATCCGGCACTTCTCGACCGCGGATGATTGCCGCCGGACGCTTGATTGCCTCGCGCGCCTCGGCGTGCCCATCAAAACGGATGGCGATCGCGTCGAAATCACGGGCGTGGGCCTGGGAGGGTTGCGCGCTTCGCGGCGCGCGCTCGACGCGGGAAACTCGGGCACGACGATCCGTCTGCTGGCCGGCGTGCTGGCTGGTCAGTCGTTTTCAAGCACAATCGATGGCGACGCTTCGCTGCGCCGGCGGCCGATGCAGCGGGTAATCGAGCCGCTCAGCCGCATGGGCGCGCAGATCCGCGCGAGGGAAGATCAGTTCGCGCCGCTTGAAATCCGGGGAGGATCGCTCCATTCCATCGTATACACCCTGCCGGTGCCGAGCGCGCAGGTGAAGTCGGCAATTCTTCTCGCCGGGCTTTATGCCGATGGCGAGACCTCGGTTATTGAGCCGGTTCGCACGCGCGACCACACGGAAATCGCTCTTGCGGAGTTCGGCGCACGCGTTGAACGAGTCGAGAGCGCCACCCGCTTGCGCGGCCGCGGGCCGGAATCAGTGCGTCTCGCCGCGAGGCAAGTGCAGGTCCCCGGCGATATTTCTTCGGCCGTGTTTTTTCTCGCCGCTGCGCTGATTCTGCCTGAGTCCAACCTGGTGCTGCATGACGTGGGCCTCAATCCCACGCGCAGCACGGTGCTCGACCTGCTGGCTTCGATGGGCGCGAACATCAGCCTGATCTCGGTTCACGGTTCGAGCGGCGAGCTGGTGGGCGACATCGCCATTCGTCACGCAGAGTTGACCGGCGGGGTGATCGAGGGCGCGCAGATCCCCGCATTGATTGACGAGCTGCCGATGCTGGCGGTGCTCGGGCCGTTCACGGAACAGGGAATTGAACTCCGCGACGCGCAGGAGCTTCGCGTGAAGGAGAGCGACCGCATCGCCTCGCTCGCGGAAAACCTGCGACGTATGGGCGCCACGGTCGAGGAGCGACCGGACGGCCTGCGCGTGGCGGGGCGATCCGCGGGGCGCCTGCGGGGTGCGGAGATCGATCCACACGGCGACCATCGCATGGCCATGGCGTTTGCAGTGGCCGCACTCGGCGCAGAAGATCTCTCCGTGATTCGCGACGCGGATTGCGCTGCCGTCTCTTATCCTGACTTCTTCAAGACTTTGGAAGGTTTGGTCGAACGATAAGAAAAAACTTGGCGGTTGTGGCTGTGAAACTATGGCAGAGGAAAAGAGCGAACCCCGCCGATTAGTCCCGCTTCCGCAGGCGAATTGCTCCGTAAGTCGTCTTCAGCGTGATCATCGGGCCTTTTGCGCCCACTTTTCCGTCCAGCGAATTACTGGCCCCGCTTTCCCGGACGTCTTTTGACAATTCTGTGAAGTCCGAGCTGATATCGCCCGAACGTGTGCTGGCATGAATTTCGAAGGTGGACTTCGTCGGCAGGACGAGATCCAGGTTTCCATTCGAATCCGCGATCTCAACCTGGTCTTTGGGAGGCTGGGTAAGATGCACTTCGACGTTGCCGTTACGGTTTTCCACGTGGATGCGCCCGGCGACGTTTTCGAGTGAGATATCGTTGCTGTTCGTGGTCAGACTGACGCTACCCGGCGCGTCCACGATTTCTAGGCGCCCGGAATTGATTGAGAAGCGTCCGGCCAATTGGCTGATGGTGAGGTCGGTGCGGCGCGACTGAAACCGCGCGCCCTTCCCGGCCTTTTCGATGCGGATGGGCCCGAAGAATTCGCCTTCAATGGACGCTTCGCCTTTTACTTCAGCGAGCGTGACCTGGCTGCCGCGTCCAGTCAGTTTGGCATTTCCGCCCACGCCGATAATGTGTGCATCGCCACGATTGATGTCCGCGCTGACGTCGCCGCCCGTGTCGCGGACTTCCACATCGCCGGAGCGCGTCTCCACGGTGACGTTTCCGCCCATCCCGATCACCTGGAGATTGCCGCGTTCGCTGCGCAGCGTGACGCTGGCCTGCTTGGGCACGTGGACTTCCAGGTCCACGCGCGAACGGCCCCGGTCCATCCCCTGCGTCTGCACCGTAAAGCCGTCGCCGGTTTGTTGGATGCTTACGTTAATCTGCTTTCCACGGTTTTGGGCGTCTTCCTGATCGGAGCCGCCAATCGTTTTTCGCGCGGAGACGCGAATCTCCGCCGTGTCCTCGGGATGGATGGTGATGTCGCCGCGATCGGTTTGAATGGTGATACGGGAATTCGCGGGAACTGGCTTCGCGGGAATCTCTTCGTTGAAAGTGTAGGTATGTTCCCAGGGAGCCCAGTCACCGTTGCCCCAGTTGATATCGTTCGGATTCTTATGCACCCAGTCCACAAATCCCGCGCCGCCGAGAATCACCACGACGAGGATGACCAGAAAGATTTCACCGCCGGAGATCGTCCGAGGGCGAGCTTCGCCGGTGCGCTGCGAGACCATGTGGTCGTAAAGCTTCGCGAGTCCCCAGATGATCAGCAGCACCGGCCACCACTGGCCGATCACGCGCCACAGGTCGTAGTGCCACCACCCGAATCTTTGCATCAGGAGAAGCGTGCCCACCGTAATCAGCAGAAGTCCGCTGAAGATGGAGCGTCGGCGTGGTTTCCCGTTGGTCATGTCGTCCTCGTGGCCGCGTTCTCTGCAGCCTCTCTCACTAACTAATGTGCCCTTCGGTCGAAGCCAACGCTTCGCCCAGCTTCACCAGGCCGATCACCAGCAGGATCACCGGCCATAAATCCGAGAAGCCGTGCCGCCAACCGTACTGCTGCACGAGAAAAAGTACTCCAATGGTGATCAGGATCGCAGGGCCCATCAGGCCTGAAACCATGCAACGCTGACACCTGCATCGAGGTCCACTCGCCATTTCCGTCTTCCCCCTAACTACTCGAAGAGCTTCCCCCCATCCGTCTCCAGAGCATCAGCACACCCATCACGATGAGCAGCACCGGCCAGTATTCCCCGATGCGGTCCCAGATGTTGAAGCGCCGGTCCAGCAGGAAGAGCACGCCCAGCCCGATCAAGATGATGGGACCGAGCGGCACTCGGGAGCTGATGTTGCCGATGGCATCCGGGCAGGGCTCGCCGCGCAATTTCGCTTTCGCTGTGCGGTTGGCATCAATGGCCATGTACACGATGAACGCGGACAGCAGGATGCCGCCCACCGCGTCCGCGCCTTCGCTGTGGTTGCCATTCAGAAATCCGATGAAAGCGGCAAAGAGGAGCACGTGGACGAGCGCCTTCATGTACTGGCCGTTGTAAACGGCGCCAAGGCCGGGCACGAAGCCCAGTACAGTGGCCAGGGCCGGGCTGCCGGAACCACTGGCCGTGGCGGGCGCCTGCGGCTTCGTCAGGATGTCCGCCAGACAGGTTTCGCAATAGAGAATGCCGCGGACGTCCCGCGCGCATTGGGCGCAGAGCGCTTTACCGCAATTGCGGCAATATCCGGCCGCATCCACATCGGTGTGGACGGCGCATTTCATCGTGAGCTCCTTCCCGGCAGAACGCCGAGCACACTCGCCACGGTGACGACATCCTGCATCCGGGCGCGATTCATTTTGCGGGGCGACCTCTCATCCGGGGCGTTCGATGTGCCCGGATTCTGTTTCTGCTCTGGCGCAGGCTGCGGCGGCGTTTCCGGCCGCAGGCGCGATTGAATCTCGTACACCACGCGCAGGTCGCTGAAGAACTTCGAACTGCGCGCGTAAATCAAGTGGGCGTTGCGGTCCGCGGTGCGGTAAATGTTGACCGGGTTCAAGTCCGCGAGTATGGGCTTGCGCCACTCGATTCCCACGGCCTGCGAAATCACTGCCGCGGTGATAATGAGCGTCAGCGCGCCATAGGCAAACTTGGGTTGCAATACCGGCTGCATCCAGCCAAACCAGACGCGCCATCCAAGTTTTTCCTTGCGGGGTCCCAGCGTCGCGTTGAGAATCTTGCGCTCGAGCTCCGCGGGGTGCTCCAACGGCTCCAGCGCATGCATGGACGCGACCAGGCTCGTCATCCGCGCGACCAGGGGCGCGCAGACCGCGCAACCGTGGACGTGGGCCTCAAACCCGCGCCGCTCTTCGGGCGCAAGCAGGCGGTCAACGTAATCGCTCAGGTTCGTTTCGACTTTTTCACAGTTCCAGTTCATGGCTCACTCCGGACGCAATCCCATTTGTTCCAACAGGCGCGCCAACTCCAGTCGCCCGCGGTTGATCCGCGATTTCACCGTGCCTTCGGGTACACTCAGCACGTCCTGAATCTCGCGGTACTCCAGTCCCTGCAGATCGCGCAGGATCACCGCCTCGCGCAAATCGGGGGAAATCTTGCTGAGCGCGTATTGCACCTGGCCGCTCAACTCGCCCGAAAGCGCCGCTTGATCGGGACGCCGCCCCTTGGACTCCTTCTCTTCCACTTGCGGCAGAGCGTCTTCGATCGAATCGGTCATGCGGTCGCGCCGGGTGCGGCGGTAGTGGTCGATGAGCAGATTGCGCGTGACGCTCGTCATCCAGGTGGCAAACCCGCCGTGCGCTTCCCGGTAACTCCCCAGCGTGCGATAGATCCGCAGGAACACATCCTGCGTGAGGTCTTCCGCTTCGGTGCGGTTGCTGGTGAAGCGATAGCAAATGTTGTAAATGCGCCGGGTATGCCGCCGCACAAGATCCTCCCAGGCCATTGCGTCGCCTCGGAGGCATTGCTGCACCAGTTGAGCGTCCGGCTCCAACTTTGCATCTGCCTCGCAACCTGCGGCGCCTCTCGGCCCTTCACTGTATGGAACGTAAAGTGCTGCCGAAAAGTTCCGCTGTACCGTTGCATCCCGGGCCGCCTCCCGGCAGAGGCGCTTGCCCCGCGGTTGCGCTGCCCAGTCACCACAGTTGCGGGGCATCTTAGCCGCCCACTGGCTCGCACACAAGTCTTTCAGTCCGGAACCTTGTTTTTCCCGGTGTTTTCCGGCGAGTTTTCTGATTCATTCCATTCGAAACTCCTCGCATAGCGCTCGCGACGGTTCACAAATGAGGCCCGCATCAGTTATGTTGCGGCGGCCCAATCACACGACTTTTCCGGGGTGAAGCGGTGGACATCATTCACCACCCTGCAATCTGGCACTGGCTGAATCTTGACGGGTTTGGTCCTGGTCAGCCCGGCGGCGGGAAATAAGGAAGAAATCGTCAATCGTCTTGCGGCGAATCTTCCAGAATGGAGGGTAGTACAGCCCTTCACGTCGCGGTATGCTCTCCACCGGGGCAGGTCCGAGCGCCCGAGGGGGAGATGAGATTCCGGCCATTGGGCAGGACAGGGCTCGAGGTCAGCGAGATTGGCTTCGGCGCCTGGGGCATCGGCAAAGGCATGTGGATCGGCGCTGAGGACGACGTCTCATTGCGTGCGCTTGCGGCGGCCCGCGAGTTCAGCATCAACTTTTTCGATACGGCTCTGGCCTACGGCGACGGAGAGAGCGAAAGGTTGCTAGGGCGCGCGTTCGGAAAGTCCGGCGAGGTCGTCATCGCCAGCAAGGTGCCGCCGAAAAACCGCGTCTGGCCCGCGCACGCCGGGACGCCGCTCCGCGATGTCTTCCCCAAGGCTTACGTGCTCTCGTGCCTCGATGCGACGCTGAAGCACCTGGGGCGCGAAACGATTGACCTCTACCAATTTCACGTCTGGAACGATGAATGGGCTGCGGATCAGGAATGGCTCGAGACCGTGCGCGAGATGCGGCAATCAGGCAAGGTGCGGTTCGTCGGCATCTCCATCAACGACCATCAGCCGGCCAACTCTCTCCGCGCGCTCGATACCGGCCTCGTGGAGGCTGTCCAGGTGATCTACAACATTTTCGACCAGTCGCCGGAAGACGAACTTTTTCCGTACTGCCTCGAACACAAAATCGGAGTCATCGCGCGCGTGCCGTTTGACGAGGGCAGCCTGACGGGCTACGTCCGGCCGGACACAAATTTTCCGGCTGGCGATTTCCGCAATGTTTATTTCGGAAGCGATCGCAAGAAGCAGGTGTGGGATCGCGTCGAGCGTCTGACTCGGGACCTGGGCATCTCCGTGGAGGAACTTCCGCAGCTCGCTCTGTGTTTCTGCCTGAGCCATCCGGCCGTGTCCACGGTCATCCCCGGCATGCGCGCACCGGCTCACGTCGCATCCAACGCTGCGGCTCCCGATCTCGGGCCGCTCCCCGCCGCCACGCTCGAAAAGCTACGTTCGCATCGCTTGGACAAGAATTTTTACTCCTGATCGCGTGCGCCAATGTCGCCAACCTCTTGCTTTCGCGCGCGGTCGGCCGCACGCGTGAAATCTCCATCCGCGCCGCGCGCTCCTCGGCCTCGGAAGCTAGCCACACCGGGTTGTTGATTGCGCCTCCGCCGTCCTTCCTGCATCCTTTGCCGCGCTGGTGAGTCTAAACAGTGTGCGAAGAAACCGGCCGCCTCTGTGAGACCTACTCAGGCGAGAGATGGGGACCGATGAAACTGGTTTCAGTCAATGTGGGAATTCCTCGCGAGGTAATCTCGAGGGGCAAGACAGTGGTGACCGGGATCTTCAAAGTGCCGGTCGAGGGGCGCGTGATGGTGCGCACGCTCAATCTCGACGGAGACCGGCAGGCGGACCTCACCGTGCACGGTGGGGCGGACAAGGCCGTCTACGCTTACCCGGTCGAGCATTATGACTACTGGCGAGAAGCGCTGGCCGGAATGTCACTGCCTTTTGGGATGTTTGGTGAAAACTTCACGACGCAGGGCCTTCGGGAAGACACTCTCAATCTCGGTGATCGCTTCCGCATCGGGGAAGCGGAGCTTGTGGTCACGCAGCCGCGCATGCCTTGTTACAAGCTGGGAATCAAGTTCGGACGCGATGACATTGTGAAGCTTTTTCTCGCTAGCGGAAGGACCGGATTTTATTTCCGTGTGCTGCGCGAGGGCGAGGTGGGCGCAGGCGATGAAATTGTGCGAATCGCGCGCGACAAAAATAATGTGACTGTCGCGGACATCACCCGCTTGTATGTGAGTAAGAAACCCAGCGCGGCTGACCTGAAAATTGTTCATCGCGCGACACAGGTCCAGGCCCTGCCGGAAAGCTGGAAGGGCTATTTGCTACATCGGTTCGAGAAAGCCGGCGGTCAATCGGCCTGACCATGGCCAGCGCACTCGTTTGCGCTCTTCCGGCGCGGGCGGCTGGGAGCGGGAAAGATTCTCCGTAGTACGCGTGCGCACATCTTCCCCCGCGATTCCTTGACACTGCTGCTAGAGCGAAGCTACGCTTTGCAGCGAATGCGGCGCTCTCTCCCCAGGCTCCTCCTCCTCTTTGTCATTCTTCTCATCGTGGGCTATTTGCTTTACCGCACCGGCGGAGCCATCCAGCGCCGCGGCTTCAGTTGGGATCGCCTGAAAGAATCGCTGAGCCATGCCAAGCTTTGGCTTCTGGTCCTGGCCATCGCGGGAACGTATTTCAGTTACATCGTGCGCGCGTGGCGCTGGGGACGCTTTTCCCGCTACCTACCTTCGCACAGTTTCGGCAACATCCTCCGCGCCACGATTGTCGGCTTCACCGCCGTCTTGCTCCTGGGCCGCCTCGGCGAACTGGTCCGCCCGCTCCTGATCGCGCGCAAGGACCGCGTGCCCGTCGCCAGCACGTTCGGCATCTACGTCCTCGAAAGATTGTTCGATGCGGCGAGCCCGCTAGTGCTCGCGGGACTGAGCCTGCTGGTTTTGCCGAATCTCCTCGCGCAGCGCGGCACTTCGAGCGCTGTGCTCGCGGCCACCCGGACCGCGGGAATCGGGCTGTTGCTCGGACTTTTTTCGGCGATCGCGTTCCTCGTTTACTTCCGCCTGCACGGCGCCGCGGCGCTCGAACGGCGGCTGGAAGCCTGGCGCGGCGGTTCCGGCTGGCGGCGCAAGTTCGGCGGGCTGGTTGGGGGATTGAGCGACGGTCTGCAAGCCATTCGAACGAGGAGCGACCTCGCCGCGGCAATCGGATATTCCATGCTGCACTGGATCGTGGTTACCGGGGTCTACGTCTGCGTAACCTATAGCTTCGGAGGAAAACTGGCCGAGATCCATTTCCCCGAGGCCACCATCGTGCTTGTCTTCAGCATGGTGGGTTCCATCGCGCAAGTGCCCATGGTGGGCGGCGGTTCGCAAGCGGCCGCGTTCATTGCGCTGACGCAGCTCTTTGGAGTAGAACAAGAACCCGCCGCCGCGGCGAGCATTGTCCTCTGGCTGGTCACGTTTGCGGCGTCGAGCCTGGGCGGCGTGCCGCTGCTGATTCATGAAGGCTGGTCCATGGGCGAGTTGAAGAGCCTGGCGAAGGCGGAGCGCGAAGCGGAAGCGGCTGGCTCACACCTGGATGCAAGTGCCTTGCCGAAAGACGGGAAAAAATCGGGGAGTCCCGGAGCCACCAAGTGAAGTGCCCGTTTTGCGCGCACCTGGACGATAAGGTCATCGACTCGCGCGAAGGCCGCGCCGGCGATTTGATTCGCCGCCGCCGCGAATGCCTGCGCTGCGGGCGGCGCTTCACCACCTACGAGCGCATCGACGAAATCCCCTACATGGTCATCAAGAAGGACGGCCGGCGCGAGAAACTCGACCGCCAGAAAATCCTGCAGGGACTGCTGCACTCCTGTGAGAAGCGCCCCGTGCCTACGCCGAAGCTCGAAGCCCTGCTGGATGAAGTCGAGCGGTTCGTCCACGAATCCCCGGAGCGCGAGCGCACCACGGCGGAAATTGGCGAGTTGTTGATGTCCCGCCTGAAAAAACTCGACAAAGTGGCCTACGTGCGCTTTGCTTCCGTCTATCTCGATTTCAAGGACGTGAAGGAATTCATGTCCGAGCTGAAAGGCCTGCTGAAGGAGCGCGCAAGAAAATAAGTACGACAGCTTGCAGGCTGCCGGTTTTCTTATCCCTCCCAGACTCCCGCAGCAAACGTCTTGATGGTCTGAAATCCCAGCCGCTCGTAAAGCCGCACCGCTGTTGCGTTCGCCGAAGTCACCGTCAGCGAAAGGGCAGAGAAGCACCGCTCGGCGAGCGCGCGGATGGAAGTCTCCATGAGCAATCGGCCAAGGCCGTGGCCCTGGTATCCGGGCAGGACGCAGATTTGAGTGGTGTGGCCCACGCCCGGTGAGACTTCCGAGGTCAGCACCACACCAATGAGCTGATCGTTCCCCGGCTCGCGCAGGACGAATGACGCGCTGGCCTGGAAATGTCCACAGCCGGGGAGGACGACGATGTTGTTCAGAAACTTGTGCGCGCCCGCGTCGCTGCGGTACTGGTCGTTGATCTCGCCGTCCACGTGCGAAGCGTAGGCCAGATGAATCAGCCGCGCGCAGGGCTCGAAGTGGCGCTCGCTCCACGGCTCCAGCCGCAATCCCGGCCCCGGATCCCTTGGCGCGAAGGCGGATGCTGGGCCGGCGCTGCCATCGAGGGGCAGGAGCATGAACTGGCGATTGAAAAGGCGGAAGCCTTGGTCCGCGAGCACGGCATCGAACGAAAAGCCGAAAGGCATCAACTGCGCTTCGATGCGGTCAATGCGCGGAATGGCACGGAGCGTGGCCAGCATCTCGCCGAGCAATTCCCGGCTGATGTCACGCTGCGAATATCGCGGCGAGACGTACATCCCGCCGATCAGTCCCTTGTGGTCCTCGAGGACGTAGAAACCGTATCCTGCTGGCTGCCCGTTCTCCACGGCAACGCAACCGTTCAGCGAGCGCGCGTCCACGAATTTGCGGATGAGCTCGAGCGATCCGCGGTAGTCCCAGCGTAATTCCTCGCGCCAGTGCTCCGCCTCCTCCTGCAGCAGGGGCGCGAGCTGCCGCGATGTCAATTGCCGGATGTCCACGATGGCCATCGGTCCCAATGTCCTCCTGCATCATATCGCGGAGGGCGGCCAATCGTGCATGGGGGAGCACGGAGCGCGCGCGTCGCCGGTTGCGGTATCTTTCCGTGTGTTAACATGCCCGCGAGGTCGTCCGCCCAGCGCCTCATGCGCTTCGCCGACGACATCTGCGCATGTCGGTTCTTTCCGAATTCCGGTATCCCACCAAATGGTACGCCAAGCTGGTTGCGGCGGCCCTTGCACTGGTATTTTTCGGCCTCCTGGCCAATGGCACCATCGCGGGGTTCCTCCTCTATCGCATCCTTTCACCCGCACGAAGCCAGGCGGAGTCCATCTCCGGAGATTTTCCCGGGCATCCGGAAGCGATCACGTTCAACGTGCCGGAAGTGGGAGCGCGCAAAGGCTGGTTTTTCCCCGGACTCAAATCCGCACCGACGATTGTGCTGTGTCACGGCTACCAGTCGAACCGCAGCGAGCTGCTGACGCTGGTGAGCGCGCTGCAGGATCACCAATTCAATGTGTTCATGTTCGATTTTAGCGCTCACGGTTCGAGCGAGGGATTTTCGACGATGGGGTTTCGGGAAGCGGAAGAATTGCGCGCCGCGCTGGCGACAATCCGGCGGCGGACCGACGTGGACACGTCGCGCTTCGGCATTTGGGGCACAAACCTGGGAGCATACGCCGCCATTGTCGTCGCTTTGGGGGATGACGGCGTGAAAGCGCTGGCTCTGGATTCCCCGTACAACCGCCCCGAAGACATGGTGCGGTTGCAGGTGAGGCGATCGGGGCTGGGCGCCTTGCCGCTGATGCAGGGCACGGCCGTTTTCGGTTTCCACTGGCTGAACTATCGCCACCGCCACGAGCCGCCGCTTGCCGCGCGTTTACCTAAGCTGACCGGCGCCCCGAAGCTGTTCCTGGAGGCGGCGGATGATCCGGATTTCGAGCAATCCACGCGCGAACTGTTCCAGGCGTCCGCCGAACCGCGGGAACTCGTGGAGCTGGCGCACGGAAATTACGCGGGCATGCTGGACGAAGAGAAGCGCGTCTACGAGAATCGAATCGTGAGCTTTTTTCTGCTGAACATACCGCCCGTAAGCCAGAGACGCCGGTAGAATTCTTCAGTGCACGGCTGGAGCTTGCGTGTGATCTTCCGAATCGGAGATCAGAACCGCCCAGCCTTCTGGAGTTCCGAAAGTCACCGGTATCAGGGTCACCCCCAAACGTTTCAACTCCCGGTAGCCTGCCTCGTTCGTGAAGAGCAAGCAGGGCCGCGGTGTTTGGGGGGTCCACTCAGGCAGGTCGCGATGGAGATAGAAATCGAGGCCGTATTTCCACGCGCGGTTGAGGCGAAACGCGGCGAGGTTTGCTGCCGCTCTGACGAGGTGTGCTCCGCGTTCCGCCTCGAAGCGCGGCGAGAGATCGCGATCCATCGCGGGCAACGCGACGATCCCGATTACTTCCACCAGGCAGGCCATGAGGAAAATACTTGTGAGCAGGGCGGTCCGAAGTTTTCCCGCCGCGCCAAGGGCGACGGCGAGTAACCCAGCGGTGCCAATCGCGAGTAAGAGAACACGGGCGGAACGCTGCACGCCGAAAGTACTTTCGATGGGAAAACGTCTCAGCCAAAACAATGCGAAAAAGGCTAGCGCAACGAAGGTCGCACCCGTGGCTGCGGCGCTCCATCGCGCCAGCGCGCTTTTCTCTTCCAGCAGGCGAGCAGTGCTGCGAGCGAGCAAGAGAAGCAAAGGCGGAATACCGGGAAGTATGTAGCCCGGCAACTTTGATTTGGAAAAGCTGAAAAAAAGGAATGGAAATACGGCCAAGCAAGCGAAGAAAAGTGCGGGCGAACCTGCGGCGCGTCCCTCGCGCCAACTGCGAATCGCGTCGCGGGCCGTGGGGAGCAGCAGGACCGTCCAGGGGAGCAGTCCCAAGGCAAGGATGCCGATGAAATACCAGACCGGCTGCTGGTGATGGAACACGGGAGTGAGGTAGCGTTCGAAATTGTGCGCGAGAAAGAAAATGCGCAGGAAATCCGGATTGCGCATGGCGCAAAGGACGTACCAGGGCAGCGCCACGACACAGAAGGAGAGAATCGCAAGTGGATCGAGGAGGCTCAAAGCATCACGCCAGCGCCGTGAAACGAGAGTCCACAGCGCGACGCTGCCACCGGCCAGAACGAGGGCCGCCGGGCCTTTGGCAAGTGCCGCGGCGCCCAGAAAAACTCCGAATCCAATCCGCAATCCAAGAAGCGCGCGGGGTGAAAGCCCGCCGCCCCAGAGCAGGCCCGCCGCCGCGGCCATCGCTGCAGTCAGGCAAGCGCTAAACAACATGTCCGGCGTGGCCGCGCGGGCGAATCCGAACATCCCGACCGTGGTGGGCGCGAGCAAAAGTGTCAGCAGGGCCGCGCCTCTGCCGTAGTAGCGTCGAGCGGTCCAGGCGATGACCAGAGTGGCAAAAGCCGCGGCGAGTGCCGATGGCAGGCGCGCGGCAAATTCACTCACGCCGAAAAGACGGAAGGAAATTCCCGCGGCCCAGTAGTACAGCACGGGTTTTTCAAACCACGGTTGGCCGTTCAGCCTCGCCGTGATCCAGTCTCCGGTTTCCGACATGGCGCGCGCGATCGAAGCGTAGCGCGGCTCATCGGGCCCGACAAATCCCAAAGCACCGAGGTGACCGAAAAAACAGACGTAGAAGAGAATCGCGACGCCGGCAGCGGCAAGAAAAGGGAAACCGAAATCCGTGAGCGTGGGGTTGCGGGGCGATTTGGACCGATCGGCGATCACCGCGGCACGAGTCTAGCATCGTTCCAACAGCGGCGGTGATTCCCGCTGGGAGGCTGCGTCTTTCGCGGCTCATCCGGCGCCGAGCTTACGTCGCGATCACTTTGGCGCGGAATCGGCGGGCGGCCAGCAAAGCCAGGGCGAGTCCCATGACCAAGAGAACCAGGCCGTCTTTCCAAAGATGAACGAAGCCCGCGCCGCGCAGAATGATCCCGCGAGTGATGTTGATGTAATACGAGGCCGGAACGAGATAACTGAGAAGGTAGAACGGGAGCGGCATAGTATCGCGCGGAAAAATGTAACCGGAAAAGAAAACACTGGGCAGCAGCGTGAGGAGAGAGAGCTGAATCGCCTCGGCCTGTGAACCTGCCTTGCTGGAGATGAGCAGCCCGAGAGCCAGAGCCACAAAAATGTAAGGCACCGAGAGAACCAGGAGCAGCAGTGTGCTGCCGTGCACGGGCACGCGAAATGCCGTCACCATCAGCAGGATAAACAAACAAAGCTCGGCAAAGGCCACCACGAGATACGGCACAATTTTTCCGAACATCAGGCCGAGCGGCTTGACGGGGGTGACGAATAACTGTTCGAGCGTCCCATTTTCTCTCTCGCGCACAATGGTGAACGCGGTCAGAAACGTGGTCACGAACAGCAGCAGCGCCGCCATCAGCCCGGGCAGGAAGAAATTCGGCGAGCGCGAATCGGGATTGAACAACAGTTGCGGGCGCATCTCGACCGGCAACGACTGGCGATCCGTGAGCACGCGCCGGAGCGATTCATCCAGGCCGATCGCCGTGGTGACGTTGATGGCCTGGCCGGCCACCGAGGAGTCCGAGCCGTCGATCAGCACCAGCACAAGTGCGGTGCCGCGCTTGCTGAGCTGATCGGAATAATCCCACGGAATCTTTATGGCGACCTTGGCCCGGCCGCTTACGATGGCGTCATTTAGTTCTCTGTCGTTTTGCACGTAGCCCGTGATGCGAAATGTGTCCGAGTTCCGCAGGCGGTCGATCAACTGGCGGCTCTCGACGCGATTGTTTTCGTCGAGGACGATCGTTTTCACTTGGCGGACATTGGTGTCAATGCCGAATCCGAGGAGGATCATTTGAAACAGCGGCATAAAGATGGCGAAGAATAGCGCGAGTCGATCGCGGCGCAGGTGCAACGCCTCCTTGTACAAAACCGCTCCGAAGCCGCGAAACGCGCCGCCGGCGGCATCATGCATGGGCCGCCTCCATCTCTGCCTGGTGTTGGGAGGTCAGCTCGACAAAAACATCCTCCAGATTGGGCGTGAGCGGGCGGATTTCGCTGACGAGAATGCCGTTCCGCGCGAGCTCCGATTTCAATCGGTCCACGTCGAATGGGTCGGTAACCAGTGCATGGATGGATTCTCCGAAAACGGTGGCACTGCGCACTTTTTCCATCTCTCGCACCAAGTGCCACGCCCGCGTAATTTCCGGGGCGCGGATTTCGAGGCGGCGCGTGCCCGCTGGGCTCACCTCCGGCAGGGCTTTCAGCGCCGAAGGCGTGCCGTCGGCGATGAGCTTTGAAAAGTAAATGTAGGCGACGTGGCTGCAGCGCTCCGCCTCGTCCATGTAGTGCGTGGTCACAAAAAAGGTGACACCTTCGCCGGAGAGGGCGAAAATCAAGTCCCACAGGTGCCGCCGCGCCACTGGATCGATGCCCGCAGTCGGTTCGTCGAGGAACATGATCTTCGGTTCGTGCAGCATCGCGCAGGCCAGCGCCAATCGCTTCTTCCATCCGCCGGAAAGTTTTCCCGCCAGGCGGCCGAAGTATGGTCCGAGGCCGTGGATTGATAGAAGGTCGTCGATGCGCTTGCGCAACCGCTCGGCGGGGAGGCCGTAGATGCGCCCGTAGAATTCCAGGTTTTCGCCCACCGTCAGGTCATCGTAGAGGCTGAATTTCTGGGACATGTAGCCGATGTGTTCGCGCAGGGCTTCGCCCTCGGTGCGCACGTTGAATCCTTCCACCCAGGCATCTCCGCCGGAAAGAGGCAGCAGGCCGGTAAGCATCTTGATGACGGTAGTTTTCCCGCTGCCGTTGGGGCCCAGGAATCCGAAGACTTCGCCGCGTCCCACGCGCAAATCCACGCCGCCGACCGCGGTGAAATCGCCGAAGCGTCGAGTCAATTGCACGGCGCGAATTGCGAGGCCATTCGATGAATTCTCTGCCGCCATTCCTCGCTCCTACGGCTTCAACTTCACGTCCGCGGCCATGCCTGCTCGGATCCGGCCGCTGGGGTCCTGAATCCGCAATTTGACGCCGAACACCTGATGCACACGCTCCTCGCGCGTCTGGACGTTGCGGGGAAGAAATTCCGCCTTCTGGTTGATCTGCTCGACCTCCGCAGAAAACTTTTCATTGGGGAAGGAGTCCACGCGGATCTCCGCCTTCTGGCCGATGCGAACCTCTCCGATCCGCGTCTCGGGAATGTAAATGCGCACATAGATCTGATCGCGTTCGAGCAGCGTGGCGATGGGCGTGTTCGGCGCGATCAAATCGCCGGGGCGAACATCGAGCACTTCGACGGTCGCGGCCGAAGGCGCGAGCACTTCGCGTTCGCGGTAGCGCGCTTCCGCATCCTGGAACTGGGCGCGGGCGAAGTCGATATCTTCCCGGCGATTTCCACGCACCATTTTTTCGAGCGTGGCCTGCGTCTGGCGGTAGCGCGCTTCAGCGGAGGCGATTTCTTCCGGGCGGAAACCGTGCTCGAGCTGAGACAGTTTTTCCTCGGCGTTGCGCTGAGCCGCGGCAGCCATCTTGGCCGCAGCTTCGGCATCGTCGCGCTGCTGCTTTGAGAAAATCTCCGCGTTGGCCAAATCACTTACGCGCTGGAAGTTGCGCTGGGCGCGAATCGCGTCTGCGCGGGTGCGCTCCACGTCCGCTCGCGCGGCCTCGATGTCCTCTTTTCGGCTTCCATTGCGCTTCAATTCGTAATCGGCGCGGGCTTGCGCCGCAGCCGCCCGTGCTTCGGCGATTTCCTCGGACCGCGAGCCGCGCTCCATCTTGTCGAGGTTGGCGCGCGCTTGATCCAGCGCCGCCCGGAGTTCTTTCTCGTCAAACGTCACCAGCACCTGGCCCGGTTCCACCCGATCGCCTTCGCGCACGCGCACTTCCAGGATGCGTCCGCCGACCTTCGAGCCGACTCGAATATTGCGCGCCTCGATCGTGCCCGAGCCCGCCAGCGAATCCGCGCGACGAATCATCCCGGCATATAAGACGTAACCGACCACGCCCACGGCCAGAATCGCGACTCCGATGAGAATTCGTTTGCGAGTCATGAGCGCTTCTCCTTCGCGGAGTTTGCCGGTGCGGCAGCGAGGCCCAACCAGAACAAATTAAATGTGGTATCCAGTTGCTCTGCTAGGGAAGCCACGGGCTGAAGCGACCAGAACAGCATTGTGCCGAACGCTATCCGCTGCAGAGCGCGCGCAAGATCGCCCGCCGCTCGATCGCTTCGGACCTCTCCGCGCTGCTGCCCAATCGCCAGCAATTCTTCCAGAGTCTGCCGGCCGAGTTCCAGGTTTCGCGACATCACTTCACGCACCGGCTCGTTCGAAAGCATGGCGAAAATAATGCTGCGCATTAGGGCGGGACTCCGACCGGGCTCTTCCGCCGCGGCGCGGAACATGCCCCGAAGGACCTCGCGTATGGGCAACCGGTTTTCCCGCGCGAGTGCCAGGGCGTGCTCGATCTTTCCGCGCTGCAGCTCGCCAAAAGCAGAGAGAACGTGCTCCTTGGTGGGGAAGTAGTTGAAGAATGTGCCTTTGCCGACGTCGGCGGCCTCGGTGATGTCCTCGACCGTCGTGGCCGGAAATCCGTGCGCGGCGAAGAGTCTGAGAGCGGCGCGAAAGATCTTCTCTCGCGTCTCGTCGCTGCGGCGCTGGCGGCGTCCGGGTTTCGAGAGCGTGAGCTCTTTCGTCGGGATCTCGCGGGTCTTGGAACTGTGCCTCATCTGCGCCCTAAAGTGACCTACAGTCTACAATGACTATGAGTCATGTAGAGTCGAGCGTCAAGTGGTTTCTTCACCTGGGCGGTGCCTGGCCTCAGAAGATAAGGAAACGTTTTGCCGCGAGAACCGTATTACTATTGGTATCCCATAGGAGAGGGAAGACTCTTCTGTGAGGTTCCAATGATAGGAGCGCTATGGGCGACAAGCAAGATGTGTGGCAGGGCACGCTGGCGCTGATGGTGCTGAAGACACTCGAGGCCATGGGGCCGCTGCACGGGTACGGGATTGCGCGGCGCATCGAGCAGACCAGCGGTGACTTGCTGGCGGTGAACTACGGCACGCTCTATCCCGCGCTCCTGAAACTGGAGCAGGAGGGCTACATCGCCTCCGAGTGGGGCGTCTCGGACAACAATCGCAAAGCGAAGTATTACCGGCTGACACGCGCGGGGCGCAAGCAGTTGGAGAAGGAAGCTCAGGAATGGGCGCAGACCACGGACATTTTGGCGCGCTTCATGGCGCCGGGTGAGGAGCGTTCGTGAGATCTCTGCGAGTTCTGCGCGCATCACTTGCGCGGGTGCGTGGATTGTTCCACCGGAATCGGCGCGAGCGCGAACTCTCCGCGGAGATGAAAAGCCATCTCCAAATGCACATCGAGCACAACCTGCGCGCCGGCATGACACCCGAGCAGGCGCGGCGGGACGCTTTCATCAAGTTGGGCGGCATCGAGCCAATCAAAGAAAGTTATCGAGATCGCCGGGGGATTCCGATGATCGAAACTCTGCTGCAGGACTTGCGCTATGGCTTTCGCATGCTGGCGAAGAATCCCGGTTTCACGCTCGTCGCGCTGCTCACGCTCGCGCTGGGAATCGGCGCAAACACGGCCATCTTCAGCGTCGTGAACGCGGTTCTACTGCGACCGCTCCCCTATCCGGATTCCGGCCGGCTGATGATGGTGTGGGCGACGGACGCGAGACGCGGGAACACCGAGGACGTCACGTCTTATCCCGGCTTCGAAGATTGGCGGGCGCAGAGCAAGAGCTTCGAGGGCATGACCGCGTTTACGACGCGAGGGGCGACTCTTCTTGCCGGCGATCAGGCGGAAATCATTCCCACCGTGCAGGTGACGCCGGGCTTTTTTGAATTGCTGCGCGTCCCGCCGGCCACGGGCCGCACCTTTCGGCCCGATGAATCCGAGGCAGGAGCCTCGCACGTGGCCATCTTGAGCGACGCCGGCTGGAAAACGCGATTCTCGGGGCGGACTGACGTGCTGAGCCAAACGGTGAGAATAAACGACCAACCCTACACGATTGTCGGCGTGATGCCACCCGGTTTCAGGTTTCATCCCGAGCGAGTGGAAGAGATTTACACGCCGATTGAGCGCGATCCCAACCGCGGTCATGGATTCCTCAGGATCGTGGGGCGTTTGCGACCGGGGGTTTCCCGTTCGCAAGCCCAGGTGGAGATGGACATTATAACGCGCCGCTTGGAGCAGCAATACCCGAAGACAGATGCAGACGTAGGCGCCAACGTGATGCCGCTCACCGACGCAATTGCGGGCGAATTTCGCATCGGGTTGCTGATTTTTCTCGGTGTCGTCGCGCTGGTCCTCTTGATTGCGTGCACCAACGTGGCCAACCTCATGCTGGCGCGCAGCGCGACACGTCAGAAAGAATTGGCCGTGCGCGCGGCATTGGGCGCGAGCCGCGGACGCCTGATCCAGCAATTCCTCACCGAGAGCACGCTGCTTGCACTGGCCGGAGGCGCGCTGGGTCTCTTGCTTGCAAACTGGAGCGCGCGGCTGCTGGTGACGACGCTCGCCACGCACGTCCAACTCCCGCGCTTGCAGGCCACGCACACCGACGCCTGGGTACTGGGCTTTACAGTTGTCGTGTCGCTGACCACGGGGATTCTTTTCGGTGTCCTGCCCGCTCTCAATGCCGCATCTCCGAATGTGAACGAGGGCCTGCGTGAATCCAGCCGCTCCGCCACCGAGAGCATCCGCGGAAGGCGCATTCGCAGTGTCCTCGTGGTCATGGAGACGGCGCTTGCGCTGGTTCTCCTCGCCGGCGCGGGCTTGCTGCTGAAAAGCCTGCTCATCATGCGCAGCACGGCTCCCGGATTTCGTACCGAGAATCTGGCGGTGGTGAACCTTTCGCTTCCGCGCGCAAAGTACGGCCCGGAGTTGGATCGCGTGGGGCAGGATTCGGCCCGCGCCCGGTATTTCGAACAGATTCTGGCGCGCGTCACCGCACTCGCCGGAGTCCGCGCGGCGGCCTTGGTCGCGGATTTGCCCATGGGCGGCGGCGCCGACTCGCTCAGCTTCCACATTCCCGGACGCCCGGATCCCTCGCCGAAGAAACCGTTCAGCGCGAGCTTCAATATTGTGAGCGCGGGTTACTTTCGTACGATGGAGACTTCCTTGCTGGCCGGGCGCGAATTCAGCGAACAGGATTCTGCGAACACGCCGGGCGTGATCGTCATCAACGAGACGGCCGCGCGGCAGTTCTGGCCCGGGCAGGACGCCGTCGGCAAACAGATCTCACTCCCAGCCGGAAAAGACTCGAGCGTCACCTTGACCGTCGCAGGAGTAATCGGAGACGTGCGCCAGCAAGACCTCGGCACGGCTGCGCATCCCGAAATTTTTCTGAACTACATGCAGCCCGGGCCCCCTGGCCATGGCTCACACTCGTGGTACGAACCTCGGCCGAGCCGTCTGCCGTCTCCTCCACGATCAAGTCCGCGGTCCAGTCCGTGGATCATGATGTGCCGGTCACTTCCGTCCTGACCATGGATGTGGTTCTCTCGAATTCCCTGGCGCAGCCGCGCGTCACCACTGCCTTGCTCGGGCTCTTCGCGGCGCTGGCCCTCGTGCTGGCCGCAGTCGGTCTCTTCGGCGTGGTGTCCTATACTGCCACGCAGCGCACCCACGAAGTGGGAATCCGCATGGCCCTGGGCGCTCAGCGCGGAGACGTGCTGCGTATGATTTTGCGCCAGGGTCTTGGGCTCTCGATCGCCGGCGTGATACTCGGCCTGATTTGCGCGCTCGCGGTGACTCGCCTTCTGACGCACCTCGTCCCCAGCGTTCAGCCCGGCGACCCGCTCACACTTACAGCGGTGTCTGCGCTCTTGTTAGGCGTGGCCCTCCTGGCGAGTTTTCTCCCGGCATGGCGCGCGACGCAGGTCGATCCCCTGGTGGCCTTGCGCCATGAGTGACCCACAACGCTTCTAGCCTCCGCGCCGAGCCTCTAGCATAATGGCTCCGCATGAAGGAATGGCTGGAGCATGCGGCGGCGTGGCTTGGGATCCGCGGGCTCGGCCTGCTCCCGCGCGGGCTGGCGCGGGCCGTGGGCGCCGGATTCGTCGCGCTGGCGTATCGCCTTCGTCCGCCTCTGAGGCGCGCCGCGGTATTCAACCTTCGGATCGCATTTCCCGACTGGACGGAGGCCGAACGCCGCCGCGTCACGCGCGGACTGGTTCGCCAGATCGGCTGGATGGCGGGCGAGTTCTCGCAATTTCCGGACTACAACCGCGAAAATATCGAAGAGGTCGTCACGCTCGACGGCTTCGAGAATTTCGCGGTCGCCGAGCAGCGCGGCAAGGGCGTGCTCTTTCTGACCGGCCACATGAGCGCGTGGGAGCTCGGGCCGTTTGCGCACGCGATTTATGCGAAGCCGTTGCATTTCCTTGTCCGGCCCATCGACAACCCGCGCGTGGACTCGTTGGTGAACCGCTACCGGTGTCTCTCCGGCAATCAGTCCATCGACAAGAATGAATCCGCTCGCGCGGTGCTGCGTGTCTTGAACGCGGGCGGCACCGTCGGCATCCTGGCGGACTTGAACACGGCCATCGGCGAAGGCGTATTCGTTGAGTTCTTCGGCGTTCCGGCCTGCACCACCACCGGCCTCGCGCGCATTGCACTCCACACGGATGCCGCGGTGGTCCCCGCATACATTTACTGGGACGCGCCGTCGCGGAAATACCGCTTGCGCTATGATCCGGCCGTCGAACTGGTGCGGACCGGTGACGCCGACGCGGACATCCGCGAAAATACGG
>JBGQGH010000018.1:0-35670 GCA_041497315.1 Terriglobia bacterium | reverse complement strand
GGTTGCGCGGGGCCGAGGAGGCTAGCGAGCGACCCGGCCAGAAACGTCGCCGCTGTCCCCGCCAGAACGTACCACGTGAAGGCGAGCGGCGTGTAGCCTTTCACATAAAACATGAAAACGAGTCCGACGAGCATCCCGATCACCGCGCCGCGCGGCGTCGCGCGTGCGTTGAAGAAGCCGAGCAGGAAGAGCCCCAGGAGAATTCCGAACGTGATCGAAGCGATCGTGAGCCCGGCTTCGAGCACAGGCCCCCAGCGAATCGTGCCCAGCACCATGAGCAGTGCGCCCCAGACCAGCGTCATCCAGCGCGAAAGGCGCAAGACGCGCCGTTCGTCCGCCATCTTCCCGCGCAGGCTGAAGAAATCCACCACGCTCGAAGCCGCCAGCGAATTGAGCGAGCCGCTCGCATTCGACATGGCCACCGCGAAAATCGCGGCGATCACCAGACCGCGCAGGCCGCTGGGCATTTGCGTGACCACGAATTCGGGAAACACGCGGTCGTAGCTCGTCCCCGCAACAATCACAGGCGCCCCGTGCCACGCGTAGAGCATCACGCCGATCACCAGGAACAGCGCGAACTGCACCAGGATGATCGCGCCGCTGGCGAGCAGCGCAATCTTGCTCTCGCGCTCCGAACGCGCCGCGAGCAGGCGCTGCACGATGGTCTGATCCGTGCCGTGGCTGGCCATGGTCAAAAATGTTCCGCCGATGAGGCCGGACCAAAACGTGTACTTCGTCGTCAGGTTGAACGTGAAATCGAAAACGCTCAACTTGCCGCCGGCCGCCGCGGCCACTTGCGTGACTTCGTGCCACCCGCCGGGAATGCGGTGCAGCAAAAGAAAAAATGCCACTCCCGAGCCGCTCAGATAAAGGACGAGTTGGATCACGTCCGTCCAGATCACGGCTTTCATGCCGCCCTCAAACGTGTAGATGAGCGTGAGCGCCATGATGATGAGGATGGACGTCGTCTGACCGGTGCCGAACGCCACACTCACCACCAGCGCGATGGCCGCGATGCGCACGCCTTCGGCGATCACGCGCGTCACCAGAAAGGTTGCCGCCGCCGCGGATTTTGTGCGCTCCCCGAATCGCCTTTCGATGAGCTGGTAGGCCGTGTAGAATTCCCCGCGGAAGTAGCGCGGAATGAAGATCAGCACGATCACGATGCGGCCAATCAGGTATCCGATTACGAGTTGCAGGAACCCGAGATTGCCGGCAAAAGCCAGCGCGGGCGTGCCGATGATCGTGAGCGTGGAAGTTTCGGTGGCGACGATCGAAAACGCAATCGCCCACCAGGGCGCGGTGTTGCCGCCAAGAAAATAGTCGCGGATGTTGCGCTGCCCGCGGCGGAAGCCGATGCCGAACAGCGTGATGCCGGCGAGATAAACCACGACGATCGCGAGATCGAGTGGACTGAGTCGCATCACGCTCCAGAGCGGAAACCGCGCGATGATAGTGGCGCGCCGCAAGCGGCGTCAAGCAGCCAAACATCATGAATTACTATCTGGGATTCGACGGGGGCGGCACCAAAACGGACTGCGCGGTGATTGACGCCGCCGGCCGCGTGGTCGGCGAAGGTTCGGCCGGGCCCTCGAATCCTCTGCGCGCGGGCTACGAAGCCGCGTTCGCCGCACTCAACGCCGCGGCGGACAAGGCCCTGGCCGCTGCGAAGCTCGAGAAGAGCGCGATCCGCGCCGTCTGCGCCGCGCTTGCGGGAGCGGGGCGGCCGGGAGTCGCCGATGAAGTGAAAAAGTTTTTGGCCACGGCGTTTCCCGGAGCGATTGCGCACGTGGCATCGGATTTCGAAGCGGCTCTGGAGGCCGCAGCGGGCGCGGGCGCCGGCGTGGTGTTGATCGCCGGAACGGGCTCAGCGGCTTTTGGCCGCGATGCCGAGGGCAACGTGGCTCGCGCCGGCGGGTACGGCCCGTGGATCGGCGATGAAGGCAGCGCTTTCGATACCGGCCGCCGCGCCGTCGCTGCCGCGGCGAGAATGCGCGACCGCGGCGAAGACTCGAAATTTGCGGAGTCCATTCTGTCAGCGGCACGCTGCAAGGATTGGGACGAACTCATCGAGCGCGTCGCCGCTCACGCCGACGACATTTTCCCGCGCATTTTTCCCGCGGTTGTCGCCGCGGCTGAATCCGGAGACGCAGCTACGCGCGAATTACTCCTTGGGGCTGCGGACAGCCTCACGGAACTCGCTCACGCCGTGATCGCGCGATTGAATCTACGCGATCAGGAGTTTGTACTGGCGAAATCCGGCGGAGTTTTCGGCCACTCGCCGATTCTTGAAGAGCGCCTCGACGCGCGGCTGGCCCTGATCGCGCCGCGCGCGAAGATCGGTCCCCTGCGCGTTTCTCCGGCCGCCGGGGCAGCGCAACTTGCGCGGCGAATCTCGGAGTCCGCCCGGCCATAAACGAATACGCGATGAGCACGAAATCCGAATCGGCCCTCGAACGCGCCCGCAGCGCTTCACGCGACGAAATCCCTGCCTTGCTGTATGAAACCGACGCGAAGACTCTCGCCGCGCTCATCGAGAATCCGCAGTTCCACGAATCGCATCTCTGCTTGCTCCTCGAACGCAAAGATCTTCCCGGCGAAATTCTCGAAGCGCTCGCGCGCGGCAAAGAATGGCTGCGCAGCTACCGCGTCCGCCGCGGCCTCGCGTTTCACCTCCACACGCCGCGCCTTGTGGCTATGCGTCTCGCCCGCGAGCTGTATCTGATGGACCTCGTCCAGCTCAGCCTGCTTTCCTTGGCCCCGCCGGAGTTGCGCCGCCTCGCCGAGGAACTCATCCTCGCGCGGCTTGCGCAACTTCCCCTGGGGCAGAAGCTGACGCTCGCCCGCCGCGCGCCTGCCCGCGTTGCGGCAGGCCTCCTCGCCGAAGGCCATCCCCAGGCGGTCGCCGCCGCGCTGGACAATCCGTTCCTGACCGAGGCGCAGGTTTTGAAAGTCCTGGCGCAGGAAGAGACGCGCCCGGCCGTCGTTCCGGCGATCGCGCGGCATCGCAGGTGGTCGCACGTTTACAACGTGCGGCTCGCGCTTCTGCGTCATCCCAAAACGCCGCTTGATTGTGTGCTGGCCTTCCTGCCGGACCTCACCCAACGCGATCTCGACGAAATGGTGAATTCATCGGTTCTTTCCGCGCGGCTTCGCCAATATCTGCGCGGCGAACTCGTCCACCGCGGCGCGCGGGGCGTTGGCAAACCGATGCGGCGAAAATCCTAGCAAGACGAAAGATCTCACGCGTGCATCTTTGCGAGCGAGTGAGCGATTTGCAATTCTTCCCGCGCTCGGGGAAGATGTTCAGGTCAGGATCGTCGGTCTGGCGCGCTCTCCCGGCCGGCAGTTGGGCGGAATCAAACAAGAATTACTTCTGGAGGAGGTCCCCGTGAAGCTCTCCATCTTTTTGCGTTTGGGAATTGTGGTTTTGGCCGGAGCTCTCGCCATCACCGGCGCGGTAGGTCAGGAGAAAGCCGCGAGTCAAAAGGTGCCCGCGAAGGCCGGCACGTCGAAGGCGACAGAGATGGCGCCTGCCACACAGCTCGGCTCGAAGGAATCGGCGAAATGGACCGACACAACGACAGCCGCGGCCGGTACGCCGGAGCAGAAAGCGGTGTTGGCGGGCGGCAAGCCAATGGTAGTCACCGGCGAACTGGTAGAAATGAGTTGCTTCCTGCAACTCGGCAAACGCGGCGAAAAACACATCCCCTGCGGCACGAAATGCCTGCAAAATGGCCAGCCCTTCGGCGTGGTCACCGCGAGCAAGCAGCTCTATCTGATCATGGCCGAGGAACACGACCCGCGGCGCGACGGCCAAGCCGACCTCCGCACGGCGATGATCCCGCTGCTCGCGAAACAGGTCCGTGTGACCGGCATGCACACCATGCACAACGGCTATCACGTGATTTTCGTGTCGGCTGCGGCGGTCTCGGCGGCTCACTGAGCGCGGCGAGCGGCTTGCGCCGAAAACCGGCCTCCCCGCCCGCCAGACGCCTACCCTTGATTTCGCATTGGGAGGCGTCATACGGGCCGATCGCCAAATCCTGCTACCCCCCTACCAGCCCCGGGATTGAGACGCTTCTAGCCCCGGTGTTCCGTGGAACACCGCGCAATAAAAGCATGCTTCTCAGGAGTCCAGCCGGCCGGGGCCGGTCTGGCGCAATTTCGGCTATCGGGGGGCTGTTCGTCCGGCGATCGCCTCGGGGATCGGCGTGCCGAGGATGCGCAGGCAGGTCATCAATTGCGCGCGGTGATGGATTTCATGTTCGTTGATGCCCATGAGGATGATCCCGGCCTTGCGGCGGAAACCCAGGCCGGCGTGGACGCGCTCTTCCTCCCAGCGCTCGAGAGGGAAGTCGGCCACTGCGCGCAGGCTTTCCTGGTGTACGCGTTCTAGATTCTGGATTTCGTTTTCCAGCGCCTCAAGATTTCCCAGAACGGCGCCCAATCCACCCGGGATGCGTTTTTCGTAGTAAGCGAAATTGCCTTCCAGCGCGACGCGCCGCACGCCTTCCTCCGAAACCCAGATGTGGCGCAGCATTTCCCCCACAGTCAGCGCGCCTTTTTCCGGCCGCCAGCTCATGTGTTTCGGGCGAACCAGTCCGAACACCTGCCGCGAGCGCGCGCGGATCGCTTCTTTCTGCTTCAGGAAGAAATCGCGCAGGTTCATCATTCCGGTGATCTCACCTGACGCGCATTTCGTGAGGCGAAGGTCAGTTCAGTTCTTCGCATTCTTAAACTCCAGCGCCAGAAATTGCGCGGGAGACTTGCCGGGGTTACGAATCTCTACTGCCATCTTCGGCGGACAGGCTACAATATCTCCGGACCGAAGATCGCGCGTGCCCTTGCCCGTGGCGCCGCCGGCGACCGGAATGCTCACCAGTGCCTGAGCTTCGGTCCCCTCTGAAACCACCAGCACGCGCGACGTTTTCGATTTTCCGACCTTCATCTTGCCCCCGGCCGCAACCTGCAGCCTGAATACACGCATCTGATCAGTCGCAAACGCCTCCGAAGCCTCCGCTCCGATGTACCCGTAGAGATGACCTGGCCTTGGTCTTTCGCAGATCATCATTCCAGCCGCCCCGGGCATGACTCCTTCACATCGGTTCCGCGGGTTTTTCTGCGGCTTCAGCAGCTCGATGGTCACATTGCGGAACCCGGAGTTGCTCTCATTCCGCGCCACGTGAGCAAACCCGCCGCGCGTGAAATGCACAATGCCGTCTTTGATCTGCAGGCGTGCCTCGGGCTTGCCCGCCACAGCATTGATAACGTCGGCATCGCCCAGCGCCAGCCAGATGTAATCCACATCGTGCTGATGGAGCATCGTCGAGCTGTGCGCAGGTACTTCGACGTGGAACGCGCGCACATTCTCGTCGCTGTACACCAGATGGTGGTGCGGCTCGCCCGTCACCGGCACCGCCGCGGTCTGCGCCGGCGCCTGCCCAAGCGCCAGCAGCGCCGCGCTGCTCATGACAATCAGAATCGAAATGTTGCGTCTCATGCCCGCATCATAGACCAAACCGCGCGCGCAAATCATCCTCGAGGCGTTCTTGACACCGTGCGCCGCCGCACCTAGCATCGTCCGGGGGCATCCGCATGACCGAATCTCCGGCTGGAGTGGCGGGCAGGGACCGCCGCGTCGCTCCTCGATACTCGTACGACGCGAACCTGGAAATTGAATGGGGTTCCGCGAAGCTACCCGGCAGGGTCCGCGAGATCAGCTCCGGTGGCATGTTCATCGAGATGCAGGATCCCCTGTGGCTCGGTGCGCGCTTCGCTGCGACGTGGTCGCTCGAGGACCCTCTCCAAATCGAGTGCGAAGTGCGCCGCGTGGAGCCGGGTCGCGGGATCGGCGTCTGCTATACGATCGCCGATTCGTCTGCGCGGGAGCGCGTCGCGGCCTTGCTGGAACGTCTCGGCCATCAATGATGCGGTGTCCCGATTGTGGCGGAGAGTCCGCGGGCGTTCAGTGCGATTATTGCGGGTTGACTCGCGCCGCCGCCGAGCTGGTCATGCGGCGGCGGCTGATCTGGCGCACCGCCTGGTTTCTCCTCGGCGCCATCGCCTTTGTTCCCGTGGCGCAGTTTTATCCACCGCTGGAGCTGGACGGCATCCTGATTTTCATGGGCATCATTTTTTTTCTGGCCTTAGGCCTGGCTGTTTGGGTCGAACGCAGCGCGCGAAACCATCGCGATGTCGAAACTCTCAAGCGCATCTATTTCGGCTTTGTTCCCTTTCCCTGGCTCCTCGCGGGGCTCCTCTTCGTGAACGGTCGTTTCGATTCGCCCCCGCCCGTGGCTCACGAGGCCACCGTGGTCAGCAAATTCAGCATGCGCGGCGCGCTGAAAAATCAGCGGCTCGTGGTCACATCGTGGCGCAGCGGCCGCCGCGTGGAGCGCCTGCCCGTCAGCCGCGGCGATTTCGACCGCTTCCAGCCGCGCGATGTGGTGATCGTGCAAATTCGGAACGGCGTCGCGGGGATTCCCTGGGTTTACGGCGTGTACCGGAGATAATTGCTATGAATGTGATTTCGCCGCAGCATGAGGGGCCGACGAACGCTGGGCCCGGGATTCGCCGGCGCTCTCGCAATTGTCTGTTTGTGTCTCGCATCGCTGGCGACTCCCGCTGATGCGGACCAGGATCCGCCGGGCTCCTGCCGCGTGATGGTTGTGAGTTTCGTCCGCGGCCTGGGCACCTCAAAATTTCCGCCTTCGGCCGCTTCTCCCCTGAATCATCGGCTCAAAGCCATCGCGCTGCCTGGATACTGTTTTCGGACCTATTCCGCCTACTGCCCGTGGTGCGCTCACCGATGGGTGCGGAAGCAATTCGGGGCCAAGGGAAGAACCCGCTTGACGCCAGTGCAAATCGCCGGCGGACCCACGATTATCACTTACGGTTACAGTATGGGCGCTCCCACCGCGCTCTTTTTTGCCCGGCAGCTTGAGCGCGACGGCATCCCCATCGAACTGGCCGTGACGGTGGACTCGAAGGGAATTACAACCGGAATCGTGCCGCGCAACGTCAGGACAGCGGCGAATTACTACGAACGGCAGCTCTTTCCGTTCTGGTTTGGAAAACGAGACGTGCGGCCAGAAGACCCGCTGGCCACTCATTTCCTGGGCAACATCGTGGTGCCCCACGCCGGGCACTTCCAGATTGTGCGAAGCATGCCGGTCCGCGATCTGATTCTCGCTACGGTGCGCACGGTTTACGGCAGACAGAAAGAATTGGCGGCCAGCTTCGAAGCAGGAGAAGAAGGCTCGTCCGCGGACTTCCGTGATCTGCCCTTGAGAATCCCGCAATACAGGTTGAACTAGGTTCCCGCGAGCAAGCCCGGGCGATTCTTTTCGCTACACTCCCGAGTAACCCTGCCGCTTCACGAATTCGCCCGCGCCCGGCCGGCCGACAAACTTTCCGCCTTCGATGATCGCGCGGCCGCGGGAGAGCACGGTCGTAGGAACACCCTTCACGCGAATGCCCTCGAACATCGAATAGTCCACGCGCATGTGGTGCGTCTTCGCGCTGATCACCTGCTCTTCGTTGGCATCGAAGACCACCACGTCGGCGTCTGAGCCGATGGCGATGGTGCCCTTGCGCGGATAGAGGCCGAAAAGTTTCGCCGGCGCCGTGGCCACCAGTTGTACGAAACGGTTCGGGGAGAATTTCCCGCCGTGCACGCCGCCCGAATACACCAGGCTCAACCGGTGTTCGATCCCTGGCCCGCCGTTCGGAATCTTGGTGAAGTCGTCCTTGCCCAGTTCTTTTTGTTCCTTGTAACAGAAGGGGCAGTGGTCGGTGGAAACCACTTGCAGCGTGTCGTGCGCCAGGCCCTGCCAGAGTTTGTCCTGGTGCCATTTTTCGCGCAGCGGCGGCGTGAAAACGTATTTCGCGCCCTCGAAGCCCGGCGCGTCCATGTTTTCGAGCGACAAGTAGAGGTACTGCGGGCAGGTCTCGGCATACACGGGCAGGCCGCGGTCGCGCGCGTCGCGCACATTTTAGAGCGCTTCGTTGCAGGAGAGGTGCACGATATACACCGGCGCGCCGGCCATCTCCGCGAGCGCGATGGCGCGGCCGGTGGCTTCGCCTTCGGCGGTGGTGGGCCGCGTCAGCGCGTGATACTTCGGCGCGCGTTTTCCCTCGGCCAGTGCGCGCTTGACGAGCACATCGATCGCGCCGCCGTTTTCGGCGTGCATGCAGATCATCCCGCCATATTTCGCCGCCTGCGACATCGCTTTGAAGATCGTGGCGTCGTCCACCATCAGCAGGCCAGGATAGGCCATGAACAGTTTGAAGCTCGAGACGCCTTCTCGGATAAGTTGGCCCATCTCTTCGAGCTGCGCATCGCCGAGATCGGTGATGATGCAGTGAAACGCGTAGTCGATGGCGGCCTTGCCTTCCGCTTTTTTCTGCCAGGTCTCGAACGCCTGTCGCAGCGTCTGGCCCTTGAACTGAATGGCGAAGTCGATCAGCGTGGTCGTGCCGCCAAACGCCGCGGCAATCGTGCCGGTCTGGAAATCGTCTGCGCTGGTGGTGCCGCCGAAGGGCATGTCGAGGTGCGTGTGCACGTCGATCCCGCCGGGCATTACCAGTTTTCCCGCCGCGTCGATCACCTTGCCCGCATTTTCAGTAGGGAGTCCCTGCGCGGTGGCTGCAATCCGCCCGTTGGAAATTCCGACGTCGCTCGCGTAGGTATCCGTGGCCGTGACAATGGTGCCGTTCTTGATGACAGTGTCGAAGCGCATTCCAGTTTCCTCCCCGCGAGCGTGCGCAGGCATCTTAGGACACCCCGCGAACGCCGCGCAAGCCGCGCGGGGATGCCGCGCCACTGCACTGTTGATGCGCGCACATCGCAGCCCAACGACGCGCAAATTTGACTTGACCCTGTGAGCATCGTAGGATTGCGGCGCAAACTTTGAGGATTCCTCATTGATCGGCCAAAACGTTTCCCACTACCGGATTATTGATCGGCTCGGCGGCGGTGGTATGGGAGTGGTCTACCGCGCGGAGGACACGCGGCTGGGCCGTCAGGTGGCCCTGAAATTTATTCCCGATGAGTTTTCGGCAACCCCGCAGGCGGTGGAGCGGTTCCGCCGTGAAGCACGCGCTGCTTCCGCGCTAAACCACCCGCACATCTGCATCATTCACGACATCGATGAGCACGAAGGCCGTCCTTTCCTGGCCATGGAACTCCTGGAAGGCGAAACGCTCAAGCACCATATCAAGGGGGTGCCGCTGGAAACCGCGGAGGTCCTCGAACTAGGCCGGCAAATCGCTGACGCGCTGTCCGCCGCGCACGCGCGCGGCATCGTCCACCGCGACATCAAGCCCGCCAACATTTTCGTCACGCATCGCGGCCAGGCGAAGATTCTCGATTTCGGACTGGCCAAACTCGCGCCGCAGCGATTGAAAGCCGGCATGGCCGGAGACGCGACTTCCGCCGTGCATACTCTTGCCGCTTCGGAAGAGCACCTCACCAGTCCAGGCTCCTCCATGGGCACAATCGCGTACATGTCTCCGGAACAGGCCCGGGGCGAAGAACTCGAGGCCCGCACCGATTTGTTCTCGCTCGGCGTGGTGCTTTATGAAATGGCCACGGGGCGCCAACCATTTACCGGAAACACTTCGGCGGTGATTTTCGAAGCCATCCTCAATCGTGCCCCTCAGCCACTGCAGGCGCTGAATCCCGCGCTCCCGGCGAGCCTCGTGAAGGTCATCCATCGGGCCCTCGAGAAGGACCGCAACGCTCGTTATGCGAGCGCGGAGGCGCTTCGAGACGATCTGGCAGACCTCAAATCGGAACTCGATTCCGGCCGGACGGCTTCGCGCGGTCCGTCGCCCGCGCAGAAGTCTCTCGCTGTGCTCTATTTTGAGAATCCTGGAGGCAATCAGGATGATGACTACTTCCGCGACGGCATCACCGAAGACATCATCACCGAACTTTCCAATGTGAAGGACCTCTGGGTCTTCACTCGTTCGGCGGTTTTGAAGTACCGCGACAAACCGGCCACCGCCGAACAAGTAGGCCAGCAGCTCAATGCCACCCACGTCCTCGAGGGCAGCCTGCGCCGCATCGGCAACCGCCTACGCATCACCGCGCGGCTCGTCGAGACGGATACGGCGCGGTCGGTATGGGCTGAACGCTTTGATCGCCAGCTCGAGGACGTCTTCGCTATCCAAGACGAGATTGCGCAGAGCATTGCCCGGGCCATGCAGGTGGTGTTCACGGAGCAAGAGAAGCAGGCCATTGCCAAAGTTCAAACCGCGGATGTGCAGGCCTACGATTACTACCTGCGGGGTCGGCAGTTTTTCTACCAGTTTCGCCGGCGCGGATATGACTTCGCCCGCCAGATGTTTACCCGTGCAATCGAAATCGATCCCAAGTACGCCCGAGCCTATGCTGGCGTTTCGAACTGCTACTCCTATCTTTTCATGTACTGGGACGCCAGCGAGGAAAACATCAGGGCGGCAGTGAATGCCAGTCAGAAAGCACTGGAGCTCGATCCGGATCTGGCCGAGGCCCACGTCGCCTGCGGCCTCGCTGTTTCGCTGAGCAAACGGTACGACGAAGCACAGAAGGAATTTGAAGCGGCCATCCGTCTGGACCCGAAACTTTTCGACGCTTACTATTTCTATGCCCGCGCTTGCTTTCAGCAAGGTAATTTGGAACTCGCCGGCCACCTCTTTCAGCAGGCCTCCGAAGTCAACCCCGACGACTACCAGGCGCCGAGCATGTTAGCCATGGTTTACGAAGGTCAGGGCCGGCTGGTGGAAGGGCAGGCCGCGCACCGGCGTTCCATACGCATCATCGAAAAACATCTGGAACGCCACCCCGATGATGCCCGTGCGCTTTATCTGGGCGCCACCGACCTTTGCCAACTGGGAGAGAAGGGTCGCAGCCTCGAATGGGCCCGGATGGCACTGGCGATCGACCCCGAAGACGCGGGGATCCTCTACAATGTCGCTTGCGTTTACTCCTTACAGGGGCAGCTCGAGGAGTCGATTGCGTGTCTCGAGAAAGCCCTCGTCCATGGCTTCTGGTACAAACGTTGGGCCGAAAACGATTCGGACCTGAACAACGTTCGCGAACATCCCGGCTTCAAGAAACTGATGGAGAACCCCTAAGTTTCTACGAAGACCGTCCGCAGACGGCGCGTTTCCCCGCCACGAATTGCGCATTCCCCGCGTCGTGATTTTGGACGCAAGCGGCTCACACGTTAGGTTCATGCCTCCTGCGCCGGAATTCGATTGACGCCGCGTGGGCGTGCCGGTGCTAGAATGGCGCGTCAGGATGAAAATTCGCCCGGTGGGGAAGCGCCGCCCACCGGGTTGCGCGTTTCTGGGGAAATCATCCAGGGGAACTCGATGCCGCTTCGCGAAACCGCCGCCAAACTCGCGCCGGAACAGTACGAAAAGAATTTTGCCGAGATCGCTCCGGCCATGACGAAACGCCAGGCGGCCATCGAAGCCGCGCGCTGCCTCTACTGCTTCGACGCCCCCTGCACCATCGCCTGCCCCACGCACATTGACGTGCCATCATTCATCAAGAAAATCTCCACGCTGAATACGCGAGGCGCGGCCCGCGTGATCCTCGAAGCCAATATCCTGGGCCAGAGTTGCGGCCGCGTCTGTCCCACCGAAGTGCTGTGCGAAGGCGCGTGCGTGATGCACGAGAAGGGCGAACAGGCCATCGAGATTGGCCGCCTCCAGCGTCACGCCGTGGATTACGTCCTCGACAACAAGATCCGGCTTTTCCGCGCCGGCGCGCCGAATGGAAAGCGCGTGGCGTGCATCGGCTCCGGGCCGGCATCGCTGGCATGTGCGGCGGAGCTCGCCAAATGGGGCTACGACGTCACCATTTTCGACCGCAACGAACTGGCCGGAGGCCTGAATACCTACGGCATCGCCGCGTACAAACTGCGCGCGCGCGATGCGCTCCGCGAAGTCGATTTGGTGCAGCAACTCGGCGTGAAATTCCTCCAGAAAACGGTCGTGGGCAAAGACATCTCCTTCGCGGATTTGGAAAAACAGTTCGACGCGATTTTCATTGGCGTCGGTCTCGGGGAAACCTGGGCGCTCAATCTCCCCGGCGAAGACCTCCACGGCGTTTACGGCGCGATCGAGTTCATCGAGGCCACCAAAGCGCTGCCGTTCCACGAAGTCGAAGTCGGCAAGCGCGTGGCGTGCATCGGCGCGGGCAACACGTCGATTGACGTGGTGACCGCGGCGAGGCGCCTGGGCGCGGAGACGGTTTATCTGATCTATCGCCGCGGCGAACCCGAGATGCCTGCGTTCGCCTACGAATACGAATTGGCCAAAAAAGACGGAGTTGTTTTTCTCTGGCAGACGCACCCGGTGCGCGTGCTGGGCCAGAACGGCGTGGTGCACGGTCTGGAGTGCGTGCGCACACAGTTGGGCCCGCCGGACGCGAAGGGACGCCGAACTCCAATTCCGTTGCCGGGAACGGAATTCACGCTCGACGTCGAAATGGTCGTCCGCGCCGTGGGACAGAAGCCGGTAACCGAATTCTTGCGCGTGGTGAAGGGCCTCGAGTTAAATAAAAATGGCACCGTGAAAATAAACGAGCGGAATCAGACTGGCCACGAAAAATATTTTGCCGCCGGCGACTGCACAAACGGCGGAAAAGAAGTGGTGGATGCCGTGGCCGAAGGCATGGCCGCCGCCCGCGGCCTCGACACCTGGCTGGGGAAGCCCCGACGCCCGAATTGAGAGGTGAGAGATGGCGGACCTGAGTGTGAATTTTTGCGGCGTGAGGAGCCCGAACCCCTTCTGGCTGGCTTCCGGGCCCCCGGCGAATACCGCCGGGCAGGTGATGCGCGCGTTCGACGCCGGCTGGGGCGGCGCGGTTTGGAAAACGATTGGCGAGCCCATCGTCAACACCTCCTCGCGCTACGGCGCCATCGATTTGAACGGCGTGAAAATGATGGGCTTGAACAACATCGAGCTGATCAGCGACCGCCCCATCGAAGTCAACCTCCGCGAAATCGCCGAAGTGAAGAAGCGCTATCCGAAAAACCTCGTCATTGCGTCGCTGATGGTGGAATCGAAGCGCGAGACCTGGCACGAAATGGTGAAGCGCGCGGAAGATGCCGGCTCCGACCTGTTGGAACTGAATTTCGGCTGCCCGCACGGCATGAGCGAGCGCGGCATGGGCGCGGCCGTGGGTCAGGTGCCCGAGTACACGGAAATGATCACGTCGTGGGTGAAGGAAGCCGCGAAGACGCCGGTGATCGTGAAGCTCACGCCCAACGTCACGGACATCACGCGCATCGCCGCGGCCGCGGAACGCGGCGGCGCCGACGCCGTCAGTCTGATCAACACCATCAATTCGGTGATGAGCGTGAACCTCGAAACCTTTGCGCCAACGCCGAATGTCGCCGGCAAGTCTTCGCATGGCGGGTATTGCGGCCCGGCGGTGAAGCCCATCGCACTGCACCTGGTCTCGCAAGTCGCGAAAAAAGTGCGCATCCCCATCAGCGGCATCGGCGGCATCGGTTTTTGGAACGATGCCGCGGAGCACATCGCGCTTGGCGCTTCGACCGTGCAGGTCTGCACCGCGGTGATGCACTACGGCTTCCGCATCGTCGAAGACATGATTGACGGCCTCGGGCAATACATGGACGACCACGGCTTTCGAACGATCGAAGATTTTCGTGGCCGCGCCGTGCCCAACGTGATGGACTGGGGCGACCTCGACCTGAATTACAAAATCATCGCCGACATCAACCGCGACCTTTGCATCGGCTGCCAGATTTGCTACGTGGCCTGCGAAGACGGCGCGCACCAGTGCATCGAGCCGTACAACGTGGCGGGCAACGGAAAGAAAAACGTGAACGGCATGGGCGTGCACGTGCCGCGCATCATCGAGGATGAATGTGTGGGCTGCAACCTCTGCGCGCTGGTTTGCCCGGTGGACGGCTGCATCACCATGAAGCAGGTAGACTCCGGCCAGCCGCCCATGAGTTGGAATGATCGCGCGCGGAAGATGGCGCAGGATCCTTCCTGCGTCCCGCCCACCGCGAGCGGCCACTGAGGCTTTGGACGCACAGATGAAGCACATCGTCGTGCTGGGCGCAGGTTTCGGCGGCATTCAGGCCGCGATCGACCTAGAGCGATTGTTCCATCGCCGGATGGACATCGAAATTCTCCTGATCAGCGATCAGAATCATTTTCTTTTCACGCCGCTCCTCCCGCAGATTCCTTCGAGCTACATCGATCCGCGCCACATCGCCCAGCCGGTGCGCGACATTCGCGGTAAGCGCCGCCTGCGCTTCCGCCGCGATTGCGTGAACTCGATTGACCTGGACCGCCGCCGCATCGAGTGCGCGGAAGGCGTCGTCGAGTACGACTCCCTTGTCATTGCACTGGGCAGCCGCACCGATCATTTCAGTATTCCCGGCGCGCGCGAGCACACCTGGGATTTCAAGACGCTCGAAGACGCCGTCGTGCTCCGTGAACGCATCCTGGATCTCTGCGAGCATGCCGACCACACCGCAGACGCCGCCGAGCGCCGCCGCATGCTCACCTTCGTCGTGGTCGGCGGAGGCTACACCGGCGTGGAACTCATCACCGAGATGAACGACTTCTTCCGGCTCTACGTCGCGAAGCACTACCGTGGACTTTCGCGCGCGGACGTGCGACTGATCGTCCTCGAAGCATCGCCTGAGGTTCTTCGCGGCGTGCATCCGAAACTGGCCGCGCACGCTCAGAAGCGACTGGCCCGCGAAGGCATCGAGACGCGTACCAACGCGCGCGTCACGCGGTGTTTTCCCGGCGGCGTCGAACTCAACGGCAGCGAGATCATCGAATCGGACACCGTCATCTGGGCCGCCGGAGTTCGCGCGCGCGAATTGGTCGAGTCGCTCCCTGGCCCGCACGACCGCATCGGCCGCGCGCTCGTCAACGAGCATCTCCAACTCGAAGGGTATCCCGAAGTTTTCGTCGCCGGCGATTCTTCGGCCGCGGTCACGGCGAAGGACGCGCCGCGCATCGGGCCGGTGGCCATCGATCATGGCGGCCTGTCCGCAAAAAATATTGCGCACGCCGAACGTGGCGAAACGATGGAAAGCTACCGCTTTGTGGATCGAGGCATGCTGGTTTCGCTGGGGATGAACTATGCGGTGGTCAATGTGGCGGGAATCCGCTTCAGCGGGTACCTCGCCTGGCTGTTCTGGAATGCCGTGCACCTCTACAAACTGGTTGGCTTCAAAAAGCAGATGCAGGTGACCATTGACTGGTGGATGGGCGCGATATTTCCGCGCGACGCCATTATTCTGCGACGCCCACGGCGTTGCAAACTCTGCGGCACCGACGGCGCATAGCGGCGGGTTTTCTTTATTTCAGTCCGCGGATTCCGTGGCCGGCTGGCGCGCCGTCATCAACGCCGAATACGCGATGAAGCTCACCGCAAAGCCCACGAACCACGCGTAGTCATACAGCACCCTCAGAGGCGGATAAATCAGTCCGACAAACGCCACGCCGCAGCCCACGGCGAGTGCCACGATGGCATTCCAGTTCACTCCGCCCGAAAACTCGTAAAAGCCATCCCGCTTGTAGAGGTCTTCGATCAGAATGATCTTCTTGCGCAAAACAAAGTAGTCGCAGATCAGCACGCCCGCGATCGGCCCGAGAAACCCGGAATAGCCCACCAGCCAACCGAAAATGTAGCTGCCGTAGTTTGCCAGCAGCTTCCACGGCTGCATGGCGATGCCCATGAAGCAGGTAATCAAACCGCCGGTGCGAAAGCTGATGCGTCTCGGCCAGAGATTCGAGAAATCGTTCGCTGGCGAAACTACGTTCGCGGCGACGTTCACATTCAGCGTCGCCAGGAGCAGCGCAATCATCGCGATGGTCACTGCGACCGGGTTGCCGAGTCGCGAGAGCACGCCGACGGGGTCCCAAATCGCCTGGCCAAAAAGGATCACCGTCGCGGAAGTCACTGCGATGCCGATGAACGAATAAAACGTCATCGTCGTTGGCAAACCCAGCGCCTGGCCAACCACTTGTGCGCGCTGGCTGCGCGCGTACCGCGTGAAGTCGGGAATATTCAGCGCAACCGTGGCCCAGAATCCAACCACGCCGGTGAGCGAGGGAATAAAAAACCGGAAGAATTCAGCAAAGGTCTGGAATTTCGATGGAGTCGAAAGCATCGGCCCGAATCCGCCGGCCTTGTTGCGCGCCCAGAGCAGCAGCGCCAGGCCGATCAACAGCAGAAACGGCGCGGTAATGCCTTGCAGGAAGCGAATCGTCTTGATGCCGCGCACAATCACCAAAACGTTGAGCAGCCAAAACGCCGCGAAACACACCGGCACGTTCCACGCGAAGTGTTTCCAGGATGGAATCAGCGCGACGAGCATGGCATTGATAGCTTCGCCGCCGATCCACGTTTGGATCCCGAACCAACCGCAAGCCACCAGCGCGCGCAAAATCGCCGGCACGTTCGCGCCCAGCACGCCGAACGATGACCGCGCAAAGATGGGGAAGGGAATTCCGTAGCGCGCGCCGGCGTGCGCGTTCAGCAGCATGGGAATCAGCACGAGCACATTGCCCAGGAACACCGTGAAGATGGCTTGCTTCCAGTTCATGCCACCGGCAATCATCCCGCTCGCCAGCATGTACGTGGGTATGTTCACGCTCATGGCGATCCACAGCGCGGCATAGTTGTAGGTGCCCCAGGTGCGGCGGTCGGTGGGAATGGGCGCGAGGTCTTCGTTGTAGAGGGAGCTCTCGCGAATGAGGTCCGAGTCCAGCCGCTCCATGCGCGGCTCGTGGCCCGAGACGTTTTCCGGCGCGTCGGTCATGGCGCGTCAATAACTCACGTTAAAGCTGAACACGCGCGCGACGAACGCGAGCCACACGACTCCCACACACGCAGCGGCGATCAGCACGGCGTGCACCTTCGTCCACCACCAGGGCGCGCTGGTCAGTGACCGCAACGCATTCCAGATCGCGACGAATGTGAACGCGGCGGCGACCACCGTCAGGATCTCCGCGAGATAAATCCACATGTCCAGGCGCGCGTTCAACCGGAACGGGTGGGAAGCGGCGTAGATGAAAATCCAATACCAGGCCAGCATCACGGCGGCTTCCAAGGCGCACACGAGAAGCGTGGACCGCCGTCGGCGGCGAACCTCGGCGCTCGATTCGAGCCGCCGGTTGTAGTGCCATCGCACCAGCGCGCCGACCGGCCAGAATATCAGCGTGAGCGCAAAAGCGCCGAGGGCAAACAGAGCAATTCGGCGACACAGTATTACGTTCTCGTACCAGCGCGCGCGCTGGTAGGCAGCAGCGGCAAAATCACCGAAGATTTGCATGCGGCCCGCCGCGTCCGGCCTGAAGAGGATGCGCGCTTGTCCGTTGCGGTCCTGATAGAGCATCGGGGCAACTTGCCGCCATTCCCGCGGCTTGCCGTTCGGATACAGCATCGAGCTGACTTCGATCGTGCCGTCGGGCCGCGAACTCACTGTCGGCTGGCCCAGGATCGCCAGAGGTTTCAGGAGCGAAACTTCACCGCGGCGCGTGCTGAGGTACGGGCCGAAGATGGAAGGCTCGTTCGAAGAAGGCGCCGCGGCCGAGGAAACAGGAGCGGGACGCTCGCCTGGAAAATAGCGGTCCAGGAATTTTTCCCACACCACGCCGCGAAGGTTGAAGCCGCCCTTGCCCGCGCTGTTCACCGAGACAAAAAATCCCACTCCGGAATCGAGAATCAGCGAGAGATGGCTGTGAAAGTAGCGCGTGTCGCCGCCATGGCCGATAATCGTGTGGCCGTTGCGCGACTCTTCGAAAAAGCTGACGCACATCCCCAGCAAATTCGGGTCGGGCGTAAACTGACGCGAATGCATCAGCCGCGCCGTTTCCGGCCGCAGGATTTGCGCGTTGCTGAAGCGGCCGTCTTGCAGGTGCGCGATCATGAATTTGGCGATGTCGCCGCCGGAAACGGACATGGAACCGGCGGGAGCCGCCGGAATCACCTCAAAATCCCTGGCTGGAGCGGAGCCAAGCGTGTAGCCGCTCGACATCACCGTTTGGAGCGACGCCGGCAGCGGCTGGGCGAACGTCGCGTGCATCATCCCCAGCGGCGCGTAGATGTGCGCGTTGACGTAATCCTCGAAGCGCTCGCCGGAGACGCGCTGCAGGATGTAGCCGGCGAGCGCGAGCGCGTAGTTTGAGTACGCGGGCACCGTGCCGGGAGCGTAGATGCGCGGCGGGATGTGCTTGACAAGATAGCTTCGCAGCGTCATCGCTTCCTCTGGCGACCTGACGAAAAGTTCTTTGGCCACCTCTTCAAATCCGGTGGTGTGCGTCAAGATGCGCCGTAGCGTGATCGGTTGCGGATACGTGGCGGGTATCTTGAAGTCGAGATAGTCGTTGACGTCGCGGTCGAGGTCGAATTTGCCCTGTTCGACAAGCTGCATCACGGCAGTCGCGGTGAAGAGTTTCGATACCGAGCCGGGGCAAAAGAGCGTTTCTTCGACGGAGACGGGCTTCTTTTTTTCTACGTCGGAGTAGCCGTAGCCGCGCGAGAAAAGCACCGCGCCGTCTTTCACCACCACCACGACGGCGCCGGCGATGTCGTCGCGCTCGAGCTGAGCCGGCAGAAAACCGCCGAGGAAAGCTTCCAGATCGATGGCGGTAAGTTCGTGCGCCGGCTTAGCCTCGGCTGTGGGAGCGGGATTCGCGGGCTTCGCCGACTGTGCTAGCGCAACGTGGCCTGGGAACAGGAGCGCAACGAAACACACGAGAGCGCCACACTTTGTCGTCGTCAGTTTGAGCATGCCGGCCTCCTTGCAACAGACTTGCGGTGGATGGATGCCGCGCGTTGTACACCCGTAGCTGGCCGCTGTCAATTCCGCATCCGTGGACGAAGGGGCAGGATTTCGAAAATGGAGGGATCGGCGCGCTGATTCTCCGAGGTCAATACCTTCGAGTGCGCTGGTCGGGCGCGAGCATGACTTCGATATCGAACACGCGGCCCTCGCTGGTTAGCTTGAAGCGGATGCGCCGCGCGGGGCCGACTTCGCGGATCAGCCAGTCTTCCGTGGACACAGGATCAGCGGGTTTGTCAGCCTCATTCCAGATCAGCTCTTTGCCTTTGTGTCCCATTTTCTTCGGATCGAGTTCATAAATCTGTTGTTCCTTCACGTCGAGCATCAAAAAGCGCTCTCCGAGCTGCACCAGCAGCAATTCTTTCTTGTCTGGCTTGTAGACGTTCCAAAGTTTCGGCGCGCGATCGTCAATTCGCAGGATCACCGCTGTAATCGGCTTCCAAACGATCTTTTCCTTGTCCGCCGCAGGCACTCCAATCGCCACGCCGATGAGCGCGAGGGTCCCAAGAAAGACTGTTCGCAAGTGTCGTAGTCTCAGCATGCCTAACGGCGTTCAGTTGGATGCCGCAATAGAAATCTTACGCTGCATTCATGCCGCAGTGAAACAGAAAAGGCGCGAGGGCCGGGCGAACCCGGCCCTAGCAGCATTCTTTTTCGCGACTCGCTCAGAGGAGCCTAGTGCCTGGCCGCTCCTGCCGAGCCATCGCCTTCTTTTTTCTTCTGTGCTGCCGCTTGGCCATGTCAAGTGAAACGGGATAAGCCATTTGTGTGGCGTGAGTTACAGTCAGCGCATCGTGGATTGGCCGGAAAATATGGAAAGGCGGCTGCAAATAGCCTGTCCGGAGCGAGATACGAAACACGGGGCGCGAAATCATCGTCGCGCGTACAACCCCTCGCGCTCCCCCCGCCATCGAGTCTAACAAGTGTGCAACGCGCCATCCGGCCCCGTTCCGCGGTCCGCGACGCTGACGTTGCCGAGGAGGAAGTCATGGTGAACTGGAAACGCAAGCTGCTGAAGGGTGTTTTGGCGGGAACATTGATGCTGGGGTTCAGCACTCTGAGCGGCGCCCCGGCGCAGGCGGCGGACCGGTGGAGCTCCTGCCGTAACAAGCGCGCGAATATCGAGCGCAAGCTCGAGCGGGACGTCCGTCGCCATGGCTTCCGCAGCCGCCAGGCTGAACGGGACCGCAATGAATTGCGCCGGCTTGAGCGCTCCTGCGGCAGCCGCTGGCGTCGCTGACATCGAGTGAGCCAGGTTTTCTCGGATCCTCCGCAAGGAAATTCTTGTGGAAACGAAAAGGGGCCAGCATCCGCTGGCCCCTTTTGTTTCTGAGAAGCCTGTGGAGCGCTGAGCTTCAGCCCAGCGGATTTTTCATTCACAAGAGCACAGGCTGCAAGCCGGTGCCACAAAACCCTAATAGATATTCGACTCGCGCTTGCGCCCGGTGTAATCGATGTAAACCGCTTTCAGTTCAGTGTAAAAATCAATCGCCACACGTCCCATTTCGCGCACGCCGACGCCGGTGCCCTTCATCCCGCCGAAGGGCATTTGCGCTTCGCCGCCGACCGTCGGCGAATTCACGTGCGTGATGCCGGTCTCGATGCGGTCGATGAACTCGAAAATCTTCGCGGCATCGTTCGTGTAGATCGAGCTGGAGAGGCCGTACTTCACCGAGTTGGCCACTCGCAGGGCCTCGTCGAAATCCGGCACGCGGATGATGGAGAGCACGGGGCCGAAAACCTCTTCCTGCGCGATTGCGCTGTCCCAGGGAACATCGTCGAAAACGGTTGGCGCGACGAAGTAGCCGCGGTCGTAGCCCGGCCCGCTGAGCCGATGCCCGCCCAGCAGGAGTTTCGCTTCTTTCTTTCCGATCTCGATGTACTTCAAGTCGGTGTTCAATTGCGATTCGTCCACTGCCGGCCCCATGTCCACGTCAGGGTCGAGGCCATTGCCGACCTTAAACTTTTTCGTGCGCTCGACGAGCGCTTTGACAAAGCGGTCGGCAACACTTTCCTCCACGACGACACGGCTGGTGGCCGTGCAACGCTGTCCCGTCGACGCGAATGCGCCGAAGACGGCGGACTCGACGGCCAGCGGCAAGTCCGCATCCGCCAGCACGACCAGGGGGTTCTTGCCACCCATCTCGCACTGGCACTTCTTCATTCTCCGCGCGCCCTGCGCGTAAAGTTCGCTGCCCACTTCGTTCGAGCCGGTGAACGACACGGCCTTCACGTCGGGATGCTGGAGCAGTTCGTCCCCGACTTCGCTGCCCGACCCCACCACCATGTTCAGAACCCCTGCGGGCAGCCCCGCTTGTTCGAAGATTTCCACTACCCGGGCGCCAGTGAAGGGAGTGAGCGTGGCGGGCTTGAACATCACCGTGTTGCCCGCGATGAGCGCGGGCGCCATCTTCCAGACGGGAATGGACACGGGGAAATTCCACGGTGTGATCGCGGCCACCACGCCGAGTGGCTGTTTGATCGTGTAGGCGAAATTCTTCGGCAACTCGCTGGGCAGCGTCTCGCCGCCGATCCGGCGCGATTCACCGGCCATGAATTCGAGGATGTTGATGGATTTCTGGACCTCGCCGAGCGAGTCCTTGAGGGTCTTGCCCTCCTCACGAGTCAAAATCCGCGCCAGCTCTTCTTTGTGCTGTTCCATTAGGAGGGCCGCCTTGGCAATGACGCGCCCGCGCACCGGCGCCGGGGTATCGCGCCAGGCAGGGAATGCGGCCCTGGCGGCAGCAATGGCTTCGCGCGCTTCTTCGCGCGTGGAAAGCGGAATGACGCCGACGACTTCGTCGAGATTCGCGGGGTTGTACCGCTCGACCGTTTTCGTCGAGCGCGACGCGACCCAGCGACCGTTGACGAAATTCCTGCAAACGGGAGTGGTGCTGACGGCAGTGGCCATGGTGGTTTCCTATCTCGCTTTGCGCGTGGCGTTCAAGACGTGGAAATGGTGCTTCCTGCGGTGAGAAACGTCAAGGGGAGGAAACGCAGAAGGCATGGAATCGAAGAGTGTGGTCAAGTCCTGGCGGGACCTTTATCCCTTTCGCCGAAACCACAAGCCACATGTGCCGCACGTTGTGAATGTGCGCGACGATGGCGGCGATCGGACGACCCTTGCCGCCGGGCGGCGCCGCGCGCCAGGCGCGGTCGTCGAGATTCTCGAGTAGATGCTGGTTCATCCGCTCGTTTACGGCGTAGGCTTCGAGCAAGGCTTGCTTCAGATCAAATGGTTTGGCTGGAATCATCGCTCGGTTCTCGCAGCAGCGGCTTTCAGAAAGGCGCGCGAACACATCCTCACTTACTCTGGTTCGCCCGGCCGCGCTCCAGTAGCGCGAGGTATTCGAAAGTAAACTCGAAAGCCTTCCGTGCCGCCTTGCTCCCGACGCCCTTAGCCTGGCAAGTCGGCTTTGGCTTGAGTTCTACTCCTTCAGCTATGGACGTCCCATCCTTTGTTCCAAATGTAAGAACTAGAGCATGTGCCTCACTCACCGTTTCGGTTTCTTTCTCCCGCCATGTTGTGATGAATGTCCTGAGCTGGGTTCCCCAAATCGGCTCGGCTGGTTTTCCGGGTCCAGCCGCGGTGACTCCAACGACTCCAGGCACAGGCCCCGTCGTAGTTGCCGAGTGGGTTTTCGTTACAGTTCGTTCTTTTTTCTCGCTCCACCTCATTGTCAGCATGACGTAGCTGGCGTTTTGTGGATCCAGACAGAAGTCCGGATATTTCTTAGCTCCAGTTGTGCGTAGCCATTTGGCCTGATCTGAGTCCATCGCCGGGATCGACGCTATGCCGAGGTCTTCGTCGTAGAGATACATTACAAAGTGAAACGTGCAGGGCTGTCTCTGCTGCTGTGCTGCCGCCGGCAGTGGAGCAAATGAGAGAATTAGACCCAAGCAGCCCATGCCGGGGATTAGCGATCGGCCTCTCGCGCCATCAGCCTTACTGATTCTTGCTACCTTCTTGGAAAACCAGCCCATAAGAGTCTCCCAGCTCATGGTCGAATCTCGGAGAGCGACTTGTCCAGCAGCTTGATCGCTTCGTCCACGTCGGCCTTGCCGATATTCAGCATGGGCGAAAGTCGGATCACGTTGCCGTAGAGGCCGCCCTTGCCGATTAGTAAGCCATTGTCGCGGGCGCGTTCCATCAACTGCGTCGCCTCGGTAGGCGCGGGCTCTTTTGTCTGGCGGTCTTTCACCAGCTCCAACGCCTGCATCAAGCCCATGCCGCGGACATCGCCGATTATCGGATACTTTTCCTTCAGCCCATCGAGTTTGCCGCGGAAATAGTTGCCGACCACGTGCGCGTTCTCGAGCAGGTTTTCTTCTTCGATCACTTCAATCGTGGCGCGCGCCGCCACCGACGTCACCGGATTCCCGCCAAATGTTGAAATCGTCAGGCCCTGGAACGAATCCGCCAGCTCCGCCGTGGTAATCGTCGCGCCTACCGGCACGCCGTTGCCCATGCCCTTCGCGCAGGTGATGATGTCCGGCGTCACTTCCCACTGTTCGATCCCGAACCACTTCTTGCCCGTGCGCCCGAATCCGGTCTGCACTTCGTCGGCGATGAAGAGCCCGCCGTATTTCTTCACGATCTTGAAAACGATCTTGAAATATTCCGGTGGCGGCGTGATGAATCCGCCCACGCCTTGAATCGGCTCGGCCATGAACGCGGCGATGTGGCCGCTGGTGCCCGTCTGGATCAGGTTTTCGACGTCGTTCGCGCACGCCACTTCGCAACTCGGATACGTGAGATGCAGCGGGCAGCGATAGCAGTAGGGGTTCACCGCGTGCGCCAGGCCCACGCTGATGACGCCGGCCTTGCGCCACGGCGCCTGCGCCGTCACCGACTTCGCCAGCGTCGATCCGCCCGCATACGCGTGCCGTAGCGCGACCACGTCGTAGCTTCCCGTGGCCATCCGCGCCAGCAGCAGCGCGGCTTCGTTTGCTTCGGTGCCGGAATTGGTGAAAAAACTTTTCTGCAACGCGCCGGGCGTAATCTGCGCGAGCTTTTCCGCCAGCGCGACGATGGCTTCGTTGGGATAAAGCGTCGAGGTGTGCTGCAGGCGATCCACCTGCGCCTTGATCTTCGTGGTCACCTTTGGGTTCGCGTGGCCCACGGAAATCGTCAGGATGCCGCCGAAGAAATCCAGGTAGCGCCGACCCTCGAGGTCCCAAATGTATTGCATCTGCCCGCGGTCGGTCACCAGCGGCTTCTGGAAATAGTTGGTCACCGCCGGCCAGATGAATTCCTTGTGCTTGCGGATGATTTCTTCGCTTCGAGTGGCGAGCTGCTTTGGCGTCGTTGTCATAGCTCACAATCCCCTAAAGAAAATAGAAAAGCGAAAATTAAAAATGGAAACCAGGCCGTCCGCTGCTAGCAATAGTTTGCTCCCGCGCGAGCTACCTTCGTGCGGGGCACCCACGCAACATGGTTTACACGGGCCGCCCACACGTTTCGTCAAGGCTTGTCATCTCTGTAACTATGGTCGCGGACGTGTCGCCAGTGCGTAAATCGAGACCAGATAGATGGCGACAATCACCGCTGGAATGGCTACAAACCGATGCTCCGGGAACAGATACCAGGCAGCGACCACCAAGATCGTTCGGGTGATGCCGTGAAAAAGCCCGACCCAATGTTTGATCATCCACGAAAATGGCACCCACATGAGCCCGGCGAGAATCCCGACTGTCAGCGGCAGAGAGGTCGGTTCAATCATGAAGAACGGGATGGCAATCGCGAATACCAGCCAGGCCATCAGCAAAATGAGCATGAACAACCGATCGAAAGCGTTGTTCTTTCGTGTCTTTCCCAAGAGGTCTTCACCGAGAAAACGGGCGATCAAGAGGCCCAGGGGAAAGGTCATTCCAGTGCCAAAAAACAGGACCCACACAGCCCAGGAGACCGGTAGGAAAGCGCCAGCAACGCCGATAATGGTCCAAGCGATTGCGCCAGCGATTGGCATAGCAACCCCACTGCTACGTGCAAACTCTGCAAGCTGCTCATCAAGTGTTCGGGAAGGAGCATTCGTCATCTTGCTATCCCTGAGACCGTAGAATGAGGTCAAGGCGGTCTCGTCTTTTCTGTTTTCTGCCTCAGTTGGCGGCTTGGGCTGTGCCGACGGCATGCGTCCGGGTGATTTCGCCGTAGCTTTCCGGCCGGCGATCGCGGAAGAATTGCCAGGTCGAACGCACCTCCGCGATCTCATCGAAATTCAAATCCGCCACGACTATTTCGTCTTTATCGCGGCTGGCCTGGGCCACAATCTTTCCGCGCGGGTTGCAGAAGTAACTCTTCCCGTAGAACTCACCGATGCTCCACGGTTTTTCCGTGCCCACGCGGTTGATTGCCGCGACGAAATACTGGTTCGCCACCGCGTGCGCGGGCTGCTCGAGTTCCCACAAGTATTCAGAAAGTCCCGCGACGGTCGCCGAGGGATTGAAGACAATTTCCGCGCCGTTCAAGCCCAGGCAGCGCGCGCCTTCGGGGAAGTGCCGGTCGTAGCAGATGTAAACGCCCACGCGGCCGTAGCGCGTCTCGAAAACTGGATAGCCGGCGTTCCCCGGCGTAAAATAAAATTTCTCCCAAAATCCGGGATGGCAGTGCGGGATGTGGTGCTTGCGGTATTTTCCCAGGTAGGTGCCGTCGGCATCGAAGACCGCTGCGGTGTTATAGAAAACGCCGGCCATTTCAACCTCGTAGATCGGCACCACCAGCACCATTTTGTACTTGCGCGCGAGCTTCTGCATGCGCGCCAGCGTGGGTCCCCCGGGCACGCGTTCGGTCAGATCGTACCAGCGGATATTCTGTTCGGCGCAAAAGTAGGGGCCGTAAAAAAGTTCCTGCAGGCCGAGGATCTGGACTTTCTTCTTCGCCGCGGCGGCAATCATCCGCTCGTGCTTGGCGATCATTTTTTCCTTGATCTGGGGCAGCGAATATTTTTCCGGCGACCATTCGCAAGACGCCTGAATCACGCCGCATCGCACAATTCGTGCCATCGCACACCTCCGCGGTCTCGATTCGGGCAGTTTACTCTCCGCCTGCGAGCGCCACAAGAGCCGCGGACGGCACAGGTGTGGCACCGGCATATTGCCGGTGCGCGTTTCATCCAGCGCGCCATTCGTGTTGCTGTCCTCCGCAACTCGCGCGGTAATCCAGCGCCCGCGCCTGTATAATCCCGCGAGCCAGCCATGCGCTCGCTTTGGCATGTTTTCTTCCGCTCCCTCCGGCGGGTCTTCCCCGGCTGCGTCACGCAGTCGCAGGCCGTGGCGTTCAACATGTTCCTGGCATTTTTTCCCATGCTGCTGGTGGTTTTCGCCGTTCTCTCGCGCTCCGTGGGTCTGCGTTCTGCGATCCGCGAGATGTCCGCACGCGTGAGCGCCCTCATGCCTCCCGGGACCGAAGCCATGGTCATGCACTTCCTCGAGCGGCAGAGCCATCTCCCCTTGCGCCTGTTGTTCGTGGGGATCGGCGGAACGCTGCTGGCCGGCTCGCAGGCCATGCGGCTAACTATCGAGGGATTCTCGATGGCCCACCGCGATGAGGACCGAACTTCGCTCTGGGAACTCAACGCGCGCTCGTTGCTGCTTCTGCTGGCCACGCTCATTCCATTCCTGCTGACCGTGGTGCTGACGGTTTTCGGCAAGCAGGTGCGCGCCTGGATGATCCTCCGCTCCGGCATGCCAGTGCAGGTGCGCGTGTTGTGGTTTGGGCTCTACATCACGGCCGGACTTTCACTGCTGGTGATCGTGCTTGCGGTGATCTATCGTGTGGGCCGCGCAGGCACGCGCAGTTTCCGCGACAATCTGCCGGGGGCCGCCGTCGCCACGCTGCTCTGGTGGGCGGTGAACGGCGCGCTCGGCTTCTATGTGCGCCACATGCCCTACAGCCTCATCTATGGCGGACTCGCCGGCGCAATTGGCCTCATGATCTGGATGCAATTGACGGCCATGATCGTGTTTCTGGGCGCCGCGTTCAATGCCGAGTACGCCGCGCAGAAGCGGGGCCTCGCGGCTGACATGCTGCATGCCGAGGAGTAGAATTGCGTTAAGAGCTCCGGCCATCGGGAGCGGGGAGGCATGATGAGCGAAATCCGCGTCGACTGCTATGCGGGATATCGCGCCAATCAGCGCCCCTTGCGATTTATCCTTCGCGGCCGCCTGTTCGAAATCCGCGAAGTCGAGGACCAGTGGTATTCCCCGGGAGCGATTTATTTCCGAGTCCGCGCGGAGGACGGCAATTTCTACGTCCTGCGCCACGATGAAATCCAGGACGTCTGGACGCTCGACGCTTTCCGCGCCGATCGCGAAAACCCTGAAGGATTTACGGAGCACATTGCCGCATCGTTGAATCCGAATGTCGTGTCCTGAACGAGCTGCGCTTCGCTGGAGGAAATCATGAGCCAGAAAACTTTTGACCTGGTTGCAGGAATTTTCTTTCTTCTCATCGCTGTGGGTCACTTGCTGCGAGTGATCTTCGGCTTGGCGGTCAACATCGGGGGCTATTCGGTGCCCATGTGGGGGAGCTGGCTCGCCCTTGTAGTGATCGGCTACCTCGCGTTCGTGGGCCTGCGCGCCAGCCGCGCGTAGTCGTAAGGAAGAGGCGAGTGAAGCGGCCGGCTAACCCTTTGCTTTGCCCCGCGATGACTCTGCCAAGAGACTGCGCACCACGAACCCGACGTTCGCCGGCCGCTCCGAAAGCCTGCGCATGAAGTACGGCACCCACTCCGTGCCGAAAGGCACATAGATGCGCACGGTTTGTCCGCGGTCGCGGAACTGCTGGTGCAAGTCGCGCCGGATTCCGTAGAGCATCTGAAATTCGTAGCGGTCCGCCGCCAGCCCGCGTTTCTGGATGCCTGCCATCGCGTGTTCCAGCATAAACGTATCGTGCGAAGCGAAAGCAGGGAAGCAGCGCCCCGCCGCGGCGTGGTCCAGCAAAATATCGGCGAGGTGCTTGTAATTCGCATCCACCTCGCTTTTTTTCTGCCACGCCAAATTCGGCGGCTCGCGGTACGCGCCCTTCACCAAGCGGATTTTCGGCTTCACCGGGATCAGCCGCTCGATGTCTTTCTCGCTGCGAAATAAATAGGCCTGGATCGCCAGGCCCATTCCGGGGAAGCGCCGCTGCATCGCCTCGTAGATGTCGAGCGTCGCGTCCGTGTACGCCGTGCCCTCCATGTCCACCTCGACGATTCGCCCCAGCGACCGCGCGGTTTCGGCAATCTCGTAGCAATATTCCTGGCAAAGCTGGCGGTCCAGGTCCAGACCCAACTGCGTCGGCTTGATGGAAATTACTCCGGCCATCTTCGAGGCGTCGAGCGCGCGCAGCATCTGCACGTAGCCATCACGCACCGCCTCGGCTTCCGCTTTCGAGCTGACGTTTTCGCCGAGGTGGTTCAGGTTGAGCGGGAATCCGCCGTGCGCGAGTTCCGCGCAGGCCGTCAGCGATTCTTCCAGTGTTTCACCGGCGATGAACCGCCGCGCGAAACCCTGGCGCATGCCGCGCCGCGCGATGGCGTTCGTGAGGCGCTTTTTCTGCGAAAGCCAGAAGATGAAATTGCGAATGAGCAAGTGGGACTCCCCCTTGGAGCGGCTAGTTTCGTTGTTCCAGCTTCACGTCCACGGTCAGGCGTTGGCCGCCGCGCAGCACAGTCACTTTCACCACTTCACCGGGCTTGTGTGTGCGCAGCGCAAAAGTGAAATCGTAGAGGTTTTTGATCTCCTTGCCGGCAAATTCCACCAGGATATCGCCGGCCTTCAAGCCCGCTTTCGCCGCGGGAGATCCCTCGCGCACGTCGGCGAATTTCACGCCCGCCGTTTCCTCGCCCATATCCGGCACGGAGCCGAAATACGCGCCGTAGCCTCCGCCGCCTCCGGCGGCGGGCCGCGGCTCGGCCACGCGCACGAATTCCGGTCGCGCGTCCAGCGCCGAAATCGTAAGCGCCGTGCGCAGGGCGAGATCGGCCACGCGCGCTTCCTCTGCGGGGAGAATCTTGTCCGGCGTGTCCGAAGGCCGGTGGTAGTCGGCGTGTAATCCGGAGAAAAAGAAAATCACGGGAACATTCTTGATGTAGAAGGACAAATGATCGCTCGAGCCGTAGCCGCTCTCGTTGTACGCCAGCGTCAGCCCGGTGCGATTGGCCTGCTCGAGAATTTTCTTGAACTGCGGCGAAGTGCCCACGCCACCTACATAAATCTTGCCGTCCTTCGGCCGGCCCACCATGTCCAGGTTGATCATCGCCGCGGTGCGTTCGAGCGGCCAGAGCGGCTGCTTCGTGTAATACGACGACCCGAGCAGGCCGAGTTCTTCTCCCGAGAATGCGATGAAGACCACGCTGCGGCGCAAATCGCGGCGCCGCGCGGCAATCGCTCCCGCCAGTTCGAGCACCGCCGCCGTGCCGGAGGCATTGTCGTCTGCGCCGGGATGCACCTTGCCCGCTTCGGATGGAGCGAGCGAGTTATGCTCGCCCAGGCCGAGGTGATCGTAGTGCGCGCCGATCACCACCGCCTCTTCGGCGAGCTTGGGATCTCTCCCGCGCAGGATGCCGACAACGTTTTGCGTCATCGCCGTGATCCGCCGGATGTCCACCGAGAGGTCGGCCGTCACGCCCTCGAGCGGAAACGATTGCGGCTCGAGTTTTTCATCGATCGCTTTCTGCAACTCCGCCAGCTTCCGGCCCGCCGGCAGCGCGGCCTCAACCACAGACTGTTTCATCTGGATGAGCAGAAGCCCGGCGTGCTCTGGTCCGGTCAGTGAGCCAAATCGCACCAGGCGATCTTCCTCGCCCGGATGCGCCAGCGAATCGTTGACCAGGATCATGGCCTTGGCGCCGTGGTTGCGCGCGTTGATGGCCTTGTTCACGATTTGGGAATGCGGCGTAAGGTCGCGGCCGTCAAAGACGGATTTCGGGTCGTCTTCTTGCGGCTCGTGACGCAGCACGAGCACCGCCTTGCCCGCTACGTCGAGATGGGCGTAGTCGTCGTAGTGAAATTCCGGCGCCGTGATGCCGTAGCCCGCAAAGATGACGGGGAGGCTGGCCTCGCCCGAATCGGAGAAATTGAGCGGAACGAAATCTTTACCCGCGGCGAGCGGCGCGCCCGCTGCGGCGGCGGTGCGCAGCCGCACGGCATTCCGCGCGCCCATCTCCGCGCCAACGGTCACGCTGAATTTCTGGAAGTACGATTTCCCCGCGCCCGGCTCAAGCCCCGCGGCTCTGAACCGGTCGGCGATGAACCGTGCCGCGCGATCTAGCTCCGGCGTGCCGGTGGCGCGCCCCTTCATTTCAGGGCTGGCGAGGAAGTCGATGTCCTTCTGCACCTGCTCGGCGGAAATACTGGAGACGCTCTGAGGGACAGGCGCGGATTGCTCGGCCGCCTGCGCAGCCCACAATCCAGCCGCGGCCAGGAAGATCAGCACTGGGATACGCCACGAAATGTTTTTCCGCAAAGGTCCCTCCGAAGGGCGCGGTCTCTTTATACGGTACACGCTTCCCGTGGTCAATTCGCCGGGCGCGCAGCTAACTGGACGAATCGCCCGAGCCGCCTGTGACCTCAGTTTCCGGCAGGCACCGAAAACCGCGATGCGCGCAACTTAGTTGATTCTGCTGGGTTAAACTCCAGTATGAGCGGATGGATCGCCCGCCGGACCACGTTGTGCCGGCGGTGCGCGACGCAGAGTGAAGATTGCGGGGGATAAAAATGGCGAAGAAAAACATGCAGTGGGTAAACGAATCGCCGCGGACGCGCCGCGCGCTGGGCCTCATGCTCGCCGCGTTCGCCATCGTCGCGCTGAATCTGGCAGTGCCGTACGTCTCCGCTGATAAAGATCAAAAGAAAAACGAGAAAGAAAAGGCCGAGTCCGCGAAGGCCCTGAAGGGCCTCCCCATCACCGAACTCAGCTCCGACGAAGCCATTCTCCACGCCATGAACCGCCTCGGCTTCGGCCCGCGCCCGGGCGACCTCGAGCGCGTCCGCCAGATGGGCCTCGAGAAATGGATCGAGCAGCAGCTCAAGCCCGAATCGCTCAACGACTCCGCCGTCAACGCTCGACTTGAACGCTTCTCCACGCTGACCATGAGCACCGCGAAGCTCTATCAGGAATTTCCGCAGCCGCAGGTGGCTGCGCGGCAGGCGGGCATGACTCCAGAGGAATACCGGAAGATGCAGCAGGAGCGCCAGCAGGCGCGGATTCAGCAGGCGCCTCCGACTACCACCGCGAACGGCGGGGACATGCAGCAGTCCGAAATGGATGCGAATGGCAAGCCTGCCAAGCCCGGCAACCTCAAGAACGGCGATCCTCTCGGCGGCGCCGATCCGAATAATCCGCCGGCCGCGCGCCTGATGGACGCCCGTTCGCCGCAGCGCTTGATCGCGGAGCTTTCCATGGCCAAGCTGACGCGCGCGATTTACAGCGAGCGCCAGCTCGAAGAGCAGATGGTGGATTTCTGGTTCAACCACTTCAACGTTTTCGCGGGGAAGGGCCAGGATCGCTGGATGCTCACATCCTACGAGCGAGACGTCATCCGTCCGCACGTGATGGGCAAGTTCAAAGATTTGCTAGAGGCCACGGCGAAAAGTCCGGCCATGCTTTTCTATCTCGACAACTGGATGAGCGCCGATCCACAGGCCTTCGCGCGCATGCAGCAACAAAACTCGCAGCGGCGCGCCGGCCGGAACAATCCGTTTGGCTTCCCGGGGCAGAGGACGGGCCGCCTTGGCCGTCCCTTCCCGCCGCAGGATCCGAACCGCATGCCCGCCGGTGCGGGCCAGCCTGGACAGCAGGTTCCTCCGCAGAGGCGCGAGCGCGGCCTGAACGAAAACTACGCGCGCGAGTTGATGGAGCTGCACACACTCGGCGTGGACGGCGGCTACACTCAGCAGGATGTCATCGAAGTGGCCAAGTGTTTCACTGGCTGGACCATGCGCAACCTGCGGCAGAGCCCCGACTTCTTTTTCGACGACCGCATTCATGACAAGAGCACGAAGACCGTGCTTGCTCACAAAATCCATGCCGGCGGCATGCGTGACGGCGAAGAGGTACTCGATCTCCTCGCGCACCAGCCCGCCACCGCGCGCTTCATCTCCACGAAAATCGCGCGCCACTTCGTCGCGGACAATCCGCCGCAGGCGCTGGTCGACCGCATGACGAAAACGTTTCAGGAATCCGATGGCGACATCCGCGTCGTACTGCACACCATGATTTATTCGCCGGAATTTTGGTTGAAACAGAGCTATCACGCCAAGATCAAGACGCCATTCGAGCTGGTCGCCTCCGCGGCGCGCGCTCTCGGCACCGATGTGGATGTCGCGCTGCCGCTGGTGGCCTGGACGAATCGCATCGGCGAGCCGCTTTACCTTTGCCTGCCGCCCACGGGCTATAAAGACACGGCCGAAACCTGGGTGAATACCGGCGCGCTACTCAATCGTCTGAACTTTGCGTTAGCGCTGGCCAGCAACCGCATGCGCGGCGCGCGCAGCGATGTCACCGCGCTCCTCGGTCAGGATTCCTTGGCTGATCCGAAGCTCGCGCTCAACCGCGCCATCGAGGTTTTGCTTGCAAACCAGGTTTCGCCGCAGACGCGCGCCACGCTTGAAAAGCAACTCAGCGATCCGCAAGTGCTTCAGGCCACGCTCGACGACCCCATCAAGCGAATCGACGCCGGAACGGTCGCGGGCCTGGTCCTCGGCGCGCCGGAATTTCAGCGCCGGTGAGTTTGGTAGCACCAGCACTCGTGCCGGTGCTCTTTCAGAAAGGGGCAACACCATGAACGTCACGCGACGAATCTTCCTAAAGAGCGGCGGTGTCGCCATGCTGGGCCTGAGCACACTCCCGGCGTTCCTCCAGCGCGCCGTGGCGTCCACGGCCATGCCCAACCGCAAAAAGCTGATCGTCCTCTTCCAGCGCGGCGCGGCTGACGGCCTGAATATCGTGGTGCCCTTCGCCGAACGAAATTATTACTCCCTGCGCCCTTCGATCGCGATTCCTGAGCCGCGCCGTGGCGGCAGCGACACCGCAATCGACCTCGACGGCTTCTTCGGTTTGCACCCCAGCCTCGCGCCGCTTGAGCCGCTGTTCAAGCAGCAGCAACTCGCCATCGTTCATGCCGCGGGCTCGCCCGACACCACGCGCTCGCACTTCGACGCGCAGGACTTCATGGAATCCGGCACGCCGGGCCGCAAGTCCACCGAAGACGGCTGGCTGAATCGCGCGTTGCAATCGTTGCCGGAAGAAGACGCCACGCCGTTCCGCGCCGTGGCTGTAGGAGCGAACCTACCGCGCACGCTCCGCGGCTCCGCGCCCGCCCTCGCGCTGCCCGATGTGCGGCAATTCCAGGTCGTCGCCCAATCGCCCGTGGCCGCGGGTGGCTTCGAAGCGCTTTACGCGCAAACCGTGGACAGCGCCCTGCGCGGCACCGGTACCGAAACGTTTGAAGCCATCGAAATGTTGCGCAAAGCCAATCCGCAGCGCTTTCAGCCCGAGAACGGCGCCGACTATCCGCGCAGCCGCTTCGGCCAGAGCCTTCAGCAGGTGGCGCAGCTCATCAAAGCCGATATCGGGGTCGAAGTCTGCTTCCTCGATACCGGCGGCTGGGACAATCACGTGAACGAAGGCGGTGCGCAGGGGCAGCTCTCGAATCTGCTGCGCGACCTCGGCCAGGGCCTCGCTGCGTTCCATCGCGACATGGGCGACCGCATGCAGGACACCGTCGTCGTCACCATGTCCGAATTCGGCCGCACCGCTCGCGAAAACGGTAATCGCGGCACCGATCACGGCCACGCCAACTGCATGTTTGTCATGGGCGGCGCGGTGAAGGGCGGAAAGGTTTATGGCAAGTGGCCGGGCCTCGCTTCGAACCAGCTCTACGAAGGCCGCGACCTTGCGCTCACCACCGATTTCCGCTCCGTGCTCGGCGAACTCATCTCCGGCCATCTGGGGAACAAAGATTTGAAAACCGTTTTCCCCGGATTCGAGAACGATCCGCGAAAATTCGTCGGTCTCACTCGCGCGTAGACGAAAGCAGGACCATCAAACGAAAAACGGGGCGTCCCGATCCACCGAGACGCCCCGTTCGTTTTTCTGTGGAGGCAGGAATTCCTGCGAAAGCTACTCCGACGCTTTGATCCTCATCCCGTAGAACGACCGATAAACGAAGTACCACGACACGGCGAAGAACACTGCCGCAAGCACGTGCGTGATTCCGCTGCCTTTTTTCGCCGTCAAACTCACCGCCAGCTCGACGGCCAACAGACCGAACAGCGTAGTGAACTTGATGACCGGGTTTAATGCGACCGAAGACGTGTCCTTGAACGGATCGCCGACCGTATCGCCGATGACGGTCGCATCGTGCAGCGGCGTGCCTTTCTGTTTCAGCTCGACCTCGACGATTTTCTTGGCGTTGTCCCACGCCCCGCCCGCGTTGGCCATGAAAATCGCCTGGTAGAGCCCGAAGACGGCGATGGAGATCAGGTAACCGATGAAGAAAAACGGTTCGATGAACGCAAAGGCCAGCGTCCCGAAAAACACGGCGATGAAAATATTCAGCATGCCCTTCTGCGCATACTGCGTGCAGATTTCGACCACTTTCTTGCTGTCGTGCACGGACGCCTTCTCCGAGCTTTCGAGATTGATGTTCTTCTTGATGAACTCGACCGCTCGGTAAGCGCCGGTGGTCACGGCCTGCGTCGAAGCGCCGGTAAACCAGTAAATCATCGCGCCGCCGGTGATCAGGCCAAGCACGAACGGCGCGTGCAGCAGCGAGAGCATTTGCACGTTTTCGGTGAGGCCTTTGGTCAGCGCCATGATGATCGAGAAAATCATCGTCGTCGCGCCCACCACCGCCGTGCCGATCAGCACCGGCTTGGCCGTGGCCTTGAACGTGTTTCCCGCGCCGTCGTTCGCTTCCAGCATGTCCTTGGCGCGCTCGAAGTTCACTTCCATGCCGTAATCCTTCTTCAGTTCCTGCTTGATGTTCGGGATCTGCTCGATCTGGGAAAGTTCGTATACCGATTGCGCGTTGTCCGTCACCGGGCCGTAGGAATCCACCGCAATCGTCACCGGCCCCATGCCCAGAAATCCGAAAGCCACCAGGCCGAACGCAAACACAGGCTCCGCAATCATCAGATGCGACAATCCCATCTGGCTGAAAAGGTAGCTGATGGACATCAGCGCGACCATCGTCAGTCCCAGGTAATACGCGGAAAAATTGCCGGCCACAAAACCGGAGAGGATTCCGAGCGACGCGCCGCCCTCCTGTGCCGACGTGACCACTTCCCTCACGTGCCGCGATTCCATGGACGTAAAAACTTTCACCAGCTCCGGGATGACGGCGCCGGCCAGCGTCCCGCAGGAAATGATCGAGGCTAGCTTCCACCACTGCGTGGCGTCGCCGCCGAGGGTGGGAATAATCAGCGAAGAAATCACGTAGGTCAGACCGATGGAAATGATGGAAGTCAGCCAGACCAGCGAGGTCAGCGGCGCTTCGAAATTCATTTCGTCCACGTTGGCGTAACGCGCCTTGGCGATGGCGCCGTTCAGGAAATAAGCCGCCGCGCTGGCCACCAGCATGGCGATGCGCATCACGAAAATCCACACCAGCAATTGCACCTGCACCGTGGGATTTTTTACGCCCAGCAGGATGAACGTAATCAGCGCCACCCCGGTGACGCCGTAGGTCTCGAAGCCGTCCGCGCTCGGCCCGACTGAGTCGCCCGCGTTGTCGCCGGTGCAGTCTGCGATGACGCCCGGGTTGCGCGCGTCATCTTCCTTGATCTTGAACACGATCTTCATCAGGTCGGCGCCGATGTCGGCGATTTTGGTGAAGAT
>JBGQGH010000017.1:0-38882 GCA_041497315.1 Terriglobia bacterium | reverse complement strand
CTGGCGGGATCGAGCAGGGCCACAAAACAGTTATCCGCCGAAACCACCTTTTTCAGCGCGGAGTGAATGAGCGGGAGCAATTCATCGAGCCCGGATGTGACATTGACCGCATGGATGATCTCGATGATCGCCTCTCGCTCTTCCTGACCGCGCTTCAGGTCGCCGATATCCCGGTAGCAGACAACCACCGCGCCCACTTCGGGGTCCGACAGCAGGTTCCTGCCCGTCCCCTCCATCCAGCGCCAGCATCCGGAATTGTCACGCAGGCGATAGGCGGTGGAGACAGCGCCGCCGGGAGTGGCGAGGAGTTGCACAAACAGCGCCCTGGTCCTCTGCTGGTCCTCGGGGTGAATCAGGTCAAAGGCGTTGCGTTCTACAAACTCATCGAGCGGATACCCAAGAATCACCTCTGTCGAAGGGCTGGCGTAAAAGATAGTGCCCTCGGCCGAGACGAGCGCCATCATCTCGGGACTGGTTTCGATCATCGCGCGAAAATGGGCGGAGCCCAGCGAGACGTCCGAGGTCTTGACCTGGCCCGGCAGGTAGCCGTCACGAAGATCGGTAGAGTCTTTCATCTGGGGAGGAGGCCCCAAGACTTGTGCTGTCTCAATTGTAAAGAACCAGGGCTCATTCGGGGGGGCCTGCGCACCTGCTGTTACGAAAGCGTTATACGATAAGCCCGCCCGGAAATGCCCGGCGCCGCGTGAGCCCTGCCGGCTCGCGAGGCGGGTATTGCGGATTCAAGCGAATGGTTCAAGGAGAAGATTCATGGACTCAAAGATCTGGACCGATATGTTTGTCCTGGCCCTTCCCATCGCGGAGAAAATCCTACGGCCGGTGATCGTGTATGCTTTTCTGGTGGTGGGGCTCCGGCTCGCCGGCAAGCGTGAGCTGGCACAACTCAACCCCTTCGATCTGGTCGTACTGCTCACCTTGTCCAATACGGTTCAGAACGCGATCATCGGAGAGGACAATACCGTCACCGGCGGCATCATCGGCGCGGCCACGCTCCTGCTGGTGAACTATCTCGTGGTGCGCTACCTCTACCGTCACCCGAAGCTGGACCACGCGGTGGAGGGCCACGAGGACGTGCTGATTGACCACGGCAAAATCAACGAGCGGGCGCTGGCCAGGGAGTTGATCACTCACGCCGAACTGCGCGAAGCCGGACACAAGCAGGGTTTCGCTTCGCTCGACGAAGTGGAGCGCGCGGTGCTCGAACCCGGCGGCACGCTGACGTTCATCGGGAGAAAGCCGACCGCCGAGGACATCCGCCACCGCGAGTTGCTCGAACGGCTCGATCGCATGTCGCGGGAGCTGGCGCAGTTGCGCGCTTCCCCCGGCGGCCATCCGGCCTGAGGATTCCGCGTGGAATTCGCGGCGCGACTAAGAAAGGCTAATGCACGAGATACGCCGTGAGCGCCACGACGACGCCGGCCAAACCCAGAAGCGTCCCGGCCCTCCAAAAAATCTTGCGGTAAGTCAGGATGGTGAGTGAGGCGATCACCAGAGCAGCCTCGAGCAATCCTTCTCCGAGATCGAAGCGGTCCGCGCGGCGGCGCTGGTGTTCGTTCTCGCGCTCCAGGTTCTGCGCCTCGGTTTGAATCTCTCCTTGTTCTTTCTTGTACCGGGCCACTTCTTGTTCGTATTTCTTGCGAATCTCCGAGGCCCGCGCGTTGTCTTTCGCTTCGTTGACGCTGAGCAGATCGAGGAACAGCTCGTACGTGTGGCGGCGGATATTCTTCGCCTGATAGAACGCCCACTGGTCGCTGGCCTTGGTTTGGGCAAAGATCCGGTCGCCATGGGCGCGATGGCCAAGCAGGGAAACCCCAGCTATCAGCACCGCCAGAATGGCCATGGTCACCGAAACGGGGGCGAGAGTCGGATCGTGATGCGCCACTTCGGCATGCTCATGCAACTTGTGTGGTTCTTCCATGAAAGCCTCGCTCGGGAATTATCGCGGGGCACACCCCGCATTCGCAGTTTCGGGAGGATAGCAGATTTGCCCGCGGAGACAAGACCGGCAGGAGTGGCCGCTGTCGCGATGGAAGTGGTCAGTGGTAGCCCGCCATGCCGCGGCGCTCGCGCGCAAGTTCTTCGAGGAAAGGTTCGGGAGCCGGGCGTTCCGCGGGGGAGAGCGCCAGCTTTTCCGCGAGGCGATTCGCAATCTGCGCTGCCAGAGTCGCGCGCACTTCGCCGGGCAGGTAAGTCCGGCGCTGCAGAAAGCTCTCGATGAGTTGCAGTTCCTGTTCGGTGAGCCGCGCGACGTTGTACTGCGGCCCAACCGCCGGCTCCGCCGCGGGCGTCTCCCACGACATTTGCGATTGCTCAAAGGGCTTCTCGTGCACGACGACCGTGCCAGCGACAAAATCACCCAGGCGCTTGTTCTGCTTGCTCACCAGCACGGAGATGATCCCCGCCACGTACAAACCGGGAAGATAATCCACGATCCGCAGCAAATTTCGCGCGATGGCCTGATATACGGTGATGGGCCGGCCCGAATCCTGAATAACGCGCAACCGCGTGATGCGCTTCCCGGGCGTCTGCCCATTCCAAACCGCCTCGAAGATGGCAAAATAGCCGAACATCAGCAGAAACACGCAGAGAATCAAGACGGCGACGGCCCAATTGAAGGCACCCCGCCACATCCGGCCGGCGGGGATCACCATGATGAACAGGGTGAGCAGGACAAGGCCCGCGCCCCACTGGATCAGCGTATCGAGCGCGACGGCCAGGAAACGGCTGCCGATCCCCGCCAGGGGATAGTCGAGCGAGGTCTGCTCGGGCGTTTCGATGGTAAGCTTATCTACCCACGGATCCGAAGAGGACACACTTGCTCTCCGCGCGCTGGATGAACAAACACAAACCGTTCTGGGCCCGGCTCGACGACCTGGTGAAGCGCACCGGCCATCAAGGCGTTCAGGCGCTCAACCACAAGGAGTTGCAGGAACTGGGCCTATTATACCGCCAGTCTGCTTCGGACCTCTCTGCCGCGCGCGAAGATGCTTCGAGCCAGCCTCTCGCGCGCTATCTAAACCAGCTCCTGGGCCGCGCGCACAATTTGATCTACATGGGCCGGCGCGGCAACCCGATGGGCATCATCACGTTCTATCGGGAAACCTACCCGAGGATTTTTCGCGAGACGTTTGCCTACACGCTTGCCGCCTTCATCGTGTTTCTCGCCGGAGCCGGTTTCGGATTCCTTCTCTGCCTGCACGATCCCGCTTTTCCGCGCCACGTCCTCGGGGCGCACATGATGGATACCATTGACCGCCGCGAAATGTGGACGCACTCGGTGGTCACGATGAAACCGCTGGCCTCCAGCGGCATCATGACCAACAACCTGATCGTATCTTTCGCTGCCTTCGCCTACGGCCTGACCGCGGGAATCGGCACGCTCTACATGATGGCCATGAACGGCTTGCTCTTCGGCGTCGTCAGCACGGCTTGTTGGCAGGCAGCCATGGCCGGGCAACTTTTCAGCTTTGTCGCGGCCCACGGCGTCCTCGAGTTGCCTGCCATTTTCATCGCCGGCGGGGGCGGATTCCTGATCGCGCGCGGCCTGCTGTTCCCCGGCTACCTCTCCCGGCGCGATTCCCTCTCGCGTGCGGGCGGAAAGGCCGTGCGTTTGCTCCTGGGAACGATACCCATGCTCGTCATAGCCGGGATTATCGAGGGATTTATCTCACCCACCGATTTGGCCCCTGTTGTGAAGTATCTCCTTGCTGCTGCGTTATTTACGCTGCTCGTGCTGTACCTCGGCCTCGCCGGCCGGCCGCCAGACGCGGCAGCATCACCCCTCTCAAGCGCCAGTCCGCCAGATAGCTCATCGGCGAATTTCGCATTACGGGGCGCTTAGAGGGCCGATCGATGATTTAGGCTACCCCCCTACCTGCTCGAAAATCGGGGCGATTCTAGCCGCGGTGTTCCGCGGAACACCGCGGCTTTAATCGGTGCTACGGGACATCTGGGATCGTCTTCCCGGCTCCTACAGCAGACTCCGCTCCTTGATCTCCAAATACTGGTTCACCAGAGCGGTGGAAAGCCCCTTCAGCTCAAATTCGAGGGCTAAAGCCCCCTGCTGGCGCAGACGCCGCAGAAGCAGCTCCCGCCGGTGCACCATTTCGAGCGCGGCGACGTGGCGGTACATCTGGGTTTCGTCCTCGGGCCAGCTCTGCGCGAGCTGCGCCAGTTCCGGCTGGCCCATCACGCCGAACAGCACCAGGTGCCGCGGGGCCATTTGCGCGGCGCCCTCAATCACTTCCGGCGTCGCGGGCGTTTCCGCGAGATCGGTCAGCCATACGACCAGGCTGCGGCGTTTTTGCACTGCGAGAAGGGCATCCGCAGCGTGGAGATGGTCGGCTTCGAAGGGTTCTCCGCGCACCTGCGATAGCGCCTCGACCATTGCACGGAGATGCGCCGCGCCGCGGCCCGCCGCGAGGCGCTGCTGGATTTTGCGGCCGTACGCGATCAGGCCCACGCGATCGCCGGAATAAAGCGCCACCTGGGCGAGGCTGAGGGCGGCGTTCACGGTGTAATCGAGTTTGCTCAGTCCGGCCACTTTCGCGCGCAGGAGGCGTCCCGCATCCACGATGATCCAGATGGCCTGGCTACGCTCCACCTGATAGATCTTGGTGATCAAGTGCCGGCGCCGCGCGGTCGCCGTCCAGCAGATGTCGCGCAATTCGTCGCCGGGACGGTACTCACGCAGGCTCTCGAATTCCTTGCCCAGGCCGCGCTGGCGCTTGCGGCGCTTTTCGAGGTCCACTTGGCGACTGCGCACGAGATACACAGTCTGGCGCTTGGCTTCCTCGAGGTTGGGATAAATGCGCACGATTTGCGCGAGATCGGCGGATGCCCAGCGTTCCGCGAGCCGCAGCGGACTCTGGTAACGCAAGAAAACTCGCCCCATGCGCGCATCGCCGCGCGCCGACGGCCGAATCGCGTATTCGCCGCGGCCCGCCGCTCCGGCTGCCGCGCGAATTTCCAGCGGCGAGGGTTCCGGACGGAGCGCGATGGCCACATCGTCTTCAACCATGGCGATGATCGAAACACGGCCGTGATTAACGATTTCGATCCCCACGCGACTCTCGACGCTGAGCGCCGCGGGACTCTTCCAGGTGCGCCGAATTTCAAGCTGATCCGGGCGCGGGAGCGCGCGGAAGTCCAAGAACCACAAAATTAGAACCAGTAAATCCCAGAAAGCCATGGCCACCAGAAACCGCGGCTCCCACCAGGCCGGCCCGAGCCACAACAAGCCGATGAGCAGGGCCATGAAAAAGCGCGGGCCGAATCCCGCCGCGAATCGTGCGCGGCCGTCACGTCCGCGCACCGCACGCGCGGCGACAGCGGGCGGAACCAGGTGCGTGGGATTTCCGCGATCGAACGCCACGGGCATCTGAGTTTCTCTCCTCTATTACTTGGGCACTTCAACGGTGGCCAGGAGTTCTGTGATCACCTGGTCGGAAGAGATTCCTTCCAGGTCCGCCTCCGGTTTCAAGAGCAGACGGTGACGCAGGACGGCGGGCGCCACGACCTTCACGTCGTCCGGAATCAGGAAGTCGCGCCCCTCGACGGCGGCGAACGCCTTCGCGATGAGCAGCAGGCTGACGGCGGCGCGCGGGCTGGCGCCAAGGCTCAGCGAGGGCCAGTCGCGCGAGCGGCGCACGATCGCGCTGACGTAGCGGAAGAGCGCCGGCTCCACGCGCACGGCGGCGACTTCCGCACGCGCGGCGGCCAGCCATTCTGAGGGAAGTGGCGCAAGGCCCAGCCGGCCGAGATCGTGCGGATCGAAGCCGCTCTGGTAGTGCGCCAGGATTTCCACTTCCTGCTCGGCATTGGGATAGCCGATGCGGATTTTGACGAGGAAGCGGTCGAGTTGCGCCTCGGGCAACGGGTATGTGCCTTCGAACTCGATGGGATTCTGGGTCGCGAACACGGTGAAAAAGTGCGAGAGCTGATAGCTGGTGCCGTCAATCGTGACCTGCCGCTCCTCCATGGCTTCAAGCAGTGCCGCCTGGGTGCGCGGAGGCGTGCGATTGATTTCGTCCACGAGCAGGAGATCGGTGAAAATCGGCCCGCGATGCAGCGTGAAGGTCGAGGTGGCGCCCTGAAAAACGCTGGTGCCCATGACGTCCGCGGGCATCAGGTCCGCCGTGCATTGTACGCGATGGAATTGCAGTTGGCCGATGCCGGCCAGCGTCTTCACGGCCAGCGTCTTGGCCAGGCCCGGCACGCCTTCGATCAGCGCGTGGCCGCTGGAGAGCAGCACGAGCAGCAACTGATCGATCACTTCCCGCTGGCCGACGATGGCCTTTCCCATCTCGGCGCGGACGTGCGCCGCTACTCGTGTGACCTGTTCCGCCATGCGCGTTTCTCCTCTGACTTCCTGGGTTTGAGCTGCCACAAATCTTCGTACTGTTCGAGCGCTTGCGCAATCGAGAGCGCGTCAGCATCGCTGAGATTGGGATCGCGCAGGGCGCGTTCGGTGTGCTGCAGGGTCTCGTAGAAGCCCGGCTCTCTCCAGCCCAGCCGCTCGCGCACCGCTTCGTGAAGCTGCGCGATGGAAGCGGACGGCGGCACGCCCAGACGCCGCGTCAACAAGTAGCGGAAGCGCTGATACTCGATGCTCACCGCGGCCGACGCCGCGTGCGCGCGGTGATACAGGTCTCCGAGCGTTTCGACAAACTCAAGCGGCGCGAGGCGCGATTCCACCTGCGGTGCGCGAATGGGGCCCGCGCGACGCCCGAACGTGAGAAATACGGCCAGAGCCACAACGCCGCACTGCGCGAGTCCCCAGGGAATCGGCGTTCCTTCAAAATAGCTCCACAGCGAGCCGCGCTGGCCATGGAAGAATTCGTCCCAGAGTACTTGCCTGCCCTGGCGCGGCCCGATGGAATTCAGCAGGAGGTTCAGGTTGCCTGACTTGGCGATGCCCGCGTTCTCGAGTGGTGTGGAGGCCGCCCACCAGATAACGCGGCCTCTCCCGTAGGGATACGTCACTACCACGGCGTTTTCACCCTCGGCGTAAACGGCCAGTTGATCCGGGCCGCTGCCGGCCCAGCGCAAGCGGGGTTCCATCGTGACCTCCTGGGCGTCGCGCGCAAGCGGGCTGGGCAGGACGGGATGATACGCCTTCCACTTGGCACCCGGTTTTTCGTAGGGACTGGTTCGCGCTTGAGGAAGAAGTTTCGCGACCGCCGCCCCGGTCCCCACCACGGTGCCACCTTCCCGGAGAAATTCGTGGATAGCTTGCAAATCCTGACCAGAAGCGGGAAGAAGGGGCTCGGCCAGGATGAGAGTCACCTCTTCTGCCTTCCGCGAAAGTTCTCCGGGAGGCATTTCCCAGCGAGCGGTGTTGTATCCCAATTCCTTCAGCAGCAAGAAGGCCGCTTTCGCGCCGTCACTGGAGCTGGAATACGTCGAGGGAATGCCGGACGAACGCTGGGCGGGCGTGGGAGCGAACCGCAGCGCGATGGCGATGAACACAAGGAGCATACCGCCCGCAATAATCAGGATCTTGCGGTCGCCAGACTCGAGGGGAACCGACATCCGAGCGCCTCCAGGTGTGCGACGGCTTCGCGAAAATTGGCTTCTGTCGCGGGTTCGAATCCGTACCAGGTGATTTCGAGGCGGCGCGTCAGGTTCGCCAGCGCTGCGACGCGCTCGGCGCCTGCCGCCGGCGCCACCAAGGGCGGCTTTTGCTGCTCAAGGAGCCGGAGATACTCGCGCGGAGTCCGGGAACGATGCAGTTCCCACGCGCCGAGATCCGCCAGGCGGAAAACGCCCGCCCAGTACGCGGCGTGCACGGCCTTGCGATAGTCTCCCTTCGCCGCGGCGCGCAGAGCATCCTGAGCCCACTCATTCCACGTTTTTCCGGCGGGCCGCGCCGCTTTAATGCGCATGGACTCCGAGCGCGCCGCGCGCAGCAAAATCCCCCTGCCCACGATGGCGAGCAACACGAACGCGATTCCAATCACCACCCACACCAGGATTTCGCGCCCGGGCGAAACCTTGCCCAAGCGGCCGAAAATCCAATCAACAATTCTGCCCAGCCAACGCCACAATGCAGCTTGGGCGCGGTCCCACCAGGACTGCTGAGCAACGGTTTTGAATTCCGGGCGCTGGAGAATCTTGTTGAGGGTTGTTCGGGCCGATGCCTGATTTGGTTCGGCGGAGGTCTTCTCGAGGGCCGCGGCCTGTTCGCGCAGTGCCTCAAGCCGGCTGTGAATCTCCCGCTTGCGGACGTCGAGCTTCGCCGGCTCTTTGGCCATGGAAGCGAGCTCGGCGTCAAACCAGTGAGTCGAGACTTCGAAGCGCTCTTCGCCCGCGCGGACCGTCCACGATTTGGTGAGTGATTGCCGCAGAGCTTCTGCTTCGCCCGCGTCCGGCCCCAATTTGTCCACGGCATCGGAGAGGCGGTCCAGTTCGGAGCGAAACGCGGGAAGATCCATCTCTGCTGACGCGGAAGAAGATGAATCCAGGGGCTGCTCCTGTCCTCGAGCGGAAACCGAAGCGAAGGTGCAGGCGAGAACCAAAAGGATTGCGAACCGCGGAAGGGGCGCTTTCATTTCCGGCGACTCATGAAGCAGGAAGGGCGGGAGGCGCGTCGGCGGAGCCAGCGGCTTCCCGCGGCAGGCCATCGAGCATCAGTTGGATGTCGAGAGCTTCCTTGCGCACGCGAATGTCGTAGTAAAACAACGAAACTCCGATCAAATACAGCGGGCCGGTCAGGATTCCGCCAATTCCCCCCGTCAGGTTCACGAGGGCCCGGAACCAGAGTGGAGAATTTCCGCTCTTGTAAACGAGGGAGGCCGCGACGAGGAACGGCACCTGGAAGAGAAGGACTCCCGCGTAGGTAATGACCACCATCAGCAGCCACAAAAGAAAAATCCGGCCGCGATGCCCCGAGGTCAGCCTTGCGCTCCGGCGGAGAGACGCCCAGACGCCAATCTTCTCCAGGATCAAGACGGGGATGGCCAGGCTGTAACGGAGCAGTACCCAAACGGCCAGCGCGCCGCCGCCGAAAAAGAGCAGCACCCCGAATAGCGCCCCGATAGCCGCAGCCACACTTCCGCCACCGCCGGATCCACTCAGCGCAAAAACGAGGGCGAACAAGAGAAGTACCGGTCCGATCCAAACGACGATTACGCCCAACAGGATTGAGAACGTCACGGCCATGAGCGCGCCGACTCTGCCGCGGACCCTCTGGTAGGCCGCTCCAATCGTGGGGGAACCGCCCAGATAGACCTGGGAAACGGCCTCGGTGGTCGCTCCCATGGCCACATGGTAGATGGCATAGGCGAGAATCGCCAAGGGAATGGCGAATGCGGCCACAGCCCCGAGCATGGCCATTGCCGCCAGAGGTGAGGCACCCGGCGCCGGCGGCGTCACCATTTTCTGGGGGTTGGCGAAGACCTCAATGAGGAGACTCAATGCCAGAAAGATCGTCTGCGGCACGGCCATGATTCCGACAAAGAGCCAGAACCGATTGCGGTAAAGAGAGAACGTGCGGTCGAGCAATTCGCCGAGGCTCAACGGCCGGAGATCGGTGGCGAGCATACGCATTCCCCTACTGCACGGGGATGGCGGCTATTATGCACAGAATTACGTGAAGCGCAGCAAAGAAAGAGGGCGCCGTGAGGTGGCCAGGATCAGCAGAGGGCTGGAGAAACCGTCAGCGGGGCGTTGGGCCCAATGAAGAGCAAGTCTCAGGCCGCCCCGTCGCCCCGCTGACGCCGCACCTTGCCCGAATCGGGCAAGCGCAGACCGATGGAGTCCCGGGCGTCAAACTGGACCGCGCCGAGAAACAAACTTTACCGATCCTAAGTGCACTTGAATCGCATCGTGGCTCGGGCTCGCGTGTCATTCCTGCGAATCCGGGGGTTTCAGCGGAGCCGCAGCGGGCGGCTCGGGCGCGAATTTTGAAGTGATGTCCAGAGGCTGGACCCCCAATTTGCTCATGCGCGTCCACCCCTCGCAGACGGAAGGTTCGTTTTCCGACTTCTCGCAGTGCCGCTGAAAGAGAGCGGCGGCGAGGGGCAAATCTTTCGTCACGCCGCGGCCCTGCTCATTCAGAGCGGCGAGACGCCCGCAGGAGGGGGAATCACCCTGGCCGGCGAAGCATGCCTTGCTGTAGAGCTCGGCGGCTTCCTTGGGGTAATCCCGCTCGTAGCCGGCCGCCAGGTAGCCGCAGCCCTCCGGTTCGCCGGCCGCACAGGCCTTGCGGAAAAGTAAATCGGCGCGCTGCCGATTGCGCGGCACGCCCCAGCCCTTGAGCGTGGCGTAGCCCAGGTCCACGCAAGCGCGCTGGATTCCATCGTTGCACTGTTGAGTGGCATTCTTCGCGGCTTGCAGGGCTTCCGGACTGTTGTTGAGAGGTTGCTGGACGACTTTGGAGAGGCGTTCGCCCACCCTCCTGGAAGCGCGCTCGGCCGCGAACTGGAGGAGTCCACCCTGAAGATCGGCAATGTAGGTCGAAGTATTGCCGCTGCACGTCATGCTGGCGGTGGTCGTGCCGGGGATCAGCTTTTGCGAGCAATGTCCCAGAAGGAACTTCCCGTAAACCTTTGCCGCAAGCAGGAAGTACTTATCGGAGTTGTCGTACAACTGGTCTTTGTCTTTTTCGTGATAGTCCTGCGCCGCCAGCCTCCACGGAGAAGCGAGGCAGGAAACGCCGAGCAAGCCAATTGAGAGAATCGCGCTAACTCGCATGTCAGACTCCTTCCGCCTGGCGCAACGAATCGGGAGCTACTTCTTCCCTTTCTCTTCCGCTCTCTTCCGCGGGAGCCGCGGGGATGTCGCCGCAGTCCATTTGGCCCGGAGGCGCATCGTGGGCCGCGTGCTTGCAGGCCTCCTGGTTGTCGAACTGGATTTTCTGGCCCGACTTGCTCTGGAGGTTGATGAGCGTGTTCCAGATGCGGCTTTTGCCCAGCATGAATTCAACGGTCTGCGGCGCTTTGTTCGCATCGGTGTAATCGATCGTCAGCATGTAATCGTGCGCCTTCGATGGATGCACGCCCAGGAAAACGCTGTAGCGGACCGTCATATGCGACTTATTGCCGTAATGCAGCCCGGTAATCTGCAAGAACGGAATCCGGAAATCACCCTTCTTGTAGTCGAAGATGAATTCCAGCGGACCATCCGCGTGGGTGACTCCCTCCATTCCTTTCTTGAGGCCGGGAGCGGAACCGTCCACGTACTTCGCGGAGCCTTCGCCCACTCCCGACCACACCAATGGGGTGATGGCGAGAGTTAGAATTAACAACAAAGATAGCCTTTTCATTTTGTCCTCCTTCAAAATCCGGAAGTTCTCAATGGCCTCTAACTAATTACAGAAAAAGTGGCCGCACTTTTGCTTGCCGTCAGGTCCCATGACGCTGAAGAGATGAGTAATTACCTCTTTGTCGGTGTTCGGCCTACGCACATACATGAACGTCGTATGGATCAGTCCAAACGCGGATTTTTTCTCGAAGCGGACCTGGACGGGCATTCCGGCCGGCCAGTCAGCGGCTTTGGGCTTATACTGAAAAATCATGTCTTTCCGGTACGCGCCGACATAAACCACCTGACCGACCTGGATGAAGAAGTGAAACTCATCGTAGTTGCTACCCGCGGATCCGCCGATGGTGCGGAATTTGACGGCGTACTCCTCCCCGAGCATCACGCCGTCGAGGTATTCCACATTTTTCTTGGCTGAGGCCGGGCGCGTCAACAGCGCCGCGCAGAGCGCCACCGCCAATATCCACGCCATCGTCTTCCCGGTGCGTTCTGAGAGGTTCATCGTTTATCTCCTTTCCATGCTTCAGAACTTATCACACGATCTTGGATTTCATCCGGCCGCGGACTCCGCGGCACAAATTGCAGAGTCGAGTTGCCGCACACGCGTTTGGCGTGATTCGGTGTCTCACACAGATGCATCTCGCCAGCCGCCACCCACGCCCGTATCTTCTCGGCGGGGTGACCCAAGAGCGCCGCGGCTTCTTCGACCGTTATCATTTGGACTTGAACGCCGCACGTGCTGCACCATCCCCCGCTCTGGCGGTCCGGACGCCGAACCAGTAAGAATTCTTCGGTGTCGACGGTAATTTCCATGCGCCGGATCTTTTTCATGCCCTCCCTCGGGCCTCGGTCCGTTCTGGCGTTCTCACAGGAGCAAACCGAGCACGCCGGGGGTGCCTTGTCATTCCCTCTACGCTTGCCACTGTCCGGCCATCGCGTTACGATGTGCCAGGTTCCGTCACCCAGCGGTCGCTGGAATTCTTGCCTGCGCGCCGCCACCTTACGGAATTGCGGTACGTAAGTCCTTAATAGAAGTTTGGTTTTTTCTTAATACGTGTATGGCCCAGCAAGAAAAGCACTTCTACGAGTTCGGACCTTTTCAACTGGATCAAGGTGAGCGGGTTCTCCGCTACCACGGCAGGCCTGTCCCACTCACACCCAAGGCGTTCGAAACCCTCCTGGTACTGGTACAGAACCACGGCCATATCGTCGAGAAAGACCAATTGATGAAGGAGATTTGGCCCGACGCCTTCGTGGAAGAGGGCAATCTCAATGTGCACATCTCACTCTTGCGGAAAACCCTCGGTGGGTTGCCGGACGGCTCGACCTATATCGAAACGATTGCCAAGCGGGGATATCGGTTTGCTGCTCCCGTTGAATTGATCGAGGACGCCGGCGCTGAGATTCTGGTGCGAAGGCGGACGCGTTCGCGCATCGTCACGCAGGAGTTTGAAGAGTCTTCGCCGGAATCCGGCCCCGCAGAAGGGCAACTGGGCGGCTTAAGACAGAAGGCTCTCCCGGGGATTGCGCCCCAGGGGCGATTTCGCTTCGCCGGGCTCGTGCTGGCTGCATGCGGATTGCTTGTCGTGGGCCTCTTGCTGGCCCGTGGATACATGGGCAATCAACCGAGTCCGCCGATTCACTTCATTCCCATTACGAGTTTCCCCGGTACCACGGTGTGGCCCGGCGCGATCTCACCGGATGGCAACTACCTCGCCTATGCAACGAATCGCGGCACGGATCCACAATCGCATCTCTATGTCCAGGTGATTGGCGGCGGCGACCCGCTGCGGCTGAACGAGGAGGGCGCCCTGGGACTGCCAGCGTGGTCGCCGGACGCCCATTTCATCGCCGTCCTTCGCGAAACCGAGCCCGGGAAACGCGCAATCTACACCGTACCGCTCTTCGGCGGTGCGGACCGAAAGCTGGCGGAGTTGATGGGTGCCTGGCCCAGCTCGATTGAAGTGAACTGGTCGGCGGACGGAAAATGGATCGCGTATGCGGATCGCGAAACCGCGGCGGAGCCCCTGAGCGTGTATGTCGTCTCTCCCGAAACCGGGGAGAAGAAAAGAATCACCTCGCCTCCGGCCGATTCCGAGGGAGACACTTCGGCATGCTTCTCGCCCGATGGAAAGAGCCTCGCGTTCGTGCGACGGGCATCGCAGAATCCCGCGGGCGAAGTTTATGTGGTGTCCCGCGAAGGCGGTGTTCCTCGCCAAGTCACTACCGATGCCTGGTCCAAGCTGACGCCGGCCTGGACCCCCGATGGGCGCGAGATTATCTATTCCTCCAAGCAGGGTGTGAACTACGAACTCTGGCGGATTTCGGTGTCAGGAGGGGCACCGCGCGAAATCCCTCTCACCGACGAACAGGTCTATTTTCCCTCCATCGCCCTGCGCGGGAACCGCATGGCCATACTGAAAGCGGACGATGACTTCAACATTTGGCGGCTGCCGCTCATCGCGCCGGGACGCGCCGGCGACCCGAGTGAACGGCTGATCTTTTCCAAGCGGCGTGAGAACAGCCCCAAGTATTCACCGGACGGGAAGAAAATACTGTTCATGTCAAACCGGACCGGCAGCGATGAAGTCTGGGTGGCCGACAGCGACGGCGGCGATTCGCAGCGCCTCACGTGGCTGAATGGGCCGCTAATTGATCAGTTCGATTGGCTGCCGGATGGCCAACGCGCGGTAATTGAGGTGCGCTCGGACCGGCGTGAAGCCTACCTGCTGAAACTGGACGGTAGCCCGCCGCAAAGATTTGATGCCGGGGACAGGAACGATTCGAAGTTTCATTGGTCCCGCGACGGCCGACGGATGTATTTCTCCTCGGACCGCAGCGGCCAGGTGCAACTCTGGAGGATGCCGGTGGCGGGCGGCCCTGCCGAACAGTTGACGAAAGACGGGGGCATGGACGGCGCGGAAACAGCCGACGGAAAGTTCGTATATTTCTCGAAGGACTTCACGCATCCGGGTTTGTGGCGAATCCCCGCGGAAGGAGGTCCGACGACACTGGTCCTCGAAGGGATCACACCGTTTAACTGGGTCCTCACGGACGTAGGGATCTACTTCGTCAACACCCCTACCGGAGGATCCCCGTCGATCGAGTACCTGGATCTGGTCTCCGGTAAGGTGCGCACCGTTATGAAGGTGAACAAGACCCTGGGGGCAACCCTCGACGTCTCACGAGACGGCCGCTGGCTGCTCTTCGTGCAGAACGACCGCGGGGAGAGCGACATCATGGTGGTCGAGAACTTCCGCTGAGCGAGTTTCTTCTGTCCGGCGCGTGATACCCACCCCGAATCGAACTCAAGCGGTATAAAATGCGCGCGATTTGTGAATCGCTGAGACGAGATTGAGGGCGCGGGATGAACGTCAGGCCGGATCGATACGTTCTCGTCACGGGGGCAGGCGGCTTCATCGGCAAGCCTGTCGTGGAGCGGCTGCTGCAACGCGGCTGGCCGGTAAAAGCGATGGTGCGCGCGCCGGGCGCGTCGCCGTTTGCCCCGCATGCGCAGCTAAGAGTGGTTTCGGCAGATGTACGCGACGCGGCCGCGCTAACCGCGGCGATGAAGGACGTCGCGGTAGTCGTGCATCTTGCCGCGGCGATGGCCGACGAAAAGTGGAGCGAGGAAGTCAACGTGGGCGGCGCGGAAAAGCTGGTGTCCGCTTGCAAGGCCGCGGGCTGCACGCGGGTAATCAATATCAGCTCCCAGGCCGCCAAGATTCCGCGAAAAGGCACCTATGCGCGCACCAAGAGTGAGGCAGACCGGATGTTCACGAACTCAGGTTTGGACGTGACCACGCTGATGCCGAGCGTCGTGTATGGCGAGGAAAGAAAAGGTGTTTTCGGCGCGGTGGCGAAGTTCGTGCAAAAACTGCCCATCGTGCCCGTGCTCGGCGATGGCCAATGGATTTGCGCGCCGGTCTACATTGAGGATGTTGCAGAGGCGATTTGCAGGTGCATCGAGCGCGACGCAACCATTGGCAAGAGCTACGATCTGGGCGGCCCGAACGAGATTACGTTCGATCAACTCATTGACGGGATTTCCGCCAAGCTGGGATTGAAGCGACGCAAGTTTCACATTCCCTTTGGAGTGGCGCTGCTGGCTGCGCGGATTCTGGCGTCTTTGCTGCCGCGGCCACCGATCACGGTGAGCAACATTCTCGGCTCCAATCAAAACACGCCGATGGACATCGGCCCCGCGCAGCGGGATTTGGGATTTGATCCGATTGATTTCGAAACTGGGATGAAGAAAATCTTCGGCTAGGATTCCTACCTCGCGGCCATAAGACTCTCGCGGACAATTTCGACGGTATGGTCAATATCGGCGTCAGTGTGTGCGGCGGAGACGAACATGGCCTCGTACTGAGATGGGGCGAGGAATACTCCGCGATCGAGCATGGCATTGAAGAACGCGGCATAGCGTTTCGTGTCCGACTTCTTGGCCCCGGCGTAGTCGCTCACCGTCTCGGGTGTGAAGAACAGCGTTGCGAGCGATCCCACCGCATTGAGCTGGCTCGGCATTCCGCTGGCCATAAGCGCATCCTTCAACCCCTTCACCAGTCGCGCTGATTTGTGCTCGAGCGATTCGTAGAATCCGGGCACGGCCAATTGCTCGAGCGTAGCAATCCCCGCGCGCATGGCCAGTGGATTCCCGGCGAGCGTGCCCGCCTGATAGACCGGCCCGAGCGGCGCGACATTTTCCATGATGTCGCGGCGGCCACCGTACGCGGCGACGGGAAGTCCTCCGCCGATTATTTTTCCGATGGTCGTGAGGTCGGGCTGAATGCCGAATACCGACTGCGCGCCGCCAAGCGCCAGACGAAATCCCGTGATGACCTCGTCGAATATAAGCAGGGCGCCATTGCGCCGCGTGATGTCACGCAAGCCGGCGAGAAATCCTGCCGCGGGAGACACCACACCCATGTTCGCGGCCACCGGTTCGACGATGATCGCTGCGATTTTGCTGGGATGCCTCGCAAAGATGGCTTCGACGGCCCTGTGATCGTTGTAGGGAGCGTTGAAAGTGAGCTCGGCCACGGCTTGCGGCACGCCGGGACTCGCGGCGATGCCGAGCGTGGCCAAGCCCGAGCCTGCATGCGAAAGAAAACTGTCCGCATGGCCGTGGTAGCAGCCTTCAAACTTGAGAATGAAATCGCGTTTGGTGAACGCGCGTGCCAGGCGAATCGCGCTCATGGTGGCTTCCGTGCCGGAACTTACGAAGCGCACCATTTCGAGCGCAGGCATGGCGCGGGAAATCGCCTGCGCAAGTTGGATTTCGAGTTCGGCGGTCATGCCGAAGCTCGTGCCGCGGCCAGCCTGATCGGAAATCGCAGCGGTTACCGCGGGATGCGCGTGGCCCAGGATCATCGCGCCCCAGGAACCCACGTAGTCAAGATACTCGTTGCCGTCGGCGTCCCAGATGCGCGCGCCCGCGGCGCGTTCGATGATGAGCGGCTCGCCACCCACAGCGCGGAATGCGCGCACGGGACTGTTTACGCCGCCGACGAGAACTTTCTCGCCTTCGCGAAAGATGGCTTGGGAACGCGCACGGGATCGCGATGCCACAGAGTGCTCTCCTGAGGAAGCGTCAGCAGGCTTTCAGCCAGCGCGCCACGTCCTTGGCGTGATAAGTGAGGATGACGTCCGCACCGGCGCGCTGAATCGAGGTGAGCACTTCGAGCACGACGCGCTGCTCGTCGAGCCAGCCGTTGCGCGCCGCTGCCTTGATCATCGAATATTCGCCGCTCACGTTGTATGCGCCGATTGGCACGTCGAAGCGCTCGCGCACGGCGCGAATCACATCGAGATCCGGCAGCGCAGGCTTCACCATGACCATGTCCGCGCCTTCTTCGATATCCAACGCGACCTCGCGCAGCGCTTCGCGAACGTTGGCAGGATCCATCTGGTAGCTGCGGCGGTCGCCGAATTGCGGCGCGGACTGCGCGGCTTCGCGGAACGGCCCGTAAAACCCTGAACAGTATTTCGCCGCATACGATAGGATCGCGACGTCGGCAAAATGATGCTCGTCGAGCGCGCGGCGGATCGCGCCGACGCGCCCGTCCATCATGTCCGAGGGAGCAACGATATCGGCGCCGGCGCGCGCGTGCGAGAGCGCTTCCTGCGCAAGAATCTCGACGGTGGGGTCGTTGAGCACTTCGCCGTCTTTCACCACGCCGCAGTGGCCGTGACTGGTGTACTCGCAGAGGCACACATCGGTGATGACCAGCAAGTTCAGTTTGGCCTTGCGGATGGCTTTGATGGCCTTCTGCACCACGCCTTGCGGTGAAATCGCTTCTGATCCGCGCGCGTCCTTGTGTTCCGGCAGGCCGAACAGAATGATCGCGGGGATGCCGAGTTGTTCGACTTCACGGCATTCCTCTACGATCTGATCCACCGATTGCTGGTGGACGCCGGGCATGGAGCTGACTTCGACGCGCACTTTCGTGCCCGGGCAAACGAACATGGGATAGATCAGGCCCTTCGTCGTGAGACGCGTTTCGCGCACGAAGCTCCGCATGGCTTCGGTGCGACGCAGGCGGCGCGGGCGGTGTGTGGGAAAGCTCATATAGGCCTCAATTCGGACGTAAAATGTGCACCAAAGTGACGCGCGACGGCAAGGCCAAGCCCTATGGCTGTAGATTCTGATGCAACGATGGCGACGTGCAGGCCTGCAGCAGTCATCGCTTCGGCTGTGACAGGGCCTACGGCTGCCAGCGCGACGCGATTGGCAATTCCCCGCAGTTCATCGAGACCAACCTCATCCGCGAGATTGTGAAATGCCGACGGGCTCATCACGGTGATAGCATCCACTTCACACCGGCGAATGGATGCGATGACACTCGCGTCAATCGCTTCGGGTCGCCGCGTCTCATAGGCGACCACATCCACGACGATTGCTCCTGCCTCGGCGAGTGCGGCAGGCAACTCGTTGCTCGCGCGGTTGCTCCTCGGGAGCAGAATTCTTTTGGCGGTCAATCGGGGACCGAGTTCAGCAGCGAGTGCCAGGCCACGAAACTCGGTGGCCTCATAATCCACCACAAAACCGGCAGCCACTGCCGCTTCGGAAGTGGCTGGGCCAACCGCGGCGATCGATGGATACCCCGGAACGCGCTGCGTCAATCCATATCGGTCGCGGTCGTGGACCACGGGTGGCATCCGTCCTGCTCTGCGGCAGCGCTCGCCGAAGAAATGGGCCGCGTTCGCACTGGTGAAGAGCACCCAGTCAAATTCATCCAGCCGTTCGACGGCTTGGTCCAGGAGATCAGAGTCCGCGGGCTCCGAAAATGTAACTGTCGGAAGAAATACAACCTCGGCCCCTAGCATCGCCAACAATTTGCCTAGGGGTTCGGCCTGCTCTGGCGCGCGCGTCACGACGATGCGTTTCCCTGCCAGCGGCTTGATGTTATCGCCCGCCAAGGGTTCTCCCGGCGAGCCGCAGGATGCGGTCCGCGCCCGCGGCCAACATTTCACCCGCGAGATCCCGGCCCAAGGATTCGGCGTTGGCCGGCGATCCAGTGCCTCGCTTGCGGAGGTAGTCCGAACCGTCGAGCGAGAGCACGCACGCATCGAGGACCAGTTGCCCATCTTCGATGCGCCCCCAGGCGCCGAGCGGCACCTGGCAGCCGCCTTCGAGCTTGGCGAGCAACGCGCGCTCCGCCGTTACTCCCGCGCGAGTCTCCCCGTCATCGAGCTGCGCGAGCACCTTCATGACTTCGGCGTGATCGGCGCGCGCTTCGATTCCCAATGCTCCTTGCCCCACCGCGGGCAGGCTCACGTCAGTCGAGAGCACTTCGGTGATGCGCGCGCTCCATCCCAGGCGATCGAGACCCGCCTTCGCCAGCACCACCGCGTCGTATTCGCCGCTTTCGACTTTACGCAGGCGCGTATCCACGTTGCCGCGCAGCTCGCGCAAGTCGAGGTCGGGGCGGTGGTGCCTTAACTGCGATTGCCGGCGGAGGCTGCTGGTGCCGACACGCGCCTTCGCGGGCAATTGGTCTAGTTTCGCGCCCGATTGAGCCACCAGCGCATCGCGAACATCCTCGCGGCGGCAAATGGCGCCGATGGTGAGGCCCGCGGGAATTTCGGTCGGCACATCCTTCATGCTGTGCACCGCCAGATCCACACGGTTCGCGAGCAGAGCGTCTTCGAGTTCCTTGATGAAAACGCCCTTGAGGCCGATTTGGTTGACGTTCCCCTGCTGGAAGCGGTCACCTGAGGTCTTGATGATGAAGATCTCCGATTCCACTCCGGCTTCGCGGCTCAGGCGCTCGCGGATGTGGTTGGCCTGCCAGAGCGCCAGCACGCTGCCGCGCGAACCAATCCGCAGCGGTTTCAAGATTTGTCCTTGTCGAGCCCGAAGAGTTCGCGCAAGGCTTGCAAGTCGCGCAGGCGGTGACGCATGTTCTGCGCCCCGCCGAGTTTTTCAACCGGACCGAGGACGACGCGGTCGAGCATCTCCTCCGTCAACCGCGCCACTTTCTCGCGTTCCTCCGGACTCAGGTGAGACATTTCCGCCAAACGCTCGCGCAGAAACGCATCGCGCTCGTGATGAAGCTTGGCCCGCAGTTCATTCAAGACCGCGGCAGCCTCGGAGCCTGCTTGCCAGGCTTCGAATTTCGCGACGTGCTGTTCGATGATGGCCTCAGCGCGCGGGACTTCTTCTTCGCGCGCTTTCTTGTTCTGCTCGACGATCCCGCCGAGATCGTCGAGATTGTAGAGATATACGTTGTAGAGCTTCCCCGCCGCCGGCTCGACATTGCGCGGCACGCCCAGGTCAATCACGAACATCGCGCGATTCGACCGCGCGGCCATGGCGCGCACGAGCAACGCGCGCGTCAAAACGCGTTCCGCGCCGCCCACCGAACAAACAACCATGTCGCACGATTCGAGCGCGTTCGAAAGATTCTCCCAGGCCACCGCTTCGCCCCCGACGCTTCCCGCAAGTTCCTCGCCGCGTTCAAGCGAACGGTTGGCAACCAACACGCGCGCAATCCCGCGATCGCGCAGGTGCGCCACCACCTGCTCGCCCACAGCTCCCGCACCCAGAATCAACGCGCGGTGATCCCGCAGATGGCCGAAGATCTGTTCGGCCAGTTTTACGCCCGCGAAAGCGACCGACACCGGCCGCGTCCCGATTTCGGTTTCCGCGCGCACGCGCTTGCCTACCTCGAGCGCGCCCTGAAACATGCGGTTGAGCACCGGCCCCGTGGCGCCAGAATCGAGCGCTACGCGGTACGCCTCGCGCACTTGGCCGAGTATTTCCGCTTCGCCGAGGAGCATGGAATCGAGACCCGCGGTCACACGAAAGAGATGACGCACGGCGTCGCGGTTCGAGTGGCGATAGATCGAGCCGTTCAGATCCGCGGGCGACAATTTGTGAAACGATGCCAAAAAATCTTCCAGTGCCCCAAGACTCTGTTGCGGATCCTCCGCGGGCACGCCGTAAAGCTCACTGCGGTTGCACGTGGACAGCACGAGGGTCTCTTCGAGAATAGCCTGCGAACGCAGTTCCTCCGCCGCGCGACGCGCCTGCTCGGCGGTGAAGGCGACGCGCTCGCGCAACTCCACCGAGGCCGTGCGGTGATTCAGTCCGATGAGGACGATCTCCATCAAAAGTACCTGTGATAGTGCGAAAGGTAGAGATTGACAACCGTGATGCTGAAAATGGGGATCAGAAAACAGATCACGCACAGCCGGGACGCGCGCGCGCCACGCCACGCCGTCTGGCGGGAAAGCCAGAGATACACGGCGTAAGACGCGAAGATCAGCAGCGTGATGATTTCCTTGGCGTCGCCGTTCCAGTAGCTGCCGCGGATGCGGTGCGCCCAGACGAATCCGAGCGACATCCCGATGGTCAGTGCAATCATGCCCACGATGACGCTGCTGCGGCTCATGCCCTCCAGCACCTCAAGCGCGGGAAAGCGCCAGAAGACGGTGCCGAGCTTGCGATCGCGGAGGAGGCGGTTTTGAAGCAGATAAATGAGGCTCAGCACGAAAGCGAGTGTGAACGCAGAGTAGGCCAGAATGTTGAGCGTCACGTGAAAAGCAAAGAGCGGCCCGTGCGCGGGCGGTGGCGGAGGAGGAGTGGCGCCAGATTCGATATTTGCCGCCAGAAATAATCCAATCACCCAAGGCAAGACAAACGGGCCGACGGAGCGCTGGCGATGGAAGAGTTCCAGTCCCAGATAGGTGATTGCGAGCAGCCAGCCGAAGAGCGACGTCGCCCCGTACACGTCCTGATACGGAACCGAGTGCACCCAGCGCGAACGCTCCAGCAAGGCGAAGTAATGCGCGACGACGCCGGCCGCGAGACACAGCGTCGCCACACGCCCGATTACGCCCTTATTTACGTAGAGATGCCAAACGTAGAGGCCCAGACTCGCAGCGTAGAAAACGAGAGTGAGGATGCCCAGTTGGGTGTTCATCAGGGTCCAGCGCTAGTGAATCAGAGGCCGGAGATTTGAATTTGAGGTTTCCACGAAAATGAGCCACTAACGATAGTTCATTATATCCAAATCGGATGCGCAGAGGGATACGCGTGTGAAAAGGTCGCACGCAATGCCTGGGCGATCCGTTTAGTCCGCCGGAGAAACCTGGTATTGCTCGATTTTGCCGTCCGGCATTTCCCGGACGGCCACCACGACTGATCTTTCGCCAAACACGACGCGGTATGCGCGAAAAGTCATTCCGCCACGCTCATTTTGGCTCACTTGAGTGAAATCTTCCGGTGGCCCGAGCGGACCGAGGCTGGCGGCAAAATCCTTGAGCGCCTGCGTGCCGAAGTAACTGTTGGCGTTGGCGGTGAAAAGCGAGCGATCAATCACGTTGCGCTGGAGGTTGCGAAAGATCTCAAGCGCCCGCTGCTGCCGTTCGACCGTGATCGCGTCGCCAGGAAACAGCACGGTGACGATCTGCCGCGCGATGTCCGCCGCCGCTCCGGAGGCGTCCGCGTTGGTGAGAACCGCGATCGCCGCCCGGTCGTCCGGGAGCACGATGTTCTGCGCGCTGAAGCCGGAGACTTCCCCGCCGTGAGAAAGCGCGCGGTGACCAGCAATGGTGTTGATGCCGATTCCCAATCCGTACCGCGTGGATTCGCCATTCTTGAGTTTCACGACGGTCTGCATTTCCTTGTAGGACTCCGGCTTCAGCAGCCTCTGGCCGATCATGGCGATGTCCCACTTCGCCAAATCCTCCGCGCTCATGGCCAATTCGCCCGCAGCGAAGAGCCAGCCCTTCCCTTCCTTCGGCGCGACGCGCCGCGGCCCGAGCGCATAGCGCAAATAGCCGGTGGGATCGGACTCGGTGAGGCGGGTCTGGTCCACGTTCAAGACGCTCTGCATTCCCAGTGGCGCAAAAATCTGCGCGCTCAAGAATTGCAACAGCGGAGTGCCGCTGGCCTTCTCAATGATCAGCCCGGCGATCACAAATCCTGTGTTGCTGTACTGCCACTTTGTGCCGGGTTCGAAATCGAGCGGCTTGCGCGCCCAGCGTTCCAGAATCTGGTCCGCGGTCACCTCTGGAATCATGAACGGCGGCACGTAGTCCTGCGGCCAGAAATCCTGATATCCGGCCGTGTGCGAGAGCAACTGGCGGATGGTGACTTCGTTGGCGCGCGTGAGATTCGGGACGAACCGCGAGACAGGATCGTCGAGCGAAAGCTTTCCCTGCTCGGCAAGCAGCAGGATGGCGGCGGCCGTGAACTGCTTGCTGATCGAACCGATGCTGTAGCGCATCTCCGGCCGCGCCGGAATCCTGGGTTCGAGGCGCGCGTCGCCGTAGGTCCGGACGTAAACAATTTCACCGTCCCCCACGATGGCGATGGACGCGCTCGGTGCGCCGCTCTTCGCGAGCACCCGCTGGGCGATGTGGTCCACGCGCGCGCGCGCCTCGGGCGAAAGCTTCGGTTCCGTCTGCGCGCGGACCGAAATCGTGCAGGCCAGGACTGACAAGGCAAGCACGGCAGCAAAACTGCGCGATCGCGCGTCAATCAACATCCGCATCGGAATCCCCTCCGTAAAATTCTTCGGCGGAGTGTAGCACACGCGCGTACCGCTCCGAGGTGCCTCAAGATGGCGGCGCGCCCTCGCGACTCCATCTCCGCGCCGTGCGGGAGAATACCGGTTCTGTTATGATTTGAAATCGAAGCTCCGATGGATTGCACGCCAATCATTTCTGAGAATCGCAAATCGCTTTTCTTGCGCGCTTGCCGCGGCGAACCCGTCGAACGCGTCCCCGTGTGGATGATGCGGCAGGCCGGGCGCTTCCTGCCGGAATATCGCGCCGTTCGCGAAAAACACGCGTTCCTGCAAGTTTGCAAGACGCCGGAACTTGCCGTGGAGGTTTCTCTGCAACCTTTCTGGATTCTGGGTGTGGACGCGGTAATCGTTTTTTCCGACATCCTTATTCCCGCCGAAGCCATGGGCATCGGCCTCGAATTGTCCGATGGCGGACCCGTACTCGCCACTCCGATTCGCGATCGCAGGCAAGTGGAGCAGCTCCGCGATTTTGATCCCGAAACGGATACCGGGTTTTTGCCCGAGGCCATCCGCCAGCTCTGCCGCGCGGTTGGTCCCGAAGTGCCTGTGCTCGGCTTCGCCGGCGCGCCGTGGACGCTGGCGTGTTACATGGTGGACGGCCGCGCGAAAGACGGTTTCCCGGCGACGAAGCGCCTGATGTACGAAGACCCGGGCCTCTTCCGCACGCTGCTCGAAAAAATCGCCCGCGTCACCGCACGCTATCTGAAAGCTCAAATCGCTGCGGGTGCATCGGCCGTGCAGATTTTCGATACCTGGGCCGGTGAACTTAGCCTGCGCGACTACGATGAGTTTGCTCTCCCCGCGACGCAGGCGCTGATTTCGGAGCTTGGCGCGGGAGACACTCCCGTGATTCTCTACACCAAAGCCACGGCACACCTCCTTCGCAGCGTGGCGCGAGCGGGCGCCGACGTTCTGAGCGTGGACTGGCGCGTGGATCTGGCGGAATTGCGCCAGCAGCTCGGCTCACGTGTAGCGCTGCAAGGCAATGTGGATCCCTGCATCCTGCTCGGGCCGCAGTCCGGCATCGAACGCGCCGTGCACGAAGCAATCGAGAAAACCGGAGGCGTGGGTCACATCCTGAATCTGGGCCACGGCATTCTTCCCATGACGCCCGTGGAGAACGCGCGAGCTTTCGTTCGCGCAGGACAGACGGCGACGCTGCCGGCCCGGCTCCCGTTCAGTAGCTCGGACTAGAAACATTGACTTGAACACGACTCCATGACTGCCGCAGACACAAATCGCGAACTGGCCCAGGCAACGTTCTCTATCTCTGAGGACTTTCTCAATAAATACAATCAGCCGGGCCCACGTTACACCAGCTATCCCACCGCGCCGGTCTGGCAGAATAATTTTGGCCCGGACGATCTTGAGCAAGTCTTCGGCCAGGCAGACGCTGCCGGCACGCCCGTCTCGCTTTACATGCACCTGCCATTCTGCGAAAGCCTCTGCCTTTTCTGTGCGTGCACGGTGATCATTCAGAAAGACAAATCTGTCGCGCCGCCCTACCTTGAGATTCTGAAACGCGAAATCGAGAAGGTGGCGAAGTATGTCTCTCGCCGCCGCCCGGTAATCCAGTTCCACTGGGGCGGCGGCACGCCTACCTATTTGAGTCCCGCACAGATGGAAGACCTTTTCGGCTACACCCGTGAACGCTTCTCGATCGGCCCGAGCGCCGAGATTGGTATCGAAGTGGACCCGCGGGTGACCACGCGCCAGCATCTCGAGGCCGCGCAGCGGCTCGGCTTCAACCGCCTGAGCATGGGCATTCAGGATTTTCATCCCGAGGTGCAGAAGACCATCCATCGCGTCCAGCCGTACGAGATGACGCGCGACATCATCCAGGCAGCGCGGCAGCTCGGATTCGAGAGCATCAACGTGGACCTCATCTACGGCCTGCCCCATCAGACCGCGGATCGCTTCGCCGCTTCGGTGGATCAGGTGCTCACGCTCGAGCCGGATCGCGTAGCCATGTTCAGCTACGCGCACGTGCCCTGGCTCAAGAAGCAGCAGGGTTCGTTCGCGTCTCATCTGCCCGAGGGCATGGAAAAATTTCACATCTTCCGCGCCGGCCTGAAGAAATTTATCGACGCGGGCTACCTCTACATCGGCATGGATCATTTCGCGCGGCCCACGGATGAACTGGCCGTCGCGCAGCAGAATCGGACGCTGCACCGCAATTTCCAGGGCTACACGACGAAAGCGGGCGCGGACCTCTACGGCATGGGCGTCAGCGCCATCAGCGGCATCGGCACGTCCTACGCGCAGAATTATCGCGACCTTCCCGGCTACGAATCCGCCGTTGAGCGCCGCGGCATCGCCACCATGCGCGGCTACCGATTGACGCAGGACGATGTGCTGCGCCGCGCGGTCATCAGCCGCTTGCTGTGCCACACAGTGATCTCAAAGACGGAAGTCGAGAGGGAATTTGCAATCGCGTTCGACGAATACTTCGCAAGAGAACTTGGCGCGCTCCGTGAATTCGAGACCGACGGCCTGGTCTCACTCTCCGCGGATGAAATCCGCGTGGCCCCGCTCGGACGGATTTTTATTCGCAACATCGCCATGGTCTTTGATTCCTATCTGGAGCAGCAAAAACTCGATAGCCGCCCGTTATTCTCGAAAACGCTCTGAGTGAATCGGCGGCTGAGGCGGCGCGTGCAGGCAATCGTCATCGGTGGCGGCATCTCAGGCCTCGCGTGCGCCTATCGTTTGCGGCGCAGCGGCGCGCAGGTCCTGCTCCTCGAAGAATCTGATCGCGCCGGCGGCGTCATTGAATCCGCACGGCAGGACGGATTTCTTTTCGAGCTCGGCCCCCAGAGTTTTCTTTCCACGCCGGCGCTTCTGGAACTGATCGATTCGCTCGGCCTCACGCCGGAATTGCTGCGTGCCGATCCGCGAGCGCCGCGCTACGTTCTCTGCGGCCGCCGTCTCCAGCCGGTCCCCATGGCTCCGCCGTCCCTGCTGACGACTTCCCTGCTTGGTCTCGGCACAAAGTTCCGCTTGCTGTCCGAGCCCTTTCGAAGGACGGCGCCGCCGGAAGCGGATGAGTCCATGGCGGACTTCGTGCGTCGAAAATTCGGCGCGGAACTTCTCGAGCGCCTGGTCGCCCCTTTCGTTTCCGGCGTCTATGCGGGCGACCCGGAAAAACTCAGCCTTCGTAGCGCCTTTCCTTCGGTGCACCAATGGGAGAAGGAATTCGGCAGCGTGTTGCGCGGCGCGATGAAGTCGCGCCCGCCGAAAGGGACGCCGCGCGCCGGTCTTTGCAGTTTTCGCGAAGGAGGGGCCACTCTTGTGCGCCGGCTGGGCCAATCGCTCGGCGAGGATTTGCGTTGCGGCGCGCGCGTGGAGGTAATCCGCCCGCGCAAGGCAGACGGTGGGCAACAATTCGAAATCGAACTCACTCGCGGCGGGCGCAGAGAAACCCTGACCGCGGATGCACTTGTCCTCGCGATGCCGACGCAGGTGGCCGCAAAATTGCTTTCAAACGTCCTGCAGGCCGCCGCGTCGTCGCTCGCGAAGATCGAGTACGCGCCTGTGGCCGTCGTTGCTGCTGGCTACCGGCGCGATCAGGTCGGTATCCAGCCGAACGGATTCGGCTATCTCGTGCCGCGCTCGGAAAAGCGCCGCGTTCTGGGCACCGTGTGGAATTCGTGGCTCTTCCCCGTCCGCGCGCCGGAAGGCATGGTCGCCATCACCAGCTTCGCGGGCGGCGCCACCGATCCCGAACTCTGCGCGCTCGGTGAAGACAAAATCGCGGAGATCGTTCTCGGCGAAGTGAGCGAGATCATGAAGATCTCGGGGCCTCCCGTCACGCGCCTCGTGAAGCGCTATCCGCGCGCCCTGCCGCAGTACAATCTCGGCCACGGCGAACGGATCGCCGCGGTGCGCGCGTGCATCGCCGCTGTGCCGGGACTTTTTCTCACTGGAAATTATCTGGAAGGCCCGGCCATCGGCGCGTGCGTGGAGCACGCCAATCGAACGGCGGACGCGGTGGCGGCATTTTTCGCCGGCAGCGGCGCCGCGCCCCGGGCCGGGCCTCCCACCGCTCTGCGCCACGAATTGCTTGAGGCGGCGAGTCTGTCGCCGGAGCCGCGTCGCGCCCCGTGGATTCCAATGTGGGCCTGGGTGGGCGTCGCGGCGCTCCTTCTTCTCGCGCTTTTCTCCACCTACCAGACGCGGAGTTTCCAGCGGGAGTTGACGGAATTGCGGGCGCGCAACGAGGCGCAGCAGCAAATTCGCGCGAAACTTGCCGCGGATCGCGACCTCTATCAGCGCGCCGTCACGATTCTCTCCGCGAAGGACACGCGCGAGTTGAATCTGAAAGCCTCCGACCGGCCTGACCTGCCTCAAGTTTATGCTTACTGGAGCGGCCAGCAGGGGCTGGTCCTGACGGCGCAAAAAGTTCCCCGCCCCGCCGCGGACCGCGCGCTGCAGCTTTGGGTGGTGCCGAAAAAGGGCGCGCCCATCAGTGCTGGAGTGTTCCGGCCGGACGCACAAGGCGGCGTGCTTGTGGTCACGATCCCTCAGGCGGAGATTGGGGCGGCAGCCGCGCTTGCCATCACCGATGAGCCGAGCGGCGGCAGCCCGCAGCCTACGACGAAACCCATCTGGGTGGGGCCAATCAGCTAATCGTCGCGCCGGCGCTTGTTCCGGTGCGCGAGGCGGATGCGGCGGCGGCCCAGCGCTTCGCGATACCTTCGGCGCTCCTCTGCCGTGCGCACGATCAGCGGCGGGACTTCCCTGGGGTGCCGCTCTTCATCAATGGCTACAAATGTGACGTACGCGCTCGTGGTGTGCTTACGCTCTCCCGTCAGCACATTTTCGGAATAGACCTTCACACCGATTTCCATCGAGGTGCGGAAGACGCGGTTCACCTGCGACTTCAAAATAATCAACTCGCCCACGCGGATGGGATTGCGGAAGTCCACGTAGTCCACCGAAGCTGTCACCACATGGCTATTGGCGTGGCGGTGCGCGGCGATCGCGGCCGCGATATCCACCAGATGCATCACGCGCCCGCCCAGGATGTTGCCGAGCACATTCGCGTCCTGCGGCAGCACAACTTCCGTCATTTCCGAGCGCGACGCGCTCACCGGTTTGCCCCCTAGCTTTTCCTTGCTTATCGTTCCGCGTGTTTTCGGCTTGATCGCCACGCTGGTCCTCCATCCGCCTTCCTCGGTTTGCGCAAATGCCCGAGCCGCATATAATACGGCGATTCCCATGGCCACCCAACAACAGAAAAGCCGGCGTCAGATGCTCGAGGAATTCATCGCCGCGAATCCCGACGACGCCTTCGCACTCTACGGCCTGGCCCTCGATTGCACGAATAACGGCGAGAATGACGCTGCCATCGGGCATTTCGAGAAACTCAACGCCACGCACCCCGAATACGTGGCGGGCTACCAGCAGTACGCCCAACTCCTGGTGCGCCTCGCTCGCACGGACGAGGCTCGTAAAATTTTTCAGGCCGGCATCGCCGCCGCGCAGAAGACCGGCAATGAGCACGCGCGCTCGGAGATGGAAGCCGCGCTAAACGAACTCCGCTGAGTCCATCCTGCTCGACGATCCCACCGGCTGGAACACACAACCCAAATGCCTCCAGCGCTGCCCCCGGCAAGCGGCGGCAGGAACCGCGTTCGAATCCCGAGCGAAGTGAACCTCCGCCTCCTTGGAATCATCTATAATGGAAGCGGTTCGCGCTGCGTGCGGCAAGCACGGAAAATTTGGGGGCCCCATGACCAATAAACCGGAGACAATCAGGCTGGAAACTCTCGGACAACTGCGCCAAAGTTTGTGGCCCGAGCAGCGCGTTGCGCGCCGCACGGTGAAAGACGAGATGCGCGAGAATCTGCTCTGCGCGCTCGAGCGCAAACAGCCGCTCTTCGCAGGCATCCACGGCTACGAAGACACCGTAATCCCGCAAATCATCAATGCCCTGCTGGCGCGGCACAATTTCATCTTGCTCGGGCTGCGCGGCCAGGCCAAGAGCCGCATCCTCCGCGCCCTCGCGCAATTTCTGGACGCCGAAATCCCCGTGATCGCGGGCTGCGAGATCAACGACAACCCCTATCGCCCCATTTGCCGCGCCTGCCGCACGTTGATTGCCGAGAAGGGCGACGCCACGGCGATCGCGTGGATGCCGCGCGATTTGCGCTACGTCGAAAAACTTGCCACACCGGACGTCACGATCGCCGACATGATTGGCGACGTGGATCCCATTCGTGCCGCGCGCGGCGGCCGCGATCTCTCCGATGAGCTGACCATTCATTACGGCCTGCTGCCTCGCGCCAATCGCGGCATTTTCGCCATCAACGAGTTGCCCGACCTCGCCGGCAAAATACAGGTCGGCTTGTTCAACATCATGCAGGAAGGCGACATACAGATTAAGGGCTATCCGCTGCGCCTGCCGCTGGACGTGCTGCTCGTCTTCACCGCGAATCCTGATGACTATACCGCGCGCGGCAAAATCGTCACGCCGCTCAAGGACCGTGTGGGCTCGGAAATCCGCACGCATTATCCCGCCACGGTGGAGGAAGGCTTGGCCATCACCGGCCAGGAGGCCTGGATCGCGCGCGACAGCAATCGCAAGGTCGAGGTTCCCTCCTACATCCGCGAAGTCGTCGAGCAGATCGCATTTCTCGCGCGCGAAGACAAGCGCATCGATCGCCGCTCCGGCGTCAGCCAGCGCGTGCCCATCTCCTGCCTCGAAAGCGTGGTCAGCAGCGCCGAGCAGCGCGCCGTGCGCAATCGCGAATCCATCATCGCGCCGCGCGTGGCCGATGTCTACGCTTCGCTCCCCACGATCACCGGAAAACTCGAGCTGGAGTATGAAGGCGAGATGCATGGCGCGGAAAACGTCGCGCGCGAACTCGTCCGTGCCGCGGTGGGGAAAGTTTTCAGCCAGCACCTCGGCGAAGTGAATTTCCAATCCGTCGTTCAGTGGTTCGAACTCGGCGGCGAACTCAAGTTGCCGGAGAGCGCTAGCTCGACGGAGACGCTCAAGCAGCTCAAAGGTATTCAGGGCCTGATGGAGCACATCGGTCGGCTCGGCGCTGACGGGAAAGCCGAACCCGCCGTCGCCGCGGCTGCGGCGGAATTCATCCTCGAAGGTCTGTGGTCGCACCGGCGCATCAGCCGCAATGAAGAGCGCGGCTTTCACGCCGAGCGGCCCAAGGCACCGGAGCCGCACGAGCCGCTGAACCGGCCGCCGCGCCGCCAGTTCAACTGACGCGCGAGAGCGCGTCATTCCGAGCGGAGCGAGGAATCTCTCTTCGATGAAGCACAGGTCAGCATGAAATTCATCCGCTATTCGCGCTACACCGGCGAGCCTGCGGGCGCCGTTGACCTGCAGGAGCTGATGAAGCGCCTCTCGGATTTCCTTCTCCAGAGCGGTTTCGAATCACAATTCTACAATTTCAACGAAATGGACCCGGAGCGCACCATGGAGCAGCTCCGCCAGGCGATTCTCCAGGCGCTGCAGGAGGGCGATCTCCTCCCCGACGAAATGATGGAGGAGCTGCTGCAGGATCCGAACCTCGAAACAAACCAGGAACTCCGCGACCTGATCGATCAGCTCATCGAGCGAATGGCCCAGGAAGGTTACATTTCGCCGCAGCCGCCGCAGATCACTCCGCCGCCGGAAAAAACTCCGCGCGGACAAGTCGGCGGCGAACGCGACGCTCAGATGCAGGCTCGCTTCGAAATCACAGACAAGACGCTCGACTTCCTCGGCTTCAAAACGCTCAAGGACTTGCTGGCCTCGCTCGGCAAAAGCAGTTTCGGCCGCCACGACACGCGTGACCTCGCCACCGGCGTCGAATCCGGAGGCGTCTCACGTCAATACGAATTCGGCGACACGCTCAACCTCGACATCAGCGCCACGCTGTTCAATGCCGTGCGCCGCGACGGCGCGAAGACGCCTATCGAACTCGAACACAGAGATCTGATGGTCCACCAGTGCGAGTATCAAAGCTCTTGCGCCACCGTGCTCATGCTCGATTGCAGCCACAGCATGATTCTTTATGGCGAAGACCGCTTCACGCCGGCCAAAAAAGTCGCCCTCGCGCTCTCGCACCTCATTCGCACGCAATATCCGGGCGACTCGCTTCACCTTGTTCTGTTTCACGATAGCGCGGAAGAAGTTCCGCTCGGAGAATTGGCGCGCGTGCAGGTCGGGCCCTACTACACGAACACTCGCGAAGGCCTGAAACTGGCGCAGCGCATCCTCTCGCGCCAGAAAAAAGATATGCGGCAAATCATCATGATCACCGACGGCAAACCTTCAGCGCTCACGCTCGAAGACGGCCGCATTTACAAGAACGCATTCGGTCTCGATCCCCTCGTCGTCACGCAAACGCTCGAAGAAGTCGCTAAGTGCCGCCGCTCGGGCATCCTCATCAACACATTCATGCTCGCTTCGGACTACAGCCTCGTTCACTTTATCCAGAAAGTGACCGAAATCTGCCGCGGCAAAGCCTACTTCACCACGCCCTACACCCTCGGCCAGTACCTGCTCATGGATTACATGCGCCGCAAGACCCGCCACATCCACTGAACCGCAGCCAAATCAGGCTTGTTTGCCAGGATTTCAGGTAGCCTGATTGATTGGTGTGTTCATCCTCCACGCGAAAAACTGATCGAAAGGGTAGTTTCCACTTCGACGGGCCAACTATCTAGAAGTGTCGGACGGAATCGCCACTGTCGCAGAGCCTCCATCGCCGGAGGAAAGAGAAGAGGGGGACCACTGACTAACATCACATTATTCACGGTACCGTCCACTCCGATTACGATCTTCACGACAACCGTGCCCTGCATTTTCTTCAGATCTTGGGGCAAGACCGGATTCACCTGGCGTATCAGCGTCGCGACCGCCACGTTTGTCCCGACCGGTATCCGATAGGGCTTGATTGAGCTCAGCGCACTCAGAACGGCTGCATCGACAAATCTGAAATTTCCTGAAACATAAAAGTAGTAACCGAGCCGCGGTGCGGAGAGATCGCGCGAATCCACAATTCGCGCAGCATAGAAGGAGGCCGGCTCCTTGAGTGCCACAACTACATCATGTAACGGCCCCTTCTGCGCGGGCTCTACGCGCCGCACCTCGATCTGCCGCTTCTTCAGGCGGGCAGCAGGGTCGAAGATGTCATCGAGGTGCGAGTCCCACTCAGCAACTTCCTTGGCATAGAGCGCGGCGAGCTTTGGGCCATCCTGTTCGCCGAAGGCACGGACGAACCAGTTCGCGTAGTCGGGTAAGATCATGTTCTTGCGGAACGCCTCAAGTTTGGCGCCGTCCTTTTGCCGCATCGCCGCAAAGAGTTCCTGAAGCATTTGCCTCAAGCCGTCGGGCGAATCTGGATAGCTGAGGGCAATCTGTGCAGGTGCGGGCGTGGCAGCTTTCTCCTGCGCGGGGGCGACGGGAGCGAATGAGAGTGTGAACAGGAGCACTCGAGACAAATTGCGCACCACGGCCGATGCCTCCTTCACCCGGAATACCACTCGGTAAGACCAACCCTCGCGCAGTATAAGCCCGCTTCCGCACTGCTGCCACTTCGCATAAGATGACGGCGCGCATTTCGTCCGCGCATTCACATGCCCAGTGAACAACTGCTAATTATCGGTGGAGTGGCGGCGGGAATGAGCGCGGCGAGCCGCGCGCGCAAACTCGACCCGCGCCTCGAAATCATCGTCCTCGAAAAAAGCCGCCACGTCTCCTACGGCATCTGCGGGCTTCCCTACTACCTCTCTGGCCAGATCGCGGATGCGCGCGAGTTGGTCGTGTACACGCCCGACTTCTTCCGCGAGAAGCGCAACATCGACGTTCGCCTTGAACACGAAGCCACCGAGATCGAGCCCGGCCGCAAGATCGTCCACGCCCTTCGCAAAGGCAGCCAGCCGGTGGATTTTCACTACGACAAACTCGTCATCGCCACTGGCGGCGCGCCCCACGTCGAAATTCCCGGCGCGAAGTTGTCCAATGTTTTCACCTGCATCGATCTCGACACCGCGATCCGCACGCGCGCGTTCCTTGACGAGCAGCGGCCGAGAAAAGCCGTCATCGTCGGCTCGGGCTACATCGGCCTCGAAGTTGCCGACGCGCTGACGCGCCGCGGAATCGAAGTCACTGTGCTCGAGCGTTCCGGCACCGTGCTCGAAGCGATCGAACCCGAAATCGCGGAGCAGGTCGAGAAGACGCTCGCCGCCCACAGCGTACGCCTGGTGAAGGATGCCTCAGTCAACGCGATCGCAGCCGGCGCGCAAGGACTCGCCACAACCGTACAGTTCGGCGCCGGCGGCACCGCCGCCGCAGATCTTGTCATCCTGGCCACGGGGGTTGTTCCGCGCTCTGAACTCGCGCTTGCCGCGGGCATCCAAGCCGGAACGACCGGAGCCATCGCCGTGGACGAGCGCATGCTCTCGAGTGTCAACAGCATGTACGCCGCGGGCGACTGCGTCGAGGTGCGGCATCTCGTTTCCGGCCGCCCCGCGTACTTCCCTCTCGGCACCACAGCAAACAAACAGGGCCGCGTGGCCGGTGAAAACGCCGCCGGCGGCAACGCGCGCTTCGAAGGCATCGTCGGAACGCTCGCCACGCAAATTTTCGAACTTGAAGTCGCGCGCACGGGCTTGAGCACGGAACAAGCGCGCGCCGCAGGTTTCCAGCCCGATTCCGTGACCATCACTTCCACCTCGCGCGCGAAATATCTCGGCGGAAAACCGATCCTCGTCTCTCTCATCTGGGATCGAGCCAGCGGCCGGCTTCTCGGCTGCCAGATGTGCGGCGCGGAGGGCGTCGCGAAGCGCATCGACGCCGCTGCAATGGCCCTGCACGCCCGCTTGCGCGTCCCGGACATGCTGCATCTTGACTTGAGCTACGCTCCGTCCTCTGCCCCGGTCTGGGACGCCCTCCTCGTCGCTGTGAACGAAGCCCACAAGAAGCTCACGCGCGCGTAAACTCCCATCTCAGCGAATTTGGATTGCGCAGAGATGTTGCGCTAACATGGTGAAGAGTTGCGCGCGCATTCGCGTGGGCCAGGGGAGGCTCTGCGGTGACCACGGTTCTGGCCGGACACACGGCTCCGGCATTTGAGATGGACGCGCTGAACGGCCAGCATTTCTCTCTGGCCGAAGCGCTGAAAAAAGGGCCCGTCGTCGCCGCCTTCTTCAAAATCACCTGTCCCGTTTGCCAGTTCACGTTCCCTTTTCTCGAACGCCTCCACAAAGCCTATGGCGACGCCGCCCAATTCCGCGGCATTTCGCAGAACGACGACTACGACACGAAGGAATTTCTCGACGAGTATGGCGTCACCTTTCCCACGCTTGTGGATCACGAAGACGATAATTTCCCCGTCTCCAACCTCTACGGCCTAACCAACGTGCCCTCAATTCTACTGATCGCGCCGGACGGCAAAGTGAAAGTCAGCTTCACGGGATTCGACAAGGAAGGCCTGGAAAAAGTCTCCGCAGAATTGGCAGAGGCGCTCGGCCGTCAGCCAGCACCGGTTTTTCACGCGGGCGAAGTCGTCCCCGCCAACAAACCGGGTTGAGGGTCCAGAAACTAGGTTCGGTTCGAACCTGCTCCCGGAATCAGAGAAGTTCTTCCTGAATTAGTTTGTTTTTGTGCTTCAGCGCCTTGCGCCGCTTGTCCGGAACTACGCGCTCCGTTGGCGGCGCTCCCACGATCTCCCGCGCGCGCCGCCGCGCCTCGTTCGCCGCCGTGAATTTCCTTTGCCGTCGCTTTTTCGCCATCGGACTCTATGGTCTTCAACGCCAGGAGCGCGGCCTTGCCGAACGAAACGCTCAGCTTCCGCGGCGCCGGAGACTTAGCCAGCGGAGCCTGCTGGGAAAAAGGGGCACGGCGACCGGGACAAACGTGAGTAGTCTCATTTCGATCCTCCATACTTCCCTGCCCGCTCGGTCAGGTATTCCGTCACGCGCTCGATCACCGTGCTCGGGGCGCGCTCGAAGATGAGGTCGAGAGCGGCATGCAATTCGTCCTGCAGTTCTTCGGACACGCGGCGCGAGTAGCCCTTTCGCGGCGCGTGAGCGGTGAGAACCTTCGTCGATCCAGATCTCTTCAGTTCCGGCATGAACCATTCCAGGACCATCCGGGCCAGCTCGCCCATCGAGCGGTCTTCATTTCTGGCCAGCTTTTCGAACTCTTCATAGAGTTCGGGGCTCAGTCTGACGTTGATCTGCTGGATTAGCTTGGCTCCCATCGTCTCTCACAGGAAATCCACAACCCCCTCTTGAAATGCTGATTTTCGCTTGACAATGGTAGCCTTGTAGAATAGCTTTCGTTAGCTATGTAGAGAACAAAACTGCCATCTAGTCAACTCCGGAGCACGACCCTCGGCATCCGCTGCGAACGCCGGTTGCGAGATCAGCTCGCAAAGATCGCACGGCAACAGGAACGCACTCTCACTCAAGTCGCGCGCGCCGCGCTGAAGGAGTACGTGCAACGCAGCTCTAAGGAGCGCGCCATATGACGGTCACCTGTGCCTGGTGCGGAAAGACGCTGCGCGAGCTGTGCCCGGTCTGCAGTTGCGTGGCCGCGCCCGTCGGCGCGCGTCGGGATCGCGGGATCGTCTGGCGCGCACGGATCTTCGCCTTCGCCATCCGTTTCGCCATCCATCTGGTTACCCCCGAAGTTCCGGGAATGCTCTACGTATGTCTGGCCGATTGCCGCGTGCTCTTCTTCCTGGAAGGCTGCGGAGGGACATCGTCCGGAATCTGTTCCGAATGTGACTCAACTATTCGCGCCGGACGCGCTGCGGCCCAGGCGCAGCCCGCCCGGCAAGGAGTGAACTGACATGAAAGCTACCGAGAATGAATTTCCTTCATTGTCCAGGGGCCTGACCGCCGCGCACGTCGCCGGCGCTGACGACCGGCGCACCGCGCGGGAGGCCGAGTGCCGAAGCCCACAGCAGGTCGCCGAAGAGCTGCGCGGATTCCTGCAGACTGATTCTCCCGCAGTTGTAGCCCTGAAATCACGGCGGTTCGTGGCGGAAGCCATATACCGCATGGTACGTGGCGGAAGCGTCTGTGAGATGAATTCAAAAGCTAAACCCTAAGCCCCGTGTTTTAGCGGCGTTGCACCCACACGCGGAGGCCAATCAGTACAAACAGTACAAATGACACGGGCCAAGGGGCTACAGCGCGGGAGTATTCATTCGGTCAAGCCCAAACGCGCGCCCCCTCAGATTGCCTGAGTCACTAGTTTATCTCGGTCGCTGCATTGTTGAGGGCACCTAGTCGATACCCTCGAAAATTCCTTCGGAAACAGTGCCAGCGTCGATGCAATTGTGTTCACTTCATGACGGTCAACTCCAACTCTCTTTCCTAAACAGTCGTCACAGAATCCTTTGCGGATATTTTTCTTCAGAAAATCGTACACCTTCTCTGGATTTGTCATGCCCACTGCACCTCATTTCATAGTTAGCTTTCCATCCTCGAAGCTCGCTACTTCTTTCGTCTGAATGTCTCCAGCTCGCCCCCACGCGGGCGTGAAGAAACTCACAACACAATAATCTTTCGGCGGCGGAAAGATAAAGATATAACGGCGATTTCCTTCCGCAAGCGCTGGAGCGACGCAAAGGGCTGTTGCGCGGGTTGTAAGAGCCTTACTTAGTTGGGCGGCATTCACTTTAGACAGATATGTTGCGTCGATGAAAACGGCTGTCCGAATCTTTTGGCTTTCGGCATCATAGCTAACACTGGTGGGTGCCAACGGGAGCGACAAATCGTCCTTGAGCATCTCTTGGAGCACCTCGACTCTCGTATTCAGCAGAATTAAATCCATTTTCGAGAGATCAGCTTTCTCCTCATACAGCTTGGCAAGCTTCGCGCCAGAATTTGATTGCGCGTACAGACCAATTCCAAGGCCGAGAAGTAGCGCCCCGAACAATCCCAAAAACAAACTCATTTTCTTGCTCACGATGTTCCCTCCGTGTTCATCCGCAGCGAATTTCGGAGGATTCTATCACGCCCTTTTAGGTACCCCTTCGAGTAACCCAACAGGATTGACTTTGAAGATACGTACAAGTAGCTTAGGAACAATGTCCAGAGTCGGACCGCTGTCACATGCCAGTTTCTTACTTGCTGGATTTATGGTGTCTCTTGCAACGCTGAGCTTGCCTCCCCAAGCGCCGCAAGCTTGGGGGGAAGCAACCAAGGGCGTCCAAGTTGGTCAAGTTTTCGTAACCCCGCTTGCCGTTGGCACCGTCTCGCCAAGCCCGCTTTGGGGCCTCACAAAACCACCCAAGAAGGGGTACCACTTTGTCGCGGTAAACCTGCGAGTTCAAAACACCACACTCTATCCGAATTGCACGGAATGGATTCCTCGGATACTAACGGACGCCGGACACAAGTACGGCTCCCAGATTTTCCGTGCCCCTGACCCGCCGGAACTAAACCGCCTTCCATTCCGTGCGCAAAGCCAAGGTAGCTACGTGTTTCAGGTCAGAGACGGTGAAGCTCCAATCGGTCTTTCATTGGAACGCATGTACGAGGTTGAGCGGCTGTGCTGGAATTCGAAGGGCTATTCCCCGAGCGAGCCATTCTCAACAACGGTGAATATCTCGCTGGAAGGACTTCCCGCGCCGACTTCTCCACTCCAACCAATAAAGCCTTATCCAGCCAAATAAGGTCGCGGATTCTACCACACCACTTACCTGTCAGGGTACCGTGTGTACTCGTCCACATGATTGGTGACACTTTTTAAAGTTATGGGAGAAAGGCGCCACGGGCTTGTAGAGCGCTTTTTTGGGGCCTGCAGGGCTCCCAGAGCCTATGGGGCCCAGGAAAATTGCGGGTAAGAAGCAAGAGGCTCATTCAAGATCAGAAAACAGAGAAAATCTCAAATCTCCTATAGAAGGAAAAGTGCGGACTTCTGAGTGTCACCAATCATTCTGAACGAGTACACCGTGTCAGTGATAGTGCGAGAGCGGAGTTGCTCCGTGCGCGCGTTCTCTTCCAACTTGCGGCCAGCTCGGAAATGGCGAGGAAGAAACGATGAGCAAGATTGTTGAAATGAAAGCCAAGCCCGCGAAGGACGCCGGGCACCAACGGCAATTGCAACTCAAGGCCGCTGGCATCTTTACCGCGTGCGGCCACAGGTTAGCCTTGGTGGAGTGTGGCGGAAGCGTGTGGGAGTCGAATGTAGTCCGACATGGGTTTTCAAGGACTTAGAGGAAATGGTCGAGCGCGTTAAGTCGTTGAAAAGGAACGATGGATCATTTTTCGGATTTCTCGCAGGGAGGTCCTCGGTCTTTCTTCGCGCAAACCGAGTCGCCTCCCGCACTCGACCCACATTTTTGCTCTTTAAAGATCGACAAAGTCCCACTTACCGCGCAGAATCCGGACGGTCTTGAGCTTTGGCGAACCACAAGAGACAGGAGCGCAGATCCACCTGCACATTTTGAGTATGCATGGCCATCGTGCTGATGAGGAAGACTGCCTTCTGCCGCGCGAAGGCTCTAATTGATGTGCACAGCTGGGTCGGCCTGCCTCATCCCATCCACAGATCCCTGGAAGGGAGCATCGGCCTCCGTGCGGATGACCGTG
>JBGQGH010000016.1:0-39183 GCA_041497315.1 Terriglobia bacterium | reverse complement strand
TAGACCAACAGCTCTGTCGTGCCGCCGCCGATATCGAGCAGACAGCAGCCCAGCTCGCGCTCGTCCTGCGTCAAGCAGGCATCGGCTGCGGCCAGGGGCTCGAGCACAGTGTCGGAGACGACCACGCCGGCGCGGTTCACCGCCGTCACCAAATTCTGCGCCGCGGCAATCGAAGCGGTGACGATGTGCACGTCCGCCTCCAGCCGCTGGCCCAGCATCCCCAGCGGGTCGCGGATACCGTCCTGCGCATCCACGAAAAACCCGTGCGGCAGCACGTGAATAATCTGCCGGTCCTCCGGCAATGAAATGTTGCGCGCCGCGTCCACGGCGCGGCGTACGTCGTCGCGCTGGATATCGCGCTGCCGCTGTCCGAGCGTGATTCCACCGCGGCTGTTCACGCCGCGGATGTGTCCGCCCGCCAGGCCCACCAGCGCCGATTCCACCGGCACGCCGGCAACGCCTTCGGCCTCTTCGACCGCGCGGCGAATCGAACTGACCGCCGCGTCGAGGTTTACGATTAGGCCTTTGCGTAGCCCCTTCGATTCAGCGGCCCCGAGAGCGAGAAACTTGAGTTCAGTTTCTTCCAATTCGCAGATGAGCGCGCACGTCTTCGTGCTGCCGATATCGAGCCCGACGAGATAACGATCCTTTTTCCCCAATCCGCCGCTCCCTTGCCTTCAAATCACACTGCCGAACGTGAACTGCGAACAGTGCCCCTGCAAAACTCCCCTACCGCGGCTTGCCCGCCGCGTCCGGCTTCTGCGCCGACTTCGACGCCGTGGTGGTTCCTTCCGGATTCACCACCACCTGCCGGGCAAATCGCAGGTCCACCGAATCGACGCGCCCCGTGCTCGCGCGCCACTGGTTGAAGTTTTCCGCCAGCAGCCGGAATTTCGTGCCGAAATCCCCCTCGCCGAAGTGGACCAGCACCGCCTCGTGGTCGGTTGCTCCCATGCGAGCCAGCGATGCGATTCCGGTGAGCGTGGCGCGGAGGTCCTTCGCGTCCGACAAGTCCACCTCGCTGACACGCTCAGCCGCGCCGGGTTTGGCCACGTCAATCTCTTTCAGAAACTGCGTGTAAAGCTGCATGCGCTGCTCGCGCTGTTCGCGCGGCATGGCCTCAGTGATCCCCGCGACCACGGGAAAATGGAACGACGCTTCCTGCGGGCGTTCCAGCACGACGCCGAATGCGTCCACCAGCGCCAAATCGTTGCCCAGGCGCAGAAACGCCACCGGCGTACGTTCGGTCAGTTCCACGCGGATGCGACTCGGCAACAGCCGCTCGACGGTGGCCTGCTCGACCCAGGGAATCTCCGCAATGGCGCGACGGCGTTCGTCCAGTGGGACGCGCAACACGCTGTGGTTCCGGTCGGCGATGAATTTTTCCAGTATCGCCGTGCGGCTGACGTAGTGATTGCCGGTGATGAGTATCTGGTCCGGATGCGCGAGGATCACCTTCGGAGAAAAAAGAAAGAAGTGCACGGTGACGTAGAGAATCGCCCCGCCTAGAATCATCGACGGAACGAGCACGACCCAGCGCTTGAACTGGCCCCAACTCCGCCGGCCGAAGCGCTTGCGGCGGATTTCCACCGGCTTCTGCCGGCGCAGATAACGCGGCTCCTCTTCGGCCAGCGCCTCGGGCGGATAGGCTTCGGGTTCGACGCTCATTCGCTCGCTACCCCTTCCACACGATCACTTCGTTCTCGAGATCGACGCCGTAAGCGCCGCGCACGCGCTCGCGCACGTCCGCCACCAGCGCCAGCATGTCCGCGGCGCTCGCATGGCCCGCATTGACAAAGAAATTCGCGTGACGATCGCTCACGCGCGCGTCGCCTACGTGATGGCCCTTCAAGCCGAGCTCGTCAATCATCCGTCCGGCGGATCCGCCCGGAGGATTCTTGAAAATGCAGCCCGCGCTCTTCTGATTCAGCGGCTGGCTGGCACGGCGTTTTTCGTTGCAGATGCGAATCCCTTGGAGAATTTCCCGGTACGCTTTGGAGGGCAGCTCCAGTTTCACTGCCAGCATAATATCATCAGGCGCGAAAGAAGTGTGCCGGTATTCGAAGCTAATTTCGGCGCCCCGCAGGGTCTCCATCTTCCGCTCCGCGGCCCGGTAAACTTCCACCTCGCGTACGTAGGAGCCGATTTGAGTGCCGTAAGCGCCCGCGTTCATCCGCAGCGCTCCGCCGACCGTGCCGGGCACGCCAATCAGGCCCTCCATCCCGCCGAGATCGTGCTTCGCGCAGTACGTTACGGTGCGGCCGAGGTCCGCCGCTGCATCCACGAACGCAAGATTTCCTTCGAAGCGCACTTCCGGCTCGTGCCGCGCCAAGTGCAGCACCACCCAAGCCAATTCGCCGTCCTGGATCAGCACGTTCGAGCCGCCGCCGAGGAATCGATGAGCGATACCCGCCGCATCCAGCCGGCGGATGATCTCGGGCAGCGTCTTATGCTCGCGCACCACCAGCAGGTCCGTGGTGCCGCCGATGCCGAGCGAGGTGTGTTCCGCCAGCGAAGCGCTCGCGCGCACTTCGACACTTAGTTGTTTGAGATCTTCCAGCAGTCTGGCGTCAAGAATTTTCATTGCCCGTGAGGACCTTGGTGCCCAGGAGAATCGCCAATTCGCCCAGCGCGCGGTTGACGTTGCCCGCGCCGATGGACATCACCGCATCGCCCGGCCGGGCTTCGTTGAGGATGAGTTCGATGCCGTTTTGCATCGAGCTTTCATACGCCACGTTCTTGTGGCCTGCGGCGCGCATCGCTTCGGCCAGTGCCGCCGCGGTGACGCCGGGAATCGGCGGTTCCCCCGCGGCATAGATATCCGTGAGGACGAGCACGTCAGCCTGGTTGAACGCGCTGCAGAAATCTTCCCAGAGGTGCTTCGTGCGCGAGAAGCGGTGCGGCTGGAAAAGTACGAGCAGCCGGCTGAACCCGCAGCCGCGCGCCGCTTCGAGCGTGGCGCGAATCTCGGCAGGATGATGGCCGTAGTCATCGATCAGCGTGATGCCATTGACCGTGGCTTTGATCTCGAATCGCCTGCCGACGCCGGTAAACCTTTCCAGTCCCTCGCGGATCAGGTCCGCGGGCACGCCAAGGTAGAGTCCGACTGCGGCGGCAGCGGCGGCGTTGCGCACATTGTGGATTCCCGGTGGCGCGTTCAGGCGAAAGAGGCCGAGGTCTTCGCCTTTGTACGTCAGCCGAAATTCGCTGCCCAGGCCTTCGAGCTTCACATCGCTGATCACCAGATCGGCCTGGTTCGAGGTGCCGTAGGAAATCATGGGGCGCTGTACTTTCGGCATAATGGCCTGGACGTTGGGATCGTCCATGCAGAGGATCGCCGCGCCGTAGAACGGCACGCGGTTCACAAATTGCGTGAAGGCATCCTGAATATCATCGAGCGAGTGATAGCAGTCCAGGTGCTCACGATCGATCGTCGTGACCACGGCCACCACCGGCGCGAGCAGCAGGAACGTCCGGTCGCTCTCGTCTGCCTCAACCACCATGTATTCGCCGCGCCCCAGTCGCGCTGTTGCGCCGGCTTGATTCACCCGCCCGCCGACGACAAATGTCGGGTCCAGTCCCGCGGCAGCAAGAACCGTAGCAGCCATCGAAGTTGTCGTGGTCTTCCCGTGTGCGCCGGCCACGGCAATCCCGTATTTGAGACGCATCAGCTCCGCGAGCATTTCCGCGCGCGGGATGACGGGAATTTTCAGGCGGTGAGCTTCTACGACTTCGGAGTTATCGCGCGGCACGGCCGAAGATGTGACTACGACGTGCGCACCCTGCACATTTTCGGCGCGATGACCCTGCTCGATCCGCGCGCCAAGATTTGCGAGGCGGTCCGTGATCGGCGAAGTCTTCAAGTCGGATCCCGAAACCGCGTAGCCGAGCGTCAGCAGCACCTCGGCGATACCGCTCATGCCGATGCCGCCGATGCCAACCAGGTGAACGCGCTGAAAATTCCTGAAGGTGACCATCATCGTCGTGCCACCGATTCAATCAGGTTCACGATATCCCGGGTGGCGTTGGGGCGCGCAATCTTCCGCGCCGCCTGTTCCATCTCGCGCAATCCATCCGGTTTGTCGAGGAGTGTGAATATTTCTCCGACCAGCCGCTGGGGAGTGAGTTCGCTTTCCGGAATCACGCGCGCCGCACCTGCGTGTTCAAGCGCCTGTGCGTTGCGCAATTGATGGCTATCGGTGGCGGCTCCGAAGGGCATGAAGATGGCGGCGCGGCCCGCCGCGGCAATCTCCGCGACGGTGATCGCGCCCGAGCGGCAGACGATCAGGTCGGCCTGGGCGAAACGCTCGGCCATGTTCGAAAGGAAGGGTGCGACCTCCGCTGGGAATTCGCGCCGCGCATACGCGACGCGCACGGCATTATAGTCGCGTTCGCCGGTTTGATGAACGAAGAAGAACTCATTTTTTCGCGGCAGCAGCAAATCGAGCGAATCGATAATCGTGCGATTGATTGCCAGCGCCCCCTGGCTGCCGCCGGTGATCAAGACGCGATACGGCGCCGCGTGCGCCCGCGGCGGCACGTTGAAGAATTCCGGGCGCACGGGACACCCCGTCAGCACGGCGCGGTGACCGAGACGCTTCGCGGTGGCCTCGTATGCGGTGGCCACGCGCGTCACAATTCTCGCCAGCACGCGATTGGTGAAGCCCGGCTCCGCGTTGGGTTCAAAGATTACGGTGGGCACGCCACGCAGCGCCGCGGCCAGGATCACGGGGCCCGCGGCATAGCCGCCCACGCCGAACGCCGCGGCGAAACGATGCCGGCGCAGGATGGCGTTCGAGTCGAGAAGCGCCGGCCCGAGCTTGGCGGCATTGCGGACAAATTTCATTCCGCCGATGCCTTTGAGTCCGGCCGACCGGATAAACTCGAGCGGAAGGCCGGCCGCAGGCACGAGCTTCGTTTCCATGCCGCGTTCGGTCCCCACAAACACCGCTTCTCTCCCCGGTTCCCGGTTCAACCATTCGCGCGCCACGGCCAGCGCCGGAAAAACGTGGCCGCCCGTGCCTCCGCCCGCGATCAAGAGCTTCATTCCCGGCTCACTGCGCCCGAGCAGGCCAATCTCGCTCCGCCTGCTGGCAAATGTTCAGGAGCACGCCGGTTGCCAGCAGCATCACCAGGAGGCTCGAGCCTCCGTAGCTGATGAACGGCAGCGGAATTCCTTTCGTCGGCATCAGGCCCAGCACTACGCCGAAATTAATCAGCGCCTGGCTGACCACCATCACCGTGATTCCCAGCGCGGTGAAGCGCCCAAAGTCATCCGGCGCGTTTAACGCCGCGCGCAGGCCGCGCCAGCCATAAATCGCAAAGAGCGCCAGCACGCAGACACCGCCGATGAAGCCCAACTCTTCGCAAATCACCGCGAAAATGAAATCCGTGTGTGCTTCGGGCAGATAAAAGAGTTTTTGCCGGCTCTCCATCAGTCCCACGCCGAAAAATCCGCCCGAACCCACGGCGATCAGCGATTGCAGTAATTGAAATCCGTGCCCCTGCGGATCGGCGTCGGGGTTCAGGAAGGCCATGAACCGTTCGTAACGATAGGAAACCTGCGTAATCGCAAAAATCACCGCCGGAACCGCCGCTCCCAGCGCGCCGGCGACGTATTTCCACGACAGTCCGGCGACAAACAGCATGCAAAGTGCAATCAGCGCGATTTCCACCGATGTGCCCATGTCCGGCTCCAGCAGCACGAGTCCTGTGAACAGCAGCACCGGGCCCAGCGCCGGCAGGATCGTCTGCTTGACGTCGTTCACACCGAAACTGTGCGGGCGCCGCCGACGCTCGAGAAACCACGCTAAATAGAAAATCACCGCGAGCTTCGCGAGTTCCGACGGCTGAATGCCTAATTTCTTACCGGGCGGCCCAAACCGGATCCAGCGATGCGCGGCGTGCGACTTGTCCAGGAAAAACACACCCACGAGGAGCAGCAAAACCACGAACAGCGCGGTGAAAATCACCGCAGGCTGGCGCAGCCGGTGATAATCCACGTTCATCAGCCAGAACATTCCGATCAAGCCCATGGCCAGCCAAATGAATTGTTGCACGATGAATTTGTACGCGTTTCCAAACTCTTCCCGCGCGGTCAGCGCTGAGGCGCTGAACACCATCACCGCGCCGACGAGACAAAGCGCCAGCGTGGCCAGGAACAGCCAGCGATCGGTGTGGAGATTGCGCGAAAACATCAACTTTTACCCGCCGGCACGTTGTTCGATTGTTGTTGAAGCTGCCGGACAAGCTGCTTAAACACGCGGCCCCGGTGCTCGTAATTCTCGAACTGATCGAAGCTCGCGCACGCCGGCGCAAGCAGTACGGTATCGCCGGCCTGCGCGCGTTCGGATGCGATCTGCACCGCGCGGTCGAGCGTCCCCGCCTGTTCAATCGGCACTGCCCCAGCCAGTTGACCTGCGATTTTGTCCGTGGCGGTGCCGATCAGCAGCGCCACCCGCGCGCGGCGATGTAGCGGCTCGCGCAACAATGTGTAGTCGCTGCCTTTGTCCTTTCCGCCGAGAATGATGAGCAGCGGTGTGGAGAAGGCGTCCACGGCCTTCAGCGTGGCATCCACGTTGGTGGCTTTCGAATCGTTGTAGTAGCTTACGCCGCCGATCTCCGCTACGAACTCGAGCCGGTGTTCCACGCCTGCGAAGCTCCTCACGCCCGCCGCAATCGCTGCCGGCGCTGCCCCGGCCAGCAAGCTTGCCGCAGCCGCGGCCAGAACATTTTCGAGGTTGTGCTCGCCGCGCAACCCGATTTCTTCGCGCCGCAGCAGCACCGTCTCCGCGCCGTCGCGGCGGAAAACGATTTCGCCATCGCGCAAGAATGCGCCCCGCGCAACGCGCTTCTCCCTGCTGAACCAGAAAACCTGCGGCCGCGATGGAGCCAGCGGCGGCGTGGCCGGATCGTCCGCATTCAGGATGGCGGCGTCCTCTTCGGTCTGATTCTCGAACAGGCGGCCTTTCGCGCTGGCGTACTCTTCGAGCGAAGCGTGTCGGTCAAGGTGATCCGGTGTGAGATTCAGGAACACGCCGATGTCCGGCCGCAGCTCGTCGATGGTTTCGAGCTGAAAGCTGCTGACCTCAACCACGCTGACCGTTGAATCGCTCGACGTTTCTACGCGCGAGATCAGCGGCGTACCGATGTTCCCGGCGACGATCACAGGCATGCCCGCGGTTTCCAGGATGTGGCCGACCAGCGATGCCGTCGTCGTCTTCCCGTTCGAACCGGTGATGGCCACCATGCGCCCATGCAGAAAGCGCCAGGCCAGTTCGATCTCGCTCCAGATGGGGATGCGCGCCGCGCGCGCTGCCACGAGATGCGCCATCGTGGGCGGAACACCCGGGCTGGGCACGATCAAGTCCTGCTCTAGAAATGTCTCCGCGTAATGTCCGCCCAGTTCCAGCGCGCAACCCGCTGCGCGTAATTTCGCCGCGGCCTCAGCGATTTGTGACTCGGGCCGCTCTTCCGTGGCGGTGACGCGAGCGCCGCGAGCGGCGCAGAAAAGCGCTGTGGCGATGCCCGTCCGCGCCAGTCCCACCACCAGCACTCGTTTCCCAGAAAGTTCGATCCCCGGTCTCATTTCACCTACCTGAGTTTTACCGTGCTCAAGGAAAACAGCGCGAACACTACCGCGATGATCCAGAAGCGCACGATGATTTTCGATTCGCTCCAGCCGGCCAGTTCGAAATGATGGTGCAGTGGCGCCATGCGGAAAATCCGCTTACCAGTCAGACGGAACGATGCCACTTGCAGGATCACCGAGAGCGCTTCAATCACGAAAATCCCGCCCACCGAAAAGAGCAGGATTTCCTGCTTGATGATGACGGCAATCACGCCGATGCTCCCGCCCAGCGCCAACGAGCCTACGTCGCCCATGAACATCTCGGCGGGATGCGCGTTGTACCAAAGGAAGCCCAGCGAGGCGCCGACGAGCGCTCCGCAAAAAATGGTCAGCTCCCCGACCGCCGGAATGTGCTGCAAGTCGAGATACGCGGCGAACCGCGCGTGGCTGCTGATGTACGTCAGCACCGTGAGCGCCCCCGCGGCAATCACCACGCAGCCGATGGCTAGCCCATCGAGGCCGTCTGTCAGGTTTACGGCGTTGGACGAGCCCACGATCACCAGCGCCACAAAAATCAGAAAGGGCATGAAGGCGAGCGGCCAGATGTAATCGCTGCGTTGCAGCGAGTGGATGACGAGATCCGGATGGAATTTCTTGAAGAATGGGATGATCAACTGCGTCGAATAGAGGCGCAGGCTCATCATCAAGAGCAGGCCCGTGCCCACTCCCAGGCTCACCAGGGCCTGCAGCGAAAATTTGGTCCGCGCACTGATCCCCAGGTTCCGCCTTCGCACCACTTTGTTGTAGTCATCCACGAAACCGATCGCGCCAAATCCCAGCATGGCGCCCATGGCCAGCAGCACGTATGCGTTGTCAAGGTTCGCCCACAACAACGTCGGCACGATCGTGGAAACCACAATCAGCACGCCGCCCATTGTCGGCGTCCCGGCTTTCGCGCGATGGCTCTGCGGGCCTTCTTCGCGAATGAACTGCCCGATCTGCATTTCGCGCAGCTTGCGAATCACCCACGGCCCCAGCACAAGCGAAAGAAACAGCGCCGTCAGACTGGCATATGCGGTGCGAACCGTGATGTAGCGGAACACATTCAGCGGGCTGAAGTGTTTCTGCAGCACGATGTAGAAAATATAGTAGAGCATCTCAGCCGCGATCCTTCCGGCCCGCGGATACGCCGGCGCTCGCGGGTTCTCCCGCCAGCGCATGCCCCGCCTTCAACGCCTCGACAATTTTTTCCATGCGCACGCCGCGCGATCCCTTTATAAGCACGAGATCCCCCGCCGCAACAAAGTCCGTCAAAAACGCCGCCGCCTCTTCCGAATTCGCGAAGAAGCGCGTCCGCGCCGCCGGATGCCCTGCCTCGACCGCGCCGCGCACTATTTCTTCCGCGGCGCCCTGCACGGCGACGATCCAATCAATCTTGCGCGAGCGCGCCGCGTGGCGCCCCGCTTCGCGATGCAATTCCGGCGACGTGGGCCCCAGCTCGAGCATCTCTCCCGCAGCGAGAATCCGCCGACGGTAGCCCGGCGCCGACACCAGCCAATCCTCGAGCATGGCCAACGCCGTGGGACTAGAGTTGTAAGCGTCGTTCAGTACCGTGAAGCCCGCCGCGAAGCGCAGCACTTCGCCGCGCAGCGCCACCGGCTCAAGTTTCGGAAACACCTGCGCTGCTTCCGGCGCTCCGACGCCCCACACGCTCGCCGCCGCCAGCGCCGCAATAGCATTACGCACGTTGTGCACGCCGACCAGCGGCAGTTCCAGCCGCGCGCGCCCCTCCGGCCACACAAAATCAAACGCTGTCCCTGATGCCCCGCGGTCGTCAATCCGTTCCGCGCGAAAATGCGCCCGCGACCCGAGCCCGAACCGGATGACCCGGCCCTGCGTAATTTCCACGAACCGCGCCACGCGCTCGTCATCCACGTTGAGCACGGCCACGGGGTCCGGTCCGGCAAGGTTTTCGATCAGCTCGCGTTCCGCCCGTGCAATTTCATCGAGCGACGAAAAAAACTCGAGGTGTTCCACCGCCACGCAGGTCACCACGCCCACTTGCGGTTCGGCAATCTGCGCCAGCCGCGCCAATTCCCCGCGATGTGACATCCCCAGTTCGGCCACCGCCGCTTCGTGCGTATCGTCCAAGCGCAGCAGCGTCAGCGGCACGCCAAACTCGTTGTTCAGATTGCCTTCGGATTTCAGAACGCGGAACCGCGCGGCCAGCAGCGCCGCCAAAATTTCTTTTGTGGTCGTTTTGCCAACCGAGCCCGCGACTCCCGCCAGCCGCTTGCCCGCCGCGGCGGGCAGGCCCCACGCGCGCCGCACCGCGTGCGCCAGCCGCTGCAGCGCCGCCAGTGTGTCCGTGACCTCGAAAAGTTTGTCGCGAACCCAGCCCGGAAATTCCGCCGCGCGCCGCGTGTCCACCACCACCGCCAGGGCTCCGCGCTCCAGGGCCGCAGCCACAAAAGCGTGTCCGTCGTGACGCGGTCCGTGTATGGCGACGAACAGTTCTCCAGCGCCGACAGTGCGAGAATCAATCGAGACGCCGGCCAGCCGGGTCACGGAGTCGAGCCCCCCGGGACGCGCAACACCCAAAGCGCGAGCCACTTCTTCAAGCGTCCACCGCATAGCGTCCTCAGCGGGCTGGGTCTCAATGTCCTCGAGTTCCCCCCTGCCGCCTTCCTTCGTTCTCTTTACAAGCACGCCGCCTGCCTGGCGTGGCAGGCCTGCGTGCCCTACTTGCTGTACCCCCGCCGGTGCAGCGCGCTGCGCGCCATCTCGCGGTCGTCAAAATCAATCGTGCGTTCTTTCAGCACCTGATACGTCTCGTGGCCCTTTCCGGCCAGCAGCACAATGTCGCCGGGCCGCGCCTCATCCAGCGCGATCTCGATGGCCGCCGCGCGATCCGCCTCCACGCGGTACTTCGCGTTGGTTTTCTGCAAGCCCACAATCGCGTCGTTGATGATGCGCAGCGGGTCTTCGCTGCGCGGATTGTCGCTGGTCAAAACAACCAGATCGCTTTCCCGCCCCGCCACTTCGCCCATCAGCGGACGCTTAGCGCGGTCGCGGTCGCCGCCGCAGCCGAAGAGCGTGATGATCCGCCCGCTCGGATTCAGTTCGCGTGCCGTGGCAATCAAATTCTTGAGCGCGTCGTCCGTGTGTGCATAGTCAACGATCACCAAGAATGGCTGACCCAGCGAGATGCGCTCGAAGCGCCCCGGCACGTTCTGGAGCTGCTCGATCCCCGCAACGATCTGCTCATTCGAAATCCCCAGCCCGATTGCCGCACCGATTGCCGCGAGAATGTTGTAAACGTTGATGCGCCCGACCAGCGGCGAGCGTACGGCGAATTTCCCTTCCGGCGTCGCCACCGTGAATTCCAGGCCGGAAAATGACAATGCGAATTTCTTCGTCGAAATGTCCGCGCCGTTTTCAAGGCCGTAGGTCAGCGTGCGCTGCGCCAGGCCCGCCAGGCGCTTGCCATACGGGTCGTCGTTGTTCACCACGCCGACGGCGGGGCGCGCCGCGCCCGTGCTTTCGAACAATCGGCGCTTCGCCGCGAAGTACTCTTCGAACGTCTTGTGAAAATCGAGGTGATCGCGCGTCAGGTTGCTGAAAACCGCCACGGCGAATGCGCAGCCCCACAAGCGGTCAAGCGCCAGCGCGTGCGAACTTGCTTCCATCACCGCGAAATTCCCGCCGCCGTCGCGCACCTCGGCTAGAAATCGCTGTAGGTCGAGCGACTCCGGCGTGGTGTTCTTCGCCGCGCGCTCGCCCGCCGGCGTGCGATAGGCAATCGTGCCGAACAACCCGGTGCGGTTTCCCGCCGCGCGCAGGATCGAGTCAATCAGGTACGTTGTCGTGGTCTTGCCGTTCGTTCCGGTGACGCCGACAAGTTTTAGTTTCTCTGCCGGCCGCCCGTAGCAATTCGCACCAATCGTCGCCAGCGCGTGCCGCGCTTGCGACACTTGCACCCACTCAACGCTCGCAGGAATGCTCCCCGGCCGCGGCTGCTCGCTCGCAATCGCCCGCGCCCCGCGCTCGATTGCTCCCTGAACGAACTGATTGCCGTCCGTCTTCTCACCGCGGATAGCCACGAACAGCGCGCCCGCGCGCACCTCGCGGCTGTCGTAAGCCACGGAGCTGATTTCGATGTCGGACTTGCCGGCGGGCTGGGTGAGCTCGACCCCGACCAGTAGGTCGCCAAGTTTCATTCCCGTTTTCACCAGTATAGGCCGTGCCGGCCTCGGCCTCAAATCGGCAGTTTTTCTCGTGCGCTTCGTTCGTGCAGGCAATGTCATTTCCTCTGTCTGGACGCCGTCGGCACCAGCTTGGCCGAGCGCGCAAAGCGCACGGTGATTCGGCTTCCGCGGCGGACCAGCTTTCCGGCCTCCGGAGCCTGATCCACTGCAAGGCCCGTGCCAACCAGCGCGGGACTCAACCCCAGCCGCAGGCAGTCCTCCGTGACGTCTCGCATGGGCTTGCCCAACAGTTTCGGCACGGTCACGCCTTCCCCTTCGGCCAATTGAACGGTCGGCGCGGAATCTCTGGCCGCGATCGGTCTCAGCGGTGGAGTCTCTTCGCTCGCCGCTGCATCCAACTGCGACGGCGCAAAGTCGGTCAAATCTTCGTCCCCGGTGGATCCCGACTGGCCCTTTTTCCCGCGCAGCGCCGCGCGTTCCAGCGACGGCGGCACGGCGATATCGTGCGGCACGTTCATGTACGGGAGCACTCGTTCCGCGATGCGTTTGAAAATCGGCGCCGCCACTTGCCCGCCTTCGTGTAGCCCCACCGCGGAATCCAGCGCCACCAGGATCGTGATCGACGGAGAATTGATCGGCGCGAAGCCGATAAACGACGCGATGTACTGCGAAGTTGAATAGCGCCCCGTGGCCGGATCGATTTTTTGCGCCGTGCCCGTCTTGCCCGCCACGGAATAGCCATCGAGGCGCGCCTTCGTGCCTGTGCCGGCCAGCACCACGCCCTGCATCATCTGCCGCAGTGTGGCCGCTGTTTTCGCGCTTACCACGCGACGCGGCTCGGGCCGCGGACTCAAAATCGGCCGCCCACCGCGAATCGTTTCCTGGACGACGTGCGGCGTGTACAACAATCCCCCGTTGGCAATCGCCGAGACCGCCGTAATCAACTGCACCGGCGTCACGCCCACTTCCTGTCCCATCGAAATCGAGCCCACCGAAACCGGCGTCCAGTTTTCGAGTCGGCGCAGCAGACCGCGGTTTTCACCGGGCAAGTCGATTCCTGTCGGGCTGCCAAAACCGAAATTGCGGAGGTAGTCGTAAAGTTTCGGCGCGCCCAGCCTCAGCCCCACCTTGATCGCGCCGACGTCGCTTGAGTGCACAAGAATGTCGGAGACACTCAGCAGCCCGAACGGTTTGTGGTCGCGGATACGATGACCGGCGATATAGATCGCGCCCATCTGGCAATCAACCACTTCGTTGGGATTGGTGATGCCCTCCTCAATCGCCGCCGAAAGCGTGAAAATCTTGAATGTCGAGCCGGGCTCGTAAAGCGCGCCAATGGCGCGATCCATCCGGCTCTCCGCGGAACTCTCCCCCGGAGAATTCGGATTAAACGGAGGCCAGTTGGCCACGGCCAGCAGGTCGCCGGAATTCGGATCTTGAATCACCACGGTTCCCGCTTGGGCGTGTGTTTCCTCGATGCCCTTTGCCAGTTCCTTCTCCGCGATGTACTGGATATTCTGATCGAGCGTCAGGACCACGCTCGCGCCGGCGTCGCCCGGCTTCTCGCGGCTGTCGATCCAGCGGCGCCGCGCGTCGGTGAGGATCATCATGCGCCCGGGCTTGCTGCGGATTTGGTCGTCCAGCGCGTGCTCAATCCCGCCCAGGCCTTTCTCGTCGATGTCCACAAATCCGATCACGTGCGCGGCAAGTCCGCGCATGGGATAAAACCGCTTGTTCTCTTTCTGGAAGTAGATGCCTTTCAGGTTCAGCGCCTGGATGCGTTCGACTTTTTGCGGCGAAATCTTCCGTGCCAGCCACACGAATGACTTCGAAGCAGAGAGTTTCGTCTCGATCTCATCGGCCGAAGCGTCGAGGATGCCGGAAAGGAGTCGCGCCGCCATTCCGGGGTCCGCGATTTCAACAGGCACCGCGAAACACGAATCCACCGCGATGCTCATGGCCAGTTCGCGGTGATTCCGGTCGTAGATCGGCCCGCGCCGCGGGCTGATTTCAATCAGGCGTTGCTGCTGGCGTTGCGCGCGAGAGTAATAATCGCTGTAGCGGAAAAGTTGCAGGTAACCCAAGCGGAAGAACGCAGCCCCCATCCAAAATATCGCGAGAGCGGCCACCAACAACAACCGAGCGCGGGGACTGCGCAAGTCCATTTCCCTGTTGAGGACTCCGGCCTACAAGGTTTCTACCCTCAAGCGGCGGCCGCCGGGCCTCGGCGCCTGCCGTGTGCGACAGCCAATCTTCAGATCTTTAACGGGAATCCGCGGGCGAAGCGACCCGAGCTTGGGCCACTTCGGATCCAGCCGGCCCTTGCACCGGCGCCACTTGGCCGGGCATCGGCACGGTCAGCCCTAGTTGGCCGCGGGCGATCGCGTCAATGCGCATCGGTGAACGCAGGCCCGCCACTTCGAGCTTGAGCTGCTGATTCAGCTCCACCGCCTGCGCCTTGGTGGATTTCAATTCTTCCATCTGCACGCGCAACTGGATGCATTCGAAATGCTGCCACGCATACAGCAGCACCACGCCCGCGAGCCCGCCGCCCAGCGCGGCCATCCGCAGGCACTCCCGCAGCCGGCTCGCCGTCGCCGCGCGCACCAGCCTCGAATTGTCAATCTGCTTCACGGTAAAGAATTCGGTCATTGGATCCAACTCTCCGCCCGCGCGGCTTCGGGCGCACGCTTCTCCGCGACGCGCATCTTGGCGCTCCGCGCGCGGGGGTTCATGCGGACTTCTTCCGCTTCAGGCTGAATCACTTTCTTGGTGAGAATCTTGAGGACGCCCTGGGCGGCGTAGCGCTGGAACGCGTGTTTCACCAGGCGGTCTTCCAGCGAGTGGTAGCTGAGGACGATCCAGCGTCCTTCGGGAGATAAAGTGGCAGGGGTCCTGGTAAGAAACTGCTCGAGTTCCTCCGACTCTCGATTCACCGCAATCCGCAGCGCCAGAAACGTTTTTGTCGCGGGATGCAGTCTCTGCCTTCCCCTTTTTCTAAGGGCCCCTGCCACAACCGTTGCCAGGTGTTCCGTATCGCGCAAAGGCCGCGCGCGAACAATCGCCCTGGCGATTCTGCGTGAATCCCGCTCTTCGGCTTTCTGATAGAGCAGGTCGGCCAGTTCTTTCTCCGGCCACTCGTTCACAATCTCTTCGGCGGACAGCGGCGATGCCGAATCCATCCGCATGTCCAGCGGCCCGGCCCAGCGGAAGGAAAACCCGCGCTCGGCTCGGTCCAACTGCAAACTCGAAACGCCCAGGTCCGCTACGACTCCGTCCACCGGTGCCAGTCCGTTCGCCTGGAGAACTTCGTCGATCCTCGAGAACTCCGTCTGCACCAGCGTGACCTGCCGTTCGTAGGCCCTCAGCCGCTCCCGGGCGATTTCCAGCGCCTCCGGGTCGCGGTCCATCCCCACCAGCCGTCCGGTGGTCAGCCGCCTCACAATTTCGAGCGCGTGCCCCCCTGCTCCCACCGTGGCGTCCACATACGTTCCCTCCGGCCTGATCCGCAGCCACCGGACCACTTCCTCGGCCAGGACAGGCGTATGTAACGCACTCAAAACTTAAATGCCCAAATCATCCAGGATCTTGTAGTCTTCGTCCGTGATCGGGCTCTTGTTCAAGGTTTCCAGGAACCGAGCGTGATTCCAGACTTCGAGATAGTTCAGGTTCGCCAGGACGTCCACGTCACCCTTCATCTGTGCCGTTTCGCGAAGAACCCCGGGGATGAGCACTCTGCCCTGTCCGTCCAATTCCACCACCTGTCCGAAATAATTGGCCCGGGTGAGGAATTTCTGCTTGGTCCGGTTGTGAGAAGAAAGCCGTGCCAGCTTCTCCTCGATTTCCTGCCAGACCTTCATCGGGTAGATGCGGACGTAGTCCCCGTTCTCGCTGGTGACGTAGAAATCCACCCCAAAATCGCGCAGGGATTGCAGGAAGGCGGCGGGGATCTTGAGCCTGCCCTTCTCGTCTACCTTTGCTGGATAGTTTCCCCGGAGCATTCTCGGCCAAGCCTTGCGCGGTGTGTTTTGTCCCCTGTTTCACCACTGCCTTACACTTTCTACCACTTTCTCCCACATCGCGCCCCGATTGTAGGCAGGACGCAGAACTTGTCAAGCGAAATCCGACACTTCTGAGAAGATTTTTGTGGATATCTCGGCTCTGTGCGCCGGTTTTGGCCGAACCACTAGGAATGGTGGTGGGCGCCGGTGGGATGCCGATGAGTAGCCGCGCGTTTCCGGCGCACCACTTCGAAAATGTTCTCTAACGATTAAGAGAAGGAAAAGCGAACTAGTCCGAAGGCGGTTCTGTGGGCGGTTCCGCGGTCCCCAGACGCAGTTTGCTCAGGTCCCGCAGCATTTGCTGCTCTTCGGGGCTCAGCCCGCGGACGAAGTTCGGGTCGTTCAGCTTGGCCTCGCGCTCGGCTTCGGTGAGGTTGCGTAGCGCGCCCAAGTGGCGCTGGATCGCCTGCTTGCGCTCCGGCGGCAGTTGTTTCCAACGGGGCAGCAAGTCCTGATTCACGGAGCGTCGCTGCTCAGGGGTCATCTGTTCCAGGATCTGTTCGCGCCTGCGGAATTCCGCCTGCTGCTCCGGAGTCATGCGGTTCCAATTCTGAAGCCGGCGGCGAATCTGTTCCTGCCGCTCCGGCAGCAGGTTCTTGAAGCGCTCGTTGTTGCGCATGAAGCGCTCCTGCTCTTGTGGGGACATCGATTGCAGCCGATCTACCCACTTCGGCGGCAGCCCCATCAGGTTGCGTCCTTCATTGGCCTGCGCGTTCTTCCCCGGTTGAGCGACGGCATTCCCCGCGTTAGGCGCTTTGCCGGGGCTCGGATTCATGTTCTGCTTCTGCCCAGCCGCCTCGCGCTTCTTCCCTTGCTTGCCGCGCTGCGCCAGAACTGACTGGCACACCAATCCCGCCAGGAGGAGAATTCCCATCAGTCTGGCGAATTGTGTGAACCGGAATCGCATCACGCCACTCATTCAGTCACTCAGCGATCCACCGGCGCCGGCTTCGGTGGCAACTCCGAGAGCACTTCGAAATTGGCCAACACGTCGTAATTCTCGAGCACCGGCAGATCGTTGATCATCTTGAATTCCGCCTCGGTCGGAGCGGCTGGGCCCGGCCCGGGCGCTGGCGGCAGCGAGGAGAGCCACACCGAGAACAAGAGCAACAGCGACACCGAAAAGGCCAGCCGCGGTGGCGGCAGAATCCAGGCCCAAAAGCTCTTCGGCGCCGGTTCCACAGCGATGCGCGCGCGCAACTGCGCGTCAAAGGCCTGTGAAGGCTGAACCGCGGGCATCTCGTCCAGCATGCCCCACAGCGCGCCAAATTCCTTCACGCGCGTGCGGCACGCGGCACACGCGGCGATGTGAGCCTCCACCTCGCGGCGCTCGGCACCGCTAGCCTTGCCGTCCATGTAAGTGATCAACCGGCTTTCCCAACGATTGCAGTTCATGATGCCCTTCTTTCCCGAGTTCCTTGCCTCAAGATTCCCTCAGTCCTGAATCCCCTGCTGCGATTGCGCCAGCAGCGGCGCCAGTTGCACCCGCAGCGTTTCGTAGGCTCGAAAGAGCGTCGACTTCAGTGCGCTTTCCGAGCATTGCAGGATCTTTGCGATCTCGTCGTAGTCCAGTTCCTGATACTTGTGCAGCAGCACCGCGGCGCGCTGCTTTTCCGGCAGCGTGTCAATCGCGCGGCGGATAAACGCGGCGCGGTCGCGCTGCATCAACTCGTGCTCAATCCCAGGCCGTCTATCGGGCAGGCTGACCGAAGGCGCCACGGATTCCTCGCCGTCCGCCGGATGGTCAATCGAAAACTCCGCCTGGCGGTAGCGCGTGTCGCGCACCGCGTTCAGCGCCAGGTTCGTGGCGATCCGGAACATCCACGTGGTGAATTTGGCGCTGGGCGCGTACTCCTTGCGCGCGCGATAAACCCGGAGGAACACTTCCTGCGCCAGATCTTCCGCCGCAGCGCGGTCGCGCACCATGCGGTACAGAAAGTTGATGACCGGCGCCCGATACTTGTGGAGTAGAAGCTCGAAGGACGTGGCGTCCCCCGCCTTTACGTCCAGCATGAGTTGGACGTCCGACCTCGCCATGGCACCCACAGTCTATCGAACCCGAAATCGAATAAAAAGTTGCGCTTTCAACGGATTGCCGGAGTTTGTCACACCTCATCCCGAAACGCCGAGGCCGAAAGACAGGCGAACCTACCGTGGATTGCTCGTCCGTCTGAATGGGCCTCAGAACTGGCCTCAGAGATGGCCTCAGAAATGGAAGAAGTGCTTTAGGACAAGCATGAGCACCAGGCCCAGGAAGACCAGCAATGCCATGCGAATCCCCGGCTCGCGATTGACCTCCGGGATCAAGTCCGATGCTGCCACGTAGAGCGTCACACCCCCCGAGATCGGCAACATGTAGCTCACCTGGCCGCGCAGCAGAGCCATCAGGAGCACCCCGGCAAGTGTCGCGGCCCCGAGCAGCACCGAAGCCAGCAGAGCCACTCGGCGACTCTGGCCGCTGGCCAGCATCAGCGAAGACACCGTGAAACCCTCGGGCAGTTTGTGGAGAAAGATCGCCAGAAAAATCACGCCGCCCAGCCAGTTCGAAACCAGAAAGCCAGAAGCGATGGCCACGCCATCGAAAAACGTGTGGATCACCAGGCCCAGCAGCGCCGTGATGCCCGCGTGCTGCGGAGTCATCTCGTGTACGTGAGTTTCCTCACCGAAGTGGAAGTGCGGCGCCAGCGTGTGTTCGAAGAGATGCACCACGAAATACCCGATGAGCACGAGCACCATCGCGCCATCGCCCGCCAGGCGGATGGATTCGGGGATTACTTCGAGAAAAGCCGCGGCCAGCATGAACCCCGCGCCCAACGCGAGAAAATACTTCAGATACTGGCGGGACCAGTCGCGTCGCACGATGAAGTAACCGCCGAGGACGTTGGCTGTGGCCGCTGTCAGCCCCAGAGTCAGGGCCAGCAGCATCCGGGATTCGGCGTAGGCTTGCATCGCTCGGCTTCACCCGCTGTGGCGGAACAAAATCACGTCGCCATCCGCCACCACGTACTCCTTCCCTTCCAGGCGCATCTTGGCGCGTTCGCGCGCGCCGGCCCAGCCGCCTGCCTCCAGAAGATCGTCCCAGTGCACGACTTCGGCTTTGATGAATCCGCGCGCGATGTCGGAATGAATTTCGCTTGCCGCCATCACCGCTGTGGCGCCGCGGCGAATCGTCCACGCGCGCACTTCCGGATCGCCCGCCGTGAAAAATGAAATCAGGCCCAGCAGTTCATAGCTCACACGGATCAACCGGTCGAGCCCGGACTCTTTCAGCCCGTAAGAGGACAGCAGCTCCGCGGCTTCCGCTCCTTCGAGTTCGGCCAGCTCGGCCTCGATGCGCCCGCAAATCGGCACGACCTTCGTGTTCTTGCGTGCTGCGAGCGCGCCTAGCTGGTGGCGCTCGACAGCGGTCGAGATTTCGCCGACCTCGTCATCGCCCAGGTTCAGGACGTAGAGCATTGGCCGCTGGGAGAGGAACATGAAGCCGGTGAGCATCTTGCGCTCGTCCGCGGAGAATTCCAGCTCGCGCAAAGGCTGTTCATTTTCGATGGCGGCTTTGCAGCGCTGCAGCAGAGCGAGCTCGTGCTCCTGCAGCGGGTCTTTCTTCTTTTTCAAATCCTTTTGCACGCGGTCGATCCGCCGCTCCATCTGGTCGAGGTCCGCGAGCATCAGCTCCAGATCGAGGTGCTGTACGTCGCCAAGCGGATCCAATCTCCCCGACGCCAGCGGCACGCTCGGGTCGTCGAACACACGAACGACATGCGCCAGCGCGTCCACTTCGCGCAGCGGTGCGAGAACCGCGGCGTCTTTCGCGCGGTCTTTCACGATGCCGCCCACGTCCACGTACTCCACCGCCGCGTAAGTGACCTTCTTCGGTTTGAAAAGCGCAGCCAGCTTGTCCAGACGCGGGTCCGGCACTTTGGCGACGCCGATGTGCGTGGCCGCGCGTGCCGCAGCGGCGTCCAGGTGTGCGCGCGTCAAAATCTTGAACAGCGTGGTCTTGCCCGATTGCGGAAGTCCGATGATCCCGGTCTGCATGTCGCGCGAATACTAGCACAGCATTCGATGTCGAACCGCGCCGCCGGATTCCGCTGGCGCTTCCCGCCGCTGGTGGCCGGACGTGTATAATTCCCGAGCCGCATTTTCAAATGGCCGCTACGAACGATTCGGGGAAAAACCGTATGCGCAAACTCATCCCGCTCCTGCTGCTCGTTACCCTGGCCGTGCTTCTCACTCATGCGGGCAGCCTTGCCAATCCGCAATCGGCCGGCGGTGCGGGTCAGCCGCCCGATCAAACCGTTGACCTGCTGCTGAAAGGCGGCCAGGTGATCGACGGCACCGGCGCGGGGCCGCGCGTGGAAGACGTCGGCATCCTCGGCGATCGCATCGTTTTCGTGGGCGATGCCGCAAAAACAAAGCTCAAAGCTGCGCGTACGATTGACGTCCGCGGGCTCATCGTTGCGCCTGGTTTCATCGACCCGCACACACATTCCGGCGGCGATCTCTCCGATCCCAAACGCAATGGCAACCTCAACTACCTGATGCAGGGCGTGACCACCGTGGTCGTGGGCAACGATGGCGCAGGCTCGCCCCACCCCGGCAAAACTCTCGACCTCTGGGGTGCGCAGGGCATCGGTACGAACGCGGCGCTATTGGTGGGCCACGGCGCGGTGCGGACGGAAGTGCTGGGCCGCGGCGACATTCAGCCCACGCCGGAACAGCTTGAGCGTATGAAAGCACTGGTGCGCGGCGCGATGGAGGAAGGTGCCTTCGGCCTTTCTTCCGGATTGTTCTACGTGCCCGGGAGCTTCGCGACGACGGAAGAGGTCATCGAGTTGGCCAAGGCCGCCGCGGAGTTCGGCGGTTACTACGACACGCACATGCGCGACGAGAATTCCTACAACATCGGGCTGCTGGGCTCGATCGCCGAAACGATCCGCATCGGCCGCGAGGCGAAAATCCCGGTGCACATCTCGCACATCAAGGCGCTGGGCCCCGAGGTCTGGGGCAAGAGCGCCGGCGCCATCGCCATGGTCGAGAAAGCCCGCGCCGAAGGCATTGACGTTACCGCGGATCAGTATCCCTACAGCGCGTCCGGCTCGGCGCTAACCGCAAGCCTACTCCCTCCCTGGGCGCAGGCTGGCGGGCGCGAAGAAGTCCTCGCGCGACTTGCCGATTCGAACCTCCGGCCAAAATTGTTGGCGGAGATGCAAGAGAACCTGAAGCGCCGCGGCGGCGCCGATTCCCTGCTCTTCACTTCTTCGGAAGCGCCGGAACTTCTGGGCAAAACGCTGGCGGCCGTGGCCAAAGAAAAAAATCTGCCGCCGGTCGAAGCCGCGCTCGAAATCATGCGCGAGAGGAAGCTCGGCGGCCTCTCGGTCGCTTCTTTCAACATGAATGAAGACGACATCGTGCGCTTCATGAAGCAGGACTGGGTGATGACCGGCTCGGACGGCTCTGAGGGCCACCCCCGGCTCTACGGCACATTTCCGCGGAAGCTGCGCCTGTACGTCCTGCAGAAAAAAGTAATCCCGCTGCCCGCCGCCATCCGTGGCAGCTCAAGTTTTCCGGCCCGGGTGATCCGCATCCCCGAGCGCGGCGAGGTCCGGCGCGGCTACTTCGCGGACGTCATCGCTTTCGACCCTGTAACGATTGCCGACCAGTCCACGTACGAACATCCGGAGCAACTGGCGACGGGGATGAAGTACGTTATCGTCAACGGAGCGCTGGCTGTGGAAGACGGCAAGTACACCGGCGCGCTGGCCGGCCGCGCCCTACGCCGGAAATGAACCGGCCAGGTACCCTCATGCCTGACACGATTCCCCAGCCGTTCGATCACCGCCAAGCCATCGCGCACCTTTCGAAGATCGACAAGCGCCTCGCGCGCGTGATCGCGCGCAGCATCGAATTCAAACTCGAGATCGAAGAAGCCCAGTCGCCCTACGAGGCGCTCCTCGAAGCGATTGCGTACCAGAGCATCTCCGGAAAAGCCGCCGCGACCATTTTCGGCCGCATCAAGGCCCTCGGCGCGAACGGACGATGCCCCACGCCGGAAGAAATTCTGCGCACGCGCAAACAGGCTTTACGCAAGGCGGGCCTGTCCGGCGCAAAGGCTTTGGCCATGAAGGATCTCGCCAAGAAAACCGTCGAGGGCGTGGTGCCCACCCTCACAGAAGCACACAAAATGTCGGACGAGGAGCTGGTCGAGCGGCTCGTCTCCGTGCGCGGCATCGGCGCGTGGACTGTGGAGATGTTTCTCATCTTCCGGCTGGGACGCCCGGATGTTCTCCCTATCCACGATTACGGCGTGCAAAAAGGGTTTGCGTACACCTACGGCCTGAAAAATATTCCCAAGCCGCGCGAGATGGCGGAATTCGGCGAGCGCTGGCGGCCCTACCGCACCGTCGCGAGCTGGTACATGTGGCGTGCCGCGCAACTCGCGGACAAAGCCGGGCGGAAAATCACCAAGGCAACGCCGAAGAGAAAACTTGCGGGGCGCAAGAAACGTAGATAGCCGCGAGAGAAACTCAGGCCAAACTGTGGCTGACAGTGAGGAACAATGCGGCGAGTCCGGCGAGCAACACCACAACCTCGATCCGCACCGACCACTGGTGCAGCCGGTCAAATTCGACGCGGAGCGGGTTGGTGGCCGGCGTCTGTTGGACCGAACCCATTTCCGCGCGCAAGCTCGTCATCTTCGCGCTCACGCCCAATTGCGAGACCAGCGTCAGTGCGATCATCAGGACCACGAGTAGCGCGGCGGGCTTGCCTAGCGCCTCAAGTGATCTCGCTCCCGCGACCCGCGCCATCAGATAGATCAACCCACCAATAATGCCGATCCAGTGCAGGCGCACAAGCGCCATTCCGACCAATGCCCCGGCTTGATCCCGATTGGAGAGCGTCAGGAACGCACCCGGCGCGACCACAAAGCTGAGAAAGAGTATCCCGCCGACCCACGTTCCCAGGGATAGAAACTCGAGATAGCGCAAAATGGTTGACATCGGCGAATTCCGCTAAAATGGCGGTTCTGGCCGGAAACAAAAATGGTGGGCGATCAAGGACTTGAACCTTGGACCTCTCCCGTGTGAGGGGAGCGCTCTAACCACTGAGCTAATCGCCCACGAACTGAAAAACGCAGCGAATCGTTTCTAACAGAAGACGTGGGCTTTTTCAACCGATGACCACCGCCACCGCCAGCCAGATTTCGCAGCTCCAGCGCAATGTTGCGAGCGTCATTAAGGGCAAGGACGACGCGATTCGGCTGGCCATCATCGCGCTCCTCGCGCGCGGGCATTTGCTGATCGAAGACGTGCCCGGCGTCGGGAAGACAACTCTCGCGCAGGCGCTGGCGCGGTCGTTCCACTGCACGTTCCAGCGCATCCAATTCACTTCCGACCTGCTGCCTTCGGACGTGATCGGCATCAGCGTCTTCAATCAGGTCACGCAGGAGTTCAGCTTCAAGCCCGGTCCGATTTTCGCCAACGTGGTGCTGGCCGACGAAATCAACCGCACCACGCCGAAAACGCAGTCGGCGCTGCTCGAAGCCATGAACGAGGCTCAGGTGACGCTCGAGAACCGCACCATCCCCCTGCCGCGGCCGTTTTTCGTGCTCGCGACGCAGAATCCCATCGAGCACCACGGCACTTATCCCCTGCCGGAATCGCAGCTCGACCGCTTCCTGTTGCGCATCCGCATGGGCTACCCTTCGCGCGAGAGCGAAAAAGATATTCTGCGCAATCATGCCGGCGGCGGCACGGGGATCCAAAACCTCGCGCCGGTGCTCGAAGCCGAAGACATCCTGGCCATGCAGGACGCCGTCGAACGGGTGCGCACGGAAGAGAGCCTGCTCGACTACGCGCTCGAAATCGTCGAGCGCACGCGGCAGACCGATCAATTGAGCCTGGGCGTGAGCCCGCGTGGCTCCGTGATGCTTCACCGCGCCGCGCAAGCGCGCGCGTTCATCGAAGGCCGCGACTTCTGCATCCCCGACGACTTCAAGCAGCTCATCGTGCCCGTTTTCGCGCACCGCGTGGTGGTGAACACGCGCTACGTCTCCACGCAGAAAAAATCCGAACAGGCCGAAACTCTCCTGCGAGAAATCGTCGAATCCACTCGCGTCCCACTCTGATGAATTCCGTAGCGGCAGGTTCCTGGTTCGCGGAATGGTGGCGCAGCCTGGACCGCCCCGGCTGGAAAAATTTCGCGCTGGCCATGCTGGCGCTCGGCGTGGCTTTGCTGCTGGCGATTTATTCCGGCGCGGCGGCGGAGAGCGGCCAGCTCATTGTCGCCGCGGTCTGCGCGCTCGCAGCGCTCGCGCTGGCGGGATGGGTGGCGGTGACTATCGTGCCGGCGCTGGCGCGGCGCACGCGTCTGCGCGCGCTGGCCTACTCGATGGAGTACTGCTTCACGCGCGAGGGACTTATTTACCTCGGCGGCGTGCTGGTGGTCACTCTTGCCGCACTGAACACCGGCAACAATCTCCTCTTCCTGATTCTTTCCTGCCTGTTGGCGGGAATTCTGCTGTCGGGGGTCGTTTCGCGCGTGGTGTTGACCGGCCTGGAGTTGAATCTGGCCTTGCCGGAACACATTTTCGCCGAGCAGCCCATCCTGGCGACGGTCGGCCTGCGCAATGACAAGCAGACACTGCCGTCGTTTTCGGTGCGCGTGGTAAGCAAGGAAAAACGCGGCGCGAAAAAAACTTCCGTAGAAAAAAGCTCGGCGCAGATCTTCGCACGCCCCGTCTATTTTCCCTACGTGCCGCGGCAACAGTCCGTCGAGCAGCGCATCGAGCTTGCGTTCCCCCGCCGCGGCGTCTATCGCCAGGAAGCATTCGGCCTGCAGACCAAGTTTCCCTTCGGTTTCCTGCAGAAGACTAGGACTGTGGAATCGCCCCTCGAGGTGCTCGTGTATCCAAAAGTTGCGCCGACCGAGGAGTTTTACGAAGTCTTGCCTCTTGTGAGCGGCGAGATGGAAAGTTTCGTGCGCGGGCGCGGCCACGATCTTTACGGAATCCGCGAGTACACCAGTTCCGACGGCGCGCGCTTCGTGGACTGGAAGGCTTCGGCGAAAACCGGCGCGCTCAAGGTGCGCGAGTTCGCGCGTGAAGACGAGCGGCGGGTGATGCTCGTCCTCGATCCCTTTCTTCCCTCGCCGGGTGCGCCTGCCGCACAACTCGCGGAACAATTCGAACGCGGCGTGACGCTCTGCGCCTGCCTCGCCTGGCACTTTTACGAGATTGACGCCGCCATCGGCTTCCGCGCCGCGGCGACTTCGATCGAATTGGCGACGGCCGAAGAAAATATTTATTCCGTGCTGCGGCAACTCGCACTCATCGAGCCGGGGCCCGCCAGCGATTCGCGCGATTTTCTCGCGTCACTCGCGGAGGAGACCGAAGTCTTCAAGATTATTCTCACCAGCCGTCCGCGCGGCTCGATTCCCACCAGTTTGTGGACGTCCTCGTATATGGTTTTCCTCGATCAGATTTAGCGCGGCCTATTTTTTCCCAGATTGGGACGTCGAGGGGTCGGAAAATGCTCTTAACTCGCGCGTGTCTTTAGATTTAGCGGGAATTTCGCCGTTCGAATCTCAATTAGAAGCGATTAGCGCGACGATCTCGATTTCCTGCACCTACCCCACCAGCGCCGCGGCTGAGACGATTCTAGGCGCGGTGTCTCGCGAAACACCGCGTCTTTTATGAGCGCCTCGCGCGGCCGGCGACCTTCCCGGGAGGGTTCCCTATCGGACGCAAACTCGAGCGAGGCGGATTGTGCGAGAATGGCGAAGATTGACGACCGCGGCGAGCGCGGAATTGTCGTGAAAACCTCCATCCGAGATGTCTCGCAGTTTCGGCGGCGATTGCTGGCGTGGTTCGGCCGGCGGAAACGCGATCTACCCTGGCGGCGCACGAGTGATCCCTACCGCGTCTGGATTTCCGAAATCATGCTTCAGCAAACGCGCGTCGCCGCCGTAATCCCGTACTACGCGCGGTTCGTGCGCCGCTTTCCCACTGTACGCGCCCTCGCCAAAGCGCCGCTGAACGAAGTCTTGCGGCTCTGGGCCGGGCTCGGCTATTACAGCCGCGCGCGCAATCTGCATCGCGCGGCAAAGGAAATCGTCGCGCGGCACGGCGGGCGCTTTCCTTGTGAACTCGACGCCGCCCTGGCGCTGCCGGGTATCGGACGCTACTCGGCCGCCGCGGTGTTGAGCATCGCCTACGGTACGCCGCTGGCGGTGCTGGACGGCAACGTCGCGCGCGTTCTGGCGCGGCTGGGCGCGATTCGCGGCGATTTGCGGGCCCCCGGGCGCTGGGCCAAATTGCAGCAGACGGCGCAGGAACTGCTCGCCACGCGCTCTCCCGGAGATTGGAATCAGACCGTGATGGAACTGGGCGCGACAGTCTGTACGCCGCGCGCGCCGAAATGTGGAGAGTGCCCGCTGGCGCGATGGTGCAAGGCGTTCCGCGAAGGGATCGCCGAAGAAATTCCTGCCGCGCGGAAGAAACGCGCTCCTGTGAAAGTCCAACTCGCCGCTGCCGTGCTGCTCGATCCGCGCGGACGCACGCTTCTCGTGCGCTACCCCAACGGCCACACCGGCGAAGAGGACGCGCTCTTCTCACGGATGTGGCAGTTTCCCGCACTCAAAGTAACCGCGCACGCAGCGAGAAAACTTCGCGAGCATCTCGCCGCACAGTTCGGCATCCGCGCAGATGGCGCAGAGGCTTTGCCCCGCGCGGGCCACTCTGTGACATTTCGCGAAGTCACGCTCCTGCCGTCGCTCCTGCGCGTGGATTCCCTGCCCCGAGTCCCCGCCACGGGCCGGGCAAACAGAATCGAATTCCGCACGCCACGCTTGAGCGAAATCTCCGCTCTGCCCATCTCCAACGCCACACGAAAAATCGCCGAATCCGCCCGGCAATTCATCCGGACGCTGTAGCGGCCTCGCATTGCTTCATTCGTCCACGTCGGAAGGGGGGCTCCACTGCGGATGCTAAGATGTTGTGAACTCCATGGCGGACGCGAAACCACAAGCGATTTTGCGATTGAGCGCGATTGACCGCTACTTCGAGGTCTCGCTCTATTTCCTGCTTCTCGTGAGCGTTCTCGCCGTCGTCTCCACGAACAAGCTCGACCTCGCCTCGGCGCTGCTCGCGCCCCTCGCGGTGTTCTACAAAGGTTTCCGCTGGTGGCGCGCAGCGAAGCGATCCGCAGAACCGGCGCCGGAACTCTCTCCGCGTGCGGCCACGTGGCTGGTCTGGGCCGCGTTCATCTTCTTCCCCGTCGATCTCTGGCTGATGGCCAATACGATCGCCGCCGGCGCGCCCAATCCCGCTCTCTACGGGGCGCTGCTGGCCACAGTGCACCTGATGATGATCGCGCTCGTAGTGCGGCTCTTCAGCGCTCGCACGCAGCGCGATCATTTGTTTCTCGCCCTGGTGGCCTTCGCCAATATTCTGGCCGCGGCGATTTTGACCGTGGATACGGTGTTCCTGGCTTTCTTTTTCTTGTTTCTTCTGCTCGGCGTCTCGACGTTCATCAGCCTCGAAATCCGACGTGGTTCGGATGGCGCCGCCGCGTCGCCTCTTGAAGCAGGGACGCCCGGCGCGCGCCGCCTCAATCGCTCGCTCGGTCTCACGGCCGCGAGCGTCGCTTTTCTCGCGCTCGTTCTCGGCGGAGTACTTTTTTTCACGATTCCGCGATTCACCGCAGGCTACCTCAGCGGCTTCAATTTGCAGCCCACACTGATTTCAGGCTTCGGCGACGACGTCGAGCTGGGCCGCATCGGCGAAATCAAGAAAAGCGCGGCAGTGGTGATGCGTGTGCGCGTCCACGGCACGCCCACGCGCGGCGCGGACGTGCACTGGCGCGGGATCGCTCTCACCACATTCGACGGGCGAAGATGGTTCACCGAGCATCAGGAGCCGATCGTGAGCACGCCGGATAACCAGGGCTGGTATCCCGCGGGCGAAGTGCCGCCGCGAATGATGCTCGACCAAATCCGGAGCTACCGCGAACGCGCTCGCAATTATCAGTTTCCCATGCCGCGTGATCTGAGTTACGCCGTGCTGCTCGAGCCGATGGCGTCCGATGCGATTTTCGTCTCTGGGACACGTACGCGGCTGCGCGGTTCTTTTTCGCACGGCGTGGACCGCGCGGGGCGCCCGATGCGCGGCAGCTATCTTTCTGTGGATCGGACCGGCTCGGTGGCGAATCCATTCCACAATTACACGCGGCTGCTTTATGAGGGGCTGACGACCTCCCGAGATTTCCCGCCGGAGACTCTGCGCAAAGCGCCGCAGGAAATTCCCGCGGATTACCGCGAGCTGTATCTGCAGTTGCCAAACCTCGATCCGCGCGTCGCCCAGCTCGCGCAGTCCGTCACCGCGCGAGCGGCGACGGAATACGACCGCGCGATGGCCATCGAGAATTATTTGCAATCGCAGTACGGCTACACGCTTGTGCAGCCCAATCCCGCGCCCGAAGATCCCCTCGCGCATTTTCTTTTCGCGCGCAAAAAGGGCCACTGCGAATATTTCGCCACAGCGATGACGGTGATGCTGCGCACGCTGGGCATCCCCGCGCGGTACGTCACCGGCTTTCTCCCCGGCGAATTCAATTCCGTTGGGGGGGACTACATCGTCCGAGCGAGTGACGCGCACAGTTGGGTCGAGGTGTACTTCCCCGATTTTGGCTGGGTCACGTTTGATCCCACGCCGGCAGCCGCCGGCGCCCCGGAAACTTTCTTCGGTCGCATCGCCATGTATTGGGACTGGATGGAGCTGACCTGGAACGATTGGGTGATCAACTTTGATTTCATTCACCAAGCGGCGATGGCGCAGAGTTTTCAGAAGGCATCGCGCGAGTGGTCTGACCGCGCGCGGATCACGATCCATCGCTGGCAGCACAGGAGCATCGAGACCATGCGCGTTTGGCAGGCTCGGCTAAGCTCGGCGGGTTACTTCGTGCCAATCGGAATCGCCGTGCTGCTTGTAATTGCGCTCGCGCTCCGCGGCAGCGCCATGCTGCGATATCTGGCCATGCACTGGGGTTTGCGCTTAACGAAGAGCGAGAAATGGACGCCGCAGCTCGCCACGCTGCATTACGAAGAGATGTTGCGATTGCTCGCGCGCCGCGGCTGGCAGAAGACTCCCGGGCAGACTCCGCTCGAATTCGCCGCTTCGCTGGCCGCGCCGGAACTTGCCGCGCCGGTCGCGGAGCTCACCGGCCTTTATCAGGATGCGCGGTTCGGTGCGCGCCCCGCGGACCCGAGCGCGTTTGTTAGTCTCCTCGCCCGCCTTCGGTCGCTCCTTGGCTCGCAACAACCGAACCCTACCCCCGCAGGGTAACACCCACGTCTTCGTACTCCTCAGTACCTGCCTGGACCTTACGACTGCATCACTCAACCGTGCCGGCCCACTTCCAAGTCTAGGGTCCGGTTCTCAGAGTCGCCTCTCGATGCCTCGCTGCAAGTCAGGCTCGAGAGTCGCTGCATCAGGGGTACAGCGGCGTTCGGTCAAACAAGTCATGCGGCTTGAGCATGAAGCCGGTCCACATGACCAGTGCCTCGCCACGCCAATAGTTGCCGACGTATTCGCCGTCCTCGTCGCGTGGATGGTGATGGATGGAGCCCTTGTACCAGACGACGATGTCGGCGTTTGACACATTCTGTGGCGGAGTGGTGTAAACCGGGAGTTGCGCGGCCCACATCTCCGAGCCGTTGTATGCTGTCACCCAAAAGTCTTTCTGTGTAAAGCTCTCCTGGTGACGCGAGAGCCCGCCGGTCGGCAACGGGATTAGTTGAAGGTGGCTCCTATGGCCATGACTGTTGACCAGATTGGCGTCCGACACATCGAGGGAGTTGAACGCATGCGGATTCCATTCGCGGCTGCCCTCCTGCGTGATCAAAGGGTCGGTGTCGTTCGCGGTTGCACCGGTTTCAGTGTGCGTTCCGAATTCTACGGAATCTGACGAAGCCCCATTGAAATCAATGTCGAGTCGCCAGATGGGGTTGTGCATGTGCGCCTCATACGGCACGCCAGGAAGATTGACCGCTGTGGCGCCCACGCGGCCCATGACCACGCCATCATCACGAAACGTCCACTCAATGACGTAGTTGTAGTTGGCCGCGTCAAGCGCACCCCACAGAACGAGTTCCTGCCCCCGACGCACTCGCGCGTCATCTTTCCAGGCTAGGCCCCGGTCGCGAACCTCTTTGCAGACTTTCCCGCCGAGCGGCGTCCCACCCACTGAAGCCGGGCAGTCGGCGGCCCCAATCGGCGTCATTTGAAAGGTGAAGCTCGACATGTCGTAGTAACGCGGCGAACCCGAGTGATAGGGCACGAAGATATCGGAGACCCGTGCATCCCAGAAAATCCGTATCCAGGGTGCGTGTGGCGACTTCCGGAAAAACGCCCAGTGGATCATCAATCCGTTTTTCGGAGCCGCTTCCATGCAAAGGCGCCAATGAGTCTCTTCCGGGCCGCTCACGGGGAATTGCTGGTCAATGAGGTTCACTCCGGAGCAGGGCATCCAGGGAGGTGCCGCCTGACACCACGCTGCAGTGGACAGTGAAAAAAGCGCGAAGAATAGCCCGAGTGAAAGCAAAAACTGTCTGCGGTTCATTGTTCCCTCCTTTCTACGTACACGTGGCGTTCAGTCAGGTCAACCCACACCACTGGCTGGCCCAGATAATCCTGTCCGCGCCTGAACATCAACCGGACGCAGCGGTGCTTGGTGCAAGGATCGTCCTCGGCGCTGCTGAAGAGCCGCAGCCCGGTGATCGCAAATCGTTCATTCCGTGTGCCGGGAGAAGTTGCCGCGGCGGAGTAGCCGGCGACATCCTCCCCCAGCTCCTTCTTGAGCTGCGCGTCCTCAAGTGCGAATTTGGCCGCCTCGGCAATATCCTCCGGAGTCAGCGGCACCTCCGCGCTCGTGATGCGAGCCGCGGCAGCGACGGATCTCTTCGTCAGGTTGACCACGGCTCGGACGCCGCTTTCATCTTCTAACCGGCGAAAGAGCACTTCCGCGTGTCGGTCAATGGGCACTGGCTTCGTAGGGGCTGCCGTCTCCTCGTGTTCGGGTTTCAAAAAGAGAAGCTCAACGGATATCAGGCGGGAGCGGCCCGCGCCGAGCAATTCGCGGACGCGCCCATCTTCCCTTGCCAGTTGTTCGGCCAGCTTGCGCTCCTCCGCGGTCAGCGGGTCGAGCGGTAGAAGCTGGGCTCGTGGGCTGGGCTTTGATTGGGCGCCTTTCTGCTCGCCGGGCGACCGCGCTTGCAGGGGGGTGAACGGTGACAGGAAAACCGCTGTTACGAACGCCAAGGTTAGCCAACGGAGAAACAAGGTGCGCTGCGGGGACATGAGACACCTCCGAAGTGGTTGGCAGTCTCGCGGGACTGCATTACTCTTTATATGTACCTCTCTGTAATATACAATACCCATTATGTCAAGGAGATTTTGCAATTTTCTCCAGGTTGAGCCGTGCGCGCGCCAGGCAAATTCGCGCACGTTCGGCGATCTTCTGGCTCGCATCCGTGGGTGTCTGCGCGTTTCCCATTAACCCCCTCCGCCAGCTATAATCAAGGAGAGCTCCGCACGACTCACGCACCACAAGTCACGAGTCACGATTTCTATGCCCAAAGTCGGATTCATCAGCCTAGGATGCCCGAAAAACCTCGTGGACAGCGAGGTGATGATGGGCATTCTCGCGCGCAATGGCTACGAACTCGTGCCACACGCCGAAGACGCCGAAGTCCTGGTCGTCAATACGTGCAGCTTCATCGAGCCGGCGCAGCAGGAGTCCATCCAGACCATCCTCGAAATGGCCGAATACAAGAAGTCGGGCGTGGCGCGAAAACTGATTGTGGCTGGCTGCCTGGTGGAGCGATACCGCAAGGAAATTCGCGAGCAGATTCCGGAAGTGGACGCGGTCGTCGGGACGGGCGAGGTCGAAAACATTTTGAATGCGGTGCGCGGCGAACTAGCGGGCGCAAACGGCGATGCCGCAGAGTTGACCTACCTCTACCACGATTTGACGCCGCGAATCCTCTCCACGCCGCGCCACGCGGCCTACATCAAGATCGCCGAGGGTTGCGACCATCCCTGCTCCTTCTGCATCATCCCGCAACTGCGCGGGAAATTTCGGAGCCGCCGGTTCGAGTCCGTCGTGGCAGAGGCCACGAACTTTGCGCGCGCGGGCGTCCGCGAAATCACTTTGATCGGGCAGGACACCACTTCGTACGGCGAAGACCTCGGCCTGCGCGACGGCCTACCCGTGCTACTCGAACGGCTCGCCGGAATTGACGAGCTTTTCTGGGTGCGTTTTCTGTACTGCTACCCGAATCGCGTCACGCCGCGGCTGCTCGAAACAATTGCGCGGCATCCCAAGCTCGCAAAATACATGGACATGCCGCTGCAGCACGCCAGCCGCGATGTTTTGGCGAAAATGCTGCGCGGATCGAGCGGTGACGCTTTCCTGAAATTGCTCGAACGCATCCGAGCGACGATTCCCGGCGTCGCGCTGCGGACGTCGTTCATCGTCGGCTTTCCCGGCGAGACCGAGGCTGGTTTTCACGAGCTTTGCGATCTTGTTCGCGCCGCGGAATTCGATTGGATGGGCGTGTTCTGCTACTCGGATGTGGATACGGCGAAAAGTTTCGCGTTCGAAGCCAAAGTGGATCCGCAAATCGCCGCCGAGAGGCGCGAGCAGTTGATGGCCATCCAGAAACAGATCTCCGCGCGAAAACTGAAGAGCCGCAAGGGGCGCAAATTCACCGCGCTTCTCGAAGGCCCGTCAAAAGAAAGCGAAATGGTTTGGGAAGCGCGCCTAGAAGGCATGGCGCCCGACATTGACGGCAAGGTGTTCATCACCGAAATCGCTACTGGCGATGAGAGCTACGCGCCGCAGGCAGGCGACGTGGCCACGGTTGAGATTACCGAGAAGCACGACTACGATCTGGTCGGACGCGTCGTCGAACTCCTGGAGCAAGGCCGTCCACTGATGGCACAGGTCGCGGCGGCCGCGGCGCATCAGCCCGTTGCGCGGATTGCCACCGGAGCGGCGTTGCGGGTGTTAGGGTGAAATGCGCACAGGCAATATGCCTGTGCCACGAAGACCGACCGTTGTAGCGGCGGGCCTGCCTGCGCAGGCAGGCTTCAGCCCGCCACATGCGAGGATGGCCCGCTAAAGCGGGCCGCTACAGGTGCCTGACCATGACGGCTAACTGCCCCATCTGCAAGAAGCCGACGGATTCGGAGCGCGACGCCGAGTTTCCGTTTTGCAGCGAACGCTGCCGGTTGCTTGACCTCGGCAATTGGGCCAGCGACAAGTACAAGATTTCCGAGCCCGCGTTTAACGAGCCTTCAGCCGAGGAAGATGAGCCCAGACACTGATCCGGCCCCGGCGGTCAAGCCTGCCACGGCAGGTAACCCTCGCTTGGCTCTCTTCATCGCCACGGCCGGCGGTCTCGGTTACCTGAAACCTGCGCCCGGCACGTGGGGTTCGATCGGCGGAATCGCGTTAACCCTGGCCTTCTTCGCGCCCTTTTACGATCCCCTTGCGACAATCTTGACGCCCGTGTGGCGCCGGTTTCCATTCATCATTCCCCGTGATTTCGGTGTGGTTTTCTCTTTGGAAATCCTCACCCTGCTCATGATTTCACTTGCGGGGGTCTGGGCCGCTGATCATTCGGCCAAACACCTGAATAAGTCCGACCCCCAGCAAGTCGTAATCGATGAGGTCTCGGGAATGATGATCACGTTAGCCGTCGGTCTCGGTGCTCACCTCGATATGGTGCGCGGCGTGAAAGGCACGGATTTCGTCGGATTTGGCTGGCTCTTTTCTGAGAAGCTGCTCAACTGGAAATATTTGCTCGCGGGCTTTATACTTTTCCGCGTATTCGACATTTGGAAGCCTTTTCCCGCTCGCCATGCGGAAGGACTGCCCGGCGGCTGGGGCATCATGGCCGACGACTGGATTGCCGCCATCTACGCCGCCATGGGACTCTGGATCGCGAGAGCGTTCGGCCTCTAAGAATCGGACAGTTTTACAGCCTGTCCGCTTTTGAAGTAGCGCGATCCAGATATTCTGGGCAACATCGGCCGGAGCACGACAGGGACCTCGATTGGGAACCAACGGACTACCCCGCATTGATCGCGTCACACCGGCCGCCGCCATCCCGGGCGGCGACATCGCCATCCACGGCAGCGGCTTCGATTCGCGGAGCAGCCGGCGGCCCGCCGTGCGTTTTGGCGACGTCGAGGGCAGCGTTCTACTCGCCGCGGAAAATACGGTGATTGCGCGCGTGCCCGAAGGCGCCGCGGGCGGCACGGTTTCCGTGGCCACTTCGCGCGCGGAGAGCCAGCCGTGTCCCGTGTCGATCGGCGTGCAGATCGCGGACAACCTGCATCCGGTCGCGAATCCCGCGGTGGACAGCGAGGGCAACATCTACGTGACGTTCAGCGGGCTGCGGGGGCAGCGGGTGCCGGTGTCGCTCTACCGCATCACCGCGAACTACACCGTGCGGCCGTTCGTCACCGAGTTGATGAACCCTTCGGGCCTTGCGCTGGACCGCAGCGGCACGCTGCACGTTTCCTGCCGCCACGACGGCACCGTCTATCGCGTCGGCGCCGACGGCCGCGCGCAACTCTGGGTCGAGGGCATGGGCATCGCCACGGGCCTTGCCTTCGACCGCGAAGGCAATCTCTACGTCGGCGACCGCAGCGGCACGATTTTCAAAATCAGCCCGAGCAAGGAGATTTTTGTTTTTGCCACGCTCGAGCCTTCGATTGCCGCGTACCACCTCGCCTTCAGTCCCGCGGGCGATCTTTACGTCACTGGGCCGACCACTTCGAGCTTCGACCACGTCTATCGCTTTGACCAGCACGGCAAACCGTCGAGCTTTTTCCGCGGGCTGGGTCGCCCGCAGGGACTGGCGTTCGATCGCAGCGGGAATCTCTATGTGGCCGCTTCGTACGGCGGGCGGCGCGGCATCGTGCGCATCACGCCGGACGCGAAGGCCGAACTCGTCTTGAGCGGCAGCGGTTTGATCGGCCTGGCTCTCCTGCCCACGCGCCGCGCGATTCTGGCCACGACAAACGCCCTCTTCAGCATCGATTGGGATGTGGAAGGCTTGCCGCTGCCGCTGTAGCGCACATTTTTCTCAGATGAAAGCTGAAATCATCGCCATCGGTTCCGAGCTGCTGACCCCCACGCGGCTGGACACCAATTCCCTTTTCCTCACTGAAGAATTGAACCGCTTGGGGATCGAAGTGGTGCGCAAGCTCGTCATCGGCGATCAGGCCGGACAAATCCGCGACGCATTCCGCGAAGCGCTGGGCCGCGCCGAGGTCGTGGTCTCCATCGGCTGCTTGGGGCCCACGGAAGACGACCTGACGCGCGAGACGCTTGCCGAACTGCTGGGCCGCAAACTCGTGCGCGACGACGCCGTGCTGCACAAGATCGAAGGGATCTTCCGGCGCTTCGGTCGCACCATGTCCGAAGTGAACGCGCGGCAGGCCATGGTACCCGAGGGAGCCATCGTTCTCGATAACGCGCGCGGCACGGCGCCGGGATTGTGGCTCGAGACCGACGGTCACATCGTGATCCTGCTGCCGGGCCCGCCGCATGAACTCAAGCCCATGATGAAGGAACAAGTGGCGCCGCGCCTCGCTCACGTGGCCAGCGGCGAGCGGCTCTACCGGCGCGAACTCCACGTCACGGGGATGCCGGAATCGGACATGGACCAGCGGATCGCACCGATTTATAAACTCTATCCGAACTCGGAGACGACCATCCTCGCCGCGCCGGGACAAATTGAAATTCACTTGCGCGTGTGGTCCGCCGAGGCACGCGCGGCCGAGCGCATGCTCGACGAAATGGTCGAACGCATCACGCTCGCCCTGGGCGATCACATTTTTTCGGCCAATGGTGAATCCATGGAAGAGGTGGTGGCGCGCGAACTGACGCTGAACAATGCCACCATCGCCGTGGCGGAAAGTTGCACCGGCGGATTGCTGGCGCAGCGATTGACGAGCATTCCCGGCAGCTCGACTTATTTCTTGGGCGGCGTGGTTAGCTACAGCAATCAGCTCAAGACGGCCTGGGTGGATGTGCCCGGCGAAATCATCGAATCGAAGGGCGCGGTGAGCGCGGAGGTCGCGCGCGCGTTGGCCGAGGGAATTCGCCGGCGAGCGGGCAGCACGCTTGGCCTCGGCGTGACGGGAATTGCCGGACCGGGCGGCGGTTCGCCGGAAAAGCCGGTGGGCACGGTGCACATCGCGCTGGCCGACGAAAACGGTTTTACGGAGCGCGCGCTGCATCTCCCCGGGGACCGCGAGCGCATCCGTTTTAACGCTTCGCAGATGGCGCTGGACATGGTACGGCGCTACTTCCTGTATTCTTCCCAATCGAAGACCTCGGCGAGATCACACTCGAAGAACAATTCGCGAGGCTGATCGGAAGGCAAAGACTTGCGCGTCTTCGTGGCGCTCGAGATTCCGGCGGATGTGCGCGGCGCAATCGCGGCATTGCAGCGCAAACTCGCGCCGGAATGCCGCGGGGCGCGCTGGGTGCGGCCGGAGGGCATACACGTCACGCTTAAATTCATCGGCGAAACGCCGCCCGGGAAGGTCGACCAAATCAAGAGCGAACTCGCGGGCGTGCGCGCCGCCAGCGCGGTTCGAATCGCCTTTCGCGGAGCGGGTTTCTTCCCCAACGACCGCCATCCGCGTGTATTCTGGGCCGGCCTCGAGGCCACGCCGAATCTGGCCGAGCTTGCGGCCGAGGTCGAGAGGCGATTCGAACGGTTGGCAATTCCGCGCGAGTCGCGGGAATTTCGTCCGCACCTGACCCTGGCGCGGTTCAAATCCGAAGAAGGATTGCCGAGGCTGCGCGCGGCGCTGGAAAACGCGGGCCCGCTGGAATTTGGTTCGATGGAGACGACGGAGATGCACTTCTTCGAAAGCCGGCTGGAGCGCGGCGGCGCGGTGTACACACGGCTTGCTACTTTCGTTTTCGCGGGAGGCGCCGCGTGACTTCAGCAGTCCTGAACGCCCACGCGTGGATTCCACTGGCCGCGTACTTTCTCGGCGCGATTCCGTTCGGCTACCTGATTGTGAAGCTGGGCCAGGGCCGCGACATCCGCAAAGCTGGAAGCGGCAACATCGGTGCGGCGAATGTGACGCGCGAAGTGGGAGCCCCAGCGGGCGTGGCGACTTTGCTGCTCGATGCGGTGAAGGGTTTCGCAGCCGTGTGGATTGCGGCGCGTTACACGGATCACGAACTCAATTGGATGGTGGTCGCGGCGATCGCGGCCATGATGGGACACATGTTCCCGCTGTGGCTGCGATTTCGCGGCGGGCGCGGCGTGGCCACTGGCGCGGGCGTTTTCCTTCCAATTTGCTGGCCCGCGGTGGCGGGAGCGATGGCGATCTGGACGATCGTTGTGGTGTTCTGGCGCTACGTCTCGTTGGCGTCGATGGCCGCGGCGGCTTCTCTGCCCCTACTGGTGTATCTGCTTTACGCGCCGGGGCATGCGCCGTCGCGCGTACTTTCGCTGGGGACTTCGCTCGCCGCGATTCTGATCATCGCCAAGCATCGGGCCAACATCGAGCGTCTGCTATCGGGCACCGAGCCGAAATTCGAGTTGCGTCACAAGTAGCAGCGCGCAAATCGCATGAAAAAAATTGCCATCATTGGCGGAGGAAGCTGGGGCACGGCGCTTTCGCTCGTGCTCTCGCGCAGCCGCGCGCCGCACCATATTGCGCTGTGGGTGCTGGAGCCGGAAATCCGCGAATCGCTGCGCGCGCAGCGCACGAACGACATTTTTCTGCCCGGCTTCGAGGTGCCGAAAGAGACCGAAGTCACGGGAGACCTCGGTGAGGCGCTCGACGGCGCGGAGATCGTCCTCGGCGTGATGCCTTCGGCGCACGCGCGGGCGATGTACACACGCATGCTGCCGGATTTGAAGCCGGGGATGGCATTCGTCAGCGGGACGAAAGGCCTGGAGCCCGCCACGCACGCGCGCATCACGGAAGTGATCGAGCAAGTTGTCTCCCCAAAGTTCCCGCCGCCCGTGGCGGCTCTTTCCGGGCCGAGTTTCGCACGCGAAGCGGCGCGGGGCGACCCGACCGCGGTGGTGATCGCTTCGCGGGACCGCGAATTCGCCGCCGCAGTGCAGGAAGAATTCTCCGGCCCGACGTTTCGCCTTTATTCGAATGACGACGTGGTGGGCGTGGAGTTGGGCGGCGCGGTAAAAAACGTGATTGCGATTGCCGCCGGGGTTTGCGAGGGCCTGGGCTTCGGCTCAAACACGATTGCGGCGCTGATCACGCGCGGGCTTTCGGAGATGACGCGCCTCGCCGTCGCGTTGGGCGGACGCGCCGAGACGCTGGGCGGCCTGGCGGGCATGGGCGACCTGGTGCTGACCTGCACGGGAACGCTCAGCCGCAATCGGACGGTGGGCGTGGAACTCGGCAAGGGCCGCAAGCTCGCAGAGATTATCGGCGCAATGCGCATGGTGGCGGAAGGAGTGGGCACGACGGCTGCGACCGTGGAGTTGGCGCAGAAAGCCTGCGTGGAGATGCCCATCACGCGGATGATGCACGCGGTGCTCTCCGAGGGCCGCGAGCCGCGCGACGCCATCCGCGAACTGATGGAGCGGAGGTTGAAGCAGGAGTAGCGATTCTCTCTCCCGCGCCGGCCTGATCGTCCGGGCATCCCTCCTGTGTTCGATCCCGCCACACCTGTACTTCGGAACAGTTGTTACTCGGCAGTTCTACCCCGACAATAAACCGTCGGAGTAAAGGTGTTTCTAAAGCGCCTCAAAGGATTCCGTTTCGGACGGCCTCCCATCCTTTTGATCGTGATGGGCGCGATGTTGCTCGTCAGCCTGGTTCCGATAGGGCTGTACCACCGGGGCGTACTCAAACTCAGCCAGCAGAAACTGGAAGAGACCGAGCCGGTGCAGCAGACGGAAATCACGCGCGCCCTCGCCGAAGAAGTTCAGCTCTTCGAGACCAACCTCTATCAACAACTCATCAGCGAGCGGCAAATTCTGGCGCTCACCGGCCTGATCGACGATGTGAACGATCCCGCGCGGGCGCCGAAGGTGGCGCGGCTGCTTGAAAACTTCGTGCGCAGCAGCCCGAACATTCTGTACCTGACGGCGGTGGGCAAGAACGCCAAGGGGAGCGGCGCGGGCGACTTCCTGGCGGACCAGGACCCCTTCGTCAGCAACGCGCTGCAGAAGGCTTTTACGGCATCCGTGCAGTCGCTGCGCTTTCAGAGCGATCCCCTGGCCATCGGGCCGGAGAATCGCCCGGCGTTCGTGATGGCGGTGCCGTTGCAGGTGG
>JBGQGH010000015.1:0-40269 GCA_041497315.1 Terriglobia bacterium | reverse complement strand
TACGATGGCCAGATCAAACATTTGCATGGCAAATTCCAGATCGGAGCGCGTTTCGCGCCTCGCGTAGCCGCGGCCGCGCAAGAAATAGTCGTAAGCCTGCGTGTTCTCGGTGGGCTTGCTGGCGATGGCTTTCTCTTCTTGTGGAGAAAGCGTGATCCGAAGCGCTTGACTGATAGTGCGGGCGATTTCGTCCGGCACGTCAAAGACGTCTTTTAGCTCGCGATCGTAGCGCTCGGCCCAGACCGGATGATCGGTCCGAGTCTCGACGAGTTGCGCAGTGATGCGCAGGCGATTGCCCGCGCGGCGCAGACTGCCGACGAGGACGTAGGCGGCGTCCAATTGCTGGCCTACCTGTGGGCCGGTGACCGGTTTGTCGCGGAACGCCAGAACGGTGGCGCGCGGAAAAACGCGAAGCTCCTTCACCTTGGAAAGCTCGGTAATGATGTCTTCCGTCATGCCGTCGCGGAAGTATTCATCCTCCTTCGCCCCGCTCAGATTCTCGAAATAGAGTACCGCCACCGATTTCTCGGCGGCCGCCGGCGCCGAAGCGGCGCGTCCTGAATCCATGTCCCGCTTCAGCTTCTGGAGATCGTTCTTGACACTGGCGGCACTCTGGTACCGCGCGGCAGGATTCTTTTCCATCAGTTTATTGATGATCCGCTCCAGGTCGGCCGGGACGCGCGGATTCAGGCGCTGGGGCGAAACGGGCACGCGATTCAAAATCGAATCGAAGATGACGGCGGAAGTGCTGCCGGAGAACGCCAGTTTGCCCGTGATCATCTCGTACAGCACAACACCGAAGGAAAAGAGGTCGCTGCGGAGGTCCACTTCCTCGCCGCGGGCCTGCTCCGGCGACATGTAGGCCACGGTGCCAACGGAGGAACCCGGACTGGTCAAGAACTCCGTCGCGGTGGCTGCAGTGGCCTGAGCCGAACCACCCGCGGCCTCTTCTACTCGTTGTGATTTCGGAGCCATCTTGGCGAGTCCGAAATCGAGAATCTTGGCGCGGCCGTCTCCAGTGATGAATACATTGGCGGGCTTGATGTCCCGGTGGACGATCCCCTTGGCATGAGCTGCCGCCAACGCATCCGCAATTTCGATGGCGATCTCGAGGCCCTGCTCGAGATCCAGCGCCCCTTCGCCAATCCTATGCTTGAGCGTTTGCCCTTCGAGAAGCTCCATGACGATGAAGGGACGCCCCTCGGATTCGCCCACATCGTAGATCGTGCAGATATGGGGATGGTTCAGGGCCGACGCGGCCCGGGCTTCCCGCTGAAAGCGTTCCAGCGCAAGGCGATCCTCCAGGGCTTCACCGGGGAGAAACTTCAGCGCCACGCGCCGCCCCAAGCGGGTGTCTTCGGCGCGATATACAACGCCCATGCCGCCCCCGCCGAGCTTCTCGTCGATGCGGTAATGAGAAATCGTCTGGCCGATCATAGATTGCGCGCGAAAAAACGAAGACGGATGCTACGACGCACAGGTAGCGAAGTCAACGCGAGACCGACTACTGGAACTCAGTACGCGGGGCGGCGCGGAGCGATTTTCGCGACCCTCTGCGGAGGGATAATCGTAGCCATTTTGCGAATCATGGCCAGGACGAGCCGCTTGTCGCCGTCGGAAAGCGTCGAGCTGTAGCGCTTGATTTCGGAAAGGAAGCGGATTTCATCGTCGGAAAGCTCGCCGAGCATTTTCTGGGTGTCGCGATCGTGTGGAGTTTCGGAGCCGGGGAAGAATTCGGCCAGGCTGATGTCCATGGCCTCGGCGATTTTGGCAAGAGTTTCAAGAGACGGAACGGTGTGGCCGTTTTCCACTCGCGAGAGGTAACAGCGTAGCAGGCCGGTGCGGCGTTCGATATCGCCCTGAGAGAGTCCGCGCTCGCCACGATAGGCCCGGATCACTTGGCCGATGTTTACCTTCGGCTTTTCTTTTGGCATCAGACTCCCTCTCGGCCCGGGGCGTATGTTACGCAGTGCGATTGCGCGCCGCAAGGGAATTCTTGCGGTGCCGCGTGGCCGCCCTGCACCCGGATTTGCGGACCGGGAGGTCTGGCCCTACTTTGATCCGGCCGGAGTGACGGTGAAGGCCTGCTCGATGCGGAATTCGAGCATGGTTTCGCTGGGCACGCGCACCTGGTCGCCCCTGGTGAAGACCTGGATCGCGGTTCCTGCGCCGGCACCGACGCCCGCGCCGATCGCTGCGCCCTTGCCGCCCCCGGCGATCGCGCCAATGACCGCGCCCGCCACGGCCCCGCCGCCGACTTTCTTGGCAGTGTTGGCGCCGCGCGACTTTCCCGCAAGTTCGTATTCTCCAGTCATGATCGGCTGCAGCTTCTGATTGATCAGGATGTCGGTGAGCTCGAGCTTGAGTTCCGACTTCCCCGCCATGTGTCCGGCTTCCTTGGCTTCAGCCAGCCGGCCGTAAACGTCGGTCCCCTTGGGCGCGACGACAACGCCATTCACTTCGAGATCGGACTCGAGGCTGGCGCGGAATTTGTCGCCCACGTGGTTCTTGTCCGAATCCACGCTGTCAATCATGCGCACGAGGATGCGCGTCCCGGCGGGAACCGTGACCGCGTCTCCACTCTGGCTGCTCAGGGAACGCGGCGCGCCAGCCGGAGCGGGCCGCGGCGCAGAGTCGTCGTCGCCGATGCGCGCGTCGCCGCCGAAAGTCAGCGCGAGAATCTTGTCCACGGAATAAAGCTCGACCTTGCCGTTTACCTCGAAACGTATTTGCGACTGCGTGCCGCCGAGATACCTGCCGTTAATGACGCGGCCATCGCGCATCTCCAGCGTATCGGCCGTGGCGGAAAGCGTGAACACGAATACGGCCGCGAGCAATACACTCCATCTGATGAATTGTTTCATCGCATTCCCCCAGTAAATCTCGAATTGCCTGCTGGTACCGGCGCGGGTTGGGACGCGCTGTGAATTTCTTGTTCGGCTGGAATTACAGCATACACCCGGGTATGCCCGGCGGGAAGGCTCGCGCCGCCTCCACCGGCCCTCCATTATTCGATGGCTTGATGCACGACGCGGGTTATCTGGGCCATGAGTTTCGAGCTAACGTCGCGATCGGCGATGCCGCGAACGAGAATTACGAGAATGAATGGGCGCTTCGTGTAAACAATCGCGGCGTCGTGATGAATCTTGGTGATCTCGCCGGTCTTGTGTGCGACCGGAACGCCGGGCGGGAGTCCCGCCGGGATCGCTTCGTGGAATTGCTGCCGCTTAAGGATCTCAATCATCTCCTCACTGGAGCGGCGGTCCACTGCTTTCCCTTTGGCGATGGCCTGGAGAAGGACAAACAGGCCGCGGGCAGTGGTGGTGTTGTTTATCCCCGCCGCGAAGGCTTTGCCGTCTTCGACGCCGCGGAGGACCTCCATGCCGTCCGCGTGCAATTGCTTCACCGCGGTTTGGATAGTGGAGACGCCGAGCTTCTCGATCAGGAGATTGGTGGCCAGGTTGCTGCTGCGCGTGATCATGTGCTCGCAGAGTTCGCGGAGCGTCATTGTGGCGCCAATGGCCTTGTACACATCCGCGTCGGAATCGGAAGCGGCGTCGAGTTGGAAAGTTCTGCCGTCGGCCAAGCTGTGGAACACGTTCTTCACAGTAAGCCGATCGTCCAGGCGCAGCTTTCCGGCCTTGGCCTGCGCGAAAAACTCGATCATCACGGGGATCTTCATCGTGCTCGCGGCGTGGAAAGACTTATCGGCATCAAGGAAGAGCGAGAACTTCGGGCCGTTGGTGTCCAAAGGCTCGGCCGCCACGCTGACCTCCGCACCACTCTCGCGGATCAGGCGCTCGATTTCGGCCCGGGCGGTATCCACCCTCGACTGCCCGAACGCGCAAACCCCGGTGAGCAGGGGCACGAGGAGGAAAACGGCACCGACCGCCGCCGTGCGCTTCAAAAGAGAGCCGGCTCTGGGAAGAACGGGAAGGAAGAATCGCATGGGCGAAAAGAAAAAGCCCGGACAATAAGTCCGGGCGCATATTCTCTCCCCGATTTTAGTATAGCATGGCCGTTAAGCCCGGGTAGTCTTTGGTCGTGGGTCAGTTTGAAATAATCACGGGATATGGCGGGAGATCGCGGTAGACAACGGAATGCGACCGCCCGCTGCGGTCATTTTACCTCTGTAATCACGAATTCGACTCCCGTGCCCGAAGCTTTCTGAGCTCGTTTCGCAGTCGTGTCATCTCGAGACCGGCGACAACCGCCACCACCCCTGGCAGTAAAAACTCCAGTACGGCAAGGTTTTTCATCGGCTGCATCGGCCCAATGCCGAGCGTGAACCACGCCGCACCAATAAATAAAACTACGCCGAAACCGAACAGTGTGCTCTTCATTATGGTTCCCTCCCTCTGGCAGATGCACATCCCAGATGCTGTGGAATTGAGCCTTCATTATGGGGCCACTTCTGACCTGACATTCCCATCGCCTAATCCTCCGTGTCTCGTCGGATACGGCATCCGCATAGACTTCAAATCAAAGAATGGCGGCTATGAATCCTGAAGAACACGCTTTGATGGTGGTAACGCTTACAAGGCAGGCTATGGTGCCATACATGGAGATCGAATCAAGGGCCATGACATTCAAACTGACCCACGACCCAGGCTTTCAGATGGCTCTGCGCGGCGGATTCGACGGCTCTGGTGACGCGGACCTTCCTTGCAAGGACAATCGGAGGAGGAAATTTGAAGATGGTGCCGGAGGAGGGAGTCGAACCCACACGGCCTTGCGACCAGCGGATTTTGAGTCCGCCGCGTCTGCCATTCCGCCACTCCGGCACGGGCAAGAAGAAAAGTAGCACGCCGGCGGCGTTCGCTCAAGGCGCACGCATTGTTACCTTGCCATGAAGAACTCGCGCAGCTAAACTCCGCCCAATCAAAATGAAACTCGTCTGCGTCCTCCCCTGCGCCGTAGCGGCCGTCATAGAGGAAATCCATGTCTGAGCAGGAATCCGCTCCGGGCACGACATTATCTATGGAACTCGAGCCAAGGCAGGAGCGCCCCGGGTGGCGGCTCGGATTCTGGAGCCTGATCGTCACGCAATTCCAGGGCGCGTTCAACGACAACGCCGTGAAGTACCTGGTGATCTATCTCGTCGTGGCGATGAATCTCCCGGAAGCGTCCCGCGAGAGCTTCATATTGATTATCGGTGGCTTGTTCGCGCTCCCTTTTCTCCTGTTCTCGATGGCCGGCGGATATCTGGCCGACCGCTACAGCAAGCGATCGGTGACCATCGGAACGAAAACGTTTGAGATCGGGGTGATGACGTTCGCCGCGGTCGCGCTTACTCTGCAAAATTTGCCGATGGAGTGCGCCGCGGTGTTCCTGATCAGCTCGCAGGCCGCGCTCTTCGGCCCTTCGAAGTATGGCCTTCTGCCCGAGTTGCTGCCGGAGCAGCGGCTGTCCTGGGGCAATGGAGTGATCGAGCTGGGTACATTTCTTGCCGCCATCACCGCCACGATGAGCGCGGGGTTCATGGCGGAGGGCTTTCGCGGTCGGCAGCTTTGGTCCGGACTCGCACTTCTGGGATTTACGATGGTGGGTCTGGCGACAAGCTTCGGAATCACGCGCGTACCGGCCGCTAAACCGCACAAGCAATTCCGATGGAACCCGCTCGGCGACCTGAGCACACAGGTCGGCGTCATCCGAAAAGACCGCGTCCTCGGGTGGGCTGTCCTCGGCAACGTTTACCTGTGGTTTATCGCTGCACTGCTCCAATTTGTGATCGTGGTGTACGGCCACGACGTTCTGCGCGTCGGTGAAACACACATTAGCTATCTGCAGGCCGCGGTGGGAATCGGGATCGGACTGGGAAGTCTGGCGGCCGGGTATCTTTCCGGCGGGAAAATCGAATACGGCTTGATCCCGCTGGGCGCTGTGGGCATGACGGTTTTTGCCTTCCTGGTCGCCCGCCCGCACCTTGAATTCCATCACGTGGCCACCGACCTTGGCCTGCTGGGGTTTTTCGGCGGATTCTACGCCGTGCCGATCAATGCGCTGATCCAGCATCGCCCGGATCCGCACGACAAGGGCAGCGTCATCGCCGCGGCCAATTTCTTTTCGTTCGTCGGGGTTTTTCTGGCCGCGGGAGTCTACTTCCTCTGCGCTCACAGTTTTCATCTCCGCGCCGACATGATCTTTCTGGCCGGAGCAGTGATGACGCTGCTGGCCACGGTCTATTCCGTCTATCTCCTCCCCGATTCTCTGCTCCGGCTTGTGCTCTGGGTGCTGACGCACACGCTTTACCGCATCAAGATTGAAGGCCGCGACAACATTCCCGAGCGCGGCGGCGCGCTTTTTGTCTGCAATCACATGTCCATGGCCGATGCGTGCCTGCTGATGGCCTCTACCGACCGGTCCATACGCTTCATGATGTTCAAGGACAGCTACGAGCATCCGCTGATCAAACCGTTCGCGCGCATGCTGCGGGTGATCCCCATATCCTCGCAACTCCGGCCGCGGGAAATGATTCATTCCTTGCGCACAGCCACCGAGGCGATCCAGAACGGCGAAGTGGTCTGCATCTTCGCCGAAGGACAGATGACGCGCATCGGTCAGATGCTGCCGTTCCGGCGCGGCTTCGAACGGATCATGAAAAACGTGGACGCGCCGATCATCCCCATGAACCTGGACGGCGTGTGGGGCAGCATCTTCAGTTTCGAACGCGGACGCTTCCTGTGGAAGCTTCCCCGGCAGATTCCGTATCCCGTCACGGTGAGCTTCGGCAAGCCCATGCCGACGACCGCGACTCCGTTCCAGGTGCGCCAAGCCGTGCAGGATCTGAGTGCCCTTGCGTTTCAGAACCGCAAGGCTCGCATGCGCCCCCTCGGCCGGGAGTTGGTGCACACGGCGCGGAGGCATCCGTTCCGCTTCGCTATGGCCGATGCGCACGTGCCGAAGATGCGCTTCGGCGCCGCGCTGCTGCGCTCGATTTTTCTTGCCCGGCGGCTGCGCGGCGAGTGGAAGGGCCAGCGCATGGTGGGCATCCTGCTTCCCCCCTCGGTGGCGGGCGCGCAGGTGAACTTCGCGGCGACGCTCTCCGGAAAGATCCCGGTAAACTTGAACTATACGGCGTCGAACGAAGTGCTGGCCTCCTGCGCGCGCCAGTGCGAGCTCGAGACGGTCGTCACGTCGAAAGCATTCCTGGAACACGTACCCTTGCAGGTCCCGGGGCGCATGCTACTGCTGGAAGAAATTATTGCGAATCCGCACCTGGGCGAAAAAATCTGGGCGCTTCTTCTCGCGTGGTTCACGCCAAGCCGGTCGCTGGAGAAGGCGCTGGGCCACGCGACGCCCACGCAGCTTGATGACCTGGCCACCATCATCTTTTCGAGCGGCAGCACGGGCGACCCCAAGGGCGTGATGCTCTCGCATTTCAACATTGGCTCCAACATCGAGCAGGCAGGCCAAGCGTTCATGCTGAACCCGCACGACCGCCTGCTGGGAATCCTTCCCTTCTTTCATTCCTTCGGATTCACCGTGACGCTGTGGTTGCCGGCAGTGCTGGGCGTGGGAGTCATCTATCATTCCAATCCGCTTGACCTGACCGCGATCCGCGAGCTGGTGCGGAAATATGAAATGACATTTCTGCTGGCCACGCCCACCTTTCTCCAAGCCTACATGCGTCACTGCGAACCGGAAGATTTCGGCAGTCTGCACTACGTGATGACCGGCGCAGAGAAGCTGCCGGAACGCGTAGCGCTCGCGTTCGAAGATAAATTCGGTATTCGTCCGCTCGAAGGCTACGGCTCGACCGAGTGTTCACCGGTGGTCAGTGTGAATACGCGGGACTTTCGCGCGCCAGGATTCCGGCAAGTGGGCGCCAAGCGCGGCCGGATCGGGCATCCGCTGCCCGGAATCAGCGTGCGGATCGCCGATCCGGAAACGCTCGAGCCGGTGGCGCTCGGGCAGCCCGGTCTCTTGCTCGTGCGCGGACCCAATGTGATGCAGGGTTATCTGGGGCGGCCCGACAAGACGGCGGAAGTGATCCGCGACGGTTGGTATATCACCGGCGACATCGCCGCAATTGACGAAGACGGATTCCTGACCATCACCGACCGGCTTTCACGTTTCAGCAAGATCGGCGGCGAAATGGTGCCGCACATTAAAATCGAGGAAACATTGCACGAACTCGCCGGCGTCACCGAGCAGACCTTCGTCGTGACGGGCGTGCCGGACGCGAAGAAGGGCGAGCGGCTGGTGGTGCTTCACAAGCTGCCGGACGACAAACTTAAGGAATGCATCGAGAAACTTGGAGAGTCCGGGCTGCCCAACCTCTGGTTGCCGCGTCCGAACCAATTCTTCCGCGTGGAGAGTTTTCCGCTTCTTGGGACGGGCAAGCTGGACTTGCGCAAGGTGCGCGACCTTGCAACGCAGCTCACACCCGCAGAAACTCCCCACGACTGAAAATACCCGTAGCGCTTCTAAACTCCCCTGGTCCTCCCACTTAGAAAATTGAGAATTTCACGCGCAGGAATTTCTTCGGATTCTGCCGAAATTCGCCGACCAGCAAGCGCAGATCGCCCGCGAGGCCTGTCAGGTTGTCATAGAACTGCGGATCGGAGAAGAACTTGCCGGCCGTGGTCTGGTTTTCGTTTAGGCGCGCGGTGGCGCTGGCCAGATTCGTGCCGATTTCCCGGAACTTGGTGTAGAGCGTGTCGTCGGTCGCCAGCTTGCCCAGCGTGCCTTTGCCGGCGCGGACATCGCCGAGTGCCAAATTGACTTTCTCAAAGGTGGCCTTGGCATTGTCGTGCAAGCTCGGGTCGTAGACGAGTTTCCCGAGCGTGCCCTTGCCCGACTGAACTTCCGCCAGCAAATTGTCGAGCCTGCCGGTGGCGGAGTTGAACTTGTTGTACACCTCATCCGTGGCCACCAGCTTTCCCAGCGATCCTTTCCCTTGCTGGATCGAATCCACCATGCCCTCAATTTTAGCCAGCGAGGTATTCAAGTGGTTGTAGGCCTGATCGTCGGTGAGCATCTTGCCGAGGGAGCCACGGCCTTTATGTAGGCCCTCGAAGAGATCGCGCGCTTCCACAGAGAGCACATTCAGGTTCTGCATCAGGTCGGCGCCGCGCTCGACAATTTCCTTGATGGCCTTCTCTTCGCGGCCGGGCACTTCCTGATTGTTTTCGAGGACGGTTCCCGTGAACCCACGGTGGATATCCACGTAGCGGTTGCCGAGCAAGCCTTCGGTGATCAGACCGGCGGTCGAATCCGTGCGGATGTAGTTCTTGTAATCGCGGTTGACGCGCATCACGAGTTCGATGCTGCGTTGCGGGTCCACTTTTTCGCCGGCCTCCCACTTCTTGATCGCGATCGTGTCCACATTGCCGATTTCCACGCCGTCGAGGCGCACGGGTGCGCCGATGGTGAGGCCGGCCACCTCGGGGAGAAACGTCCTCAGGCGATACTTCGCCGACAGAATGCCCGCGCCGGTGACGTAGAAAATCCCCACTGCGATCATGAACATCCCCACCAACACGAAAAGTCCCACGCGGAGTTCCGTCCAGGTAATCTGTTTGCGTTGCGGCATGACCATCCCTCCTCAGTAGCTTGCAAACTGTTTGTTCAAAATTAAACCAGAAACCGTTTCAAATAATCATCCTGCGAATCCAGAATGGCGCGCTGGTCGCCCTCGAAATACACTTCACCGTCGCGTAATACCAAAAAACGCGTCGGCGCCAAGCCATTGCGCGAGGCTTCGCCGGGGCGGCCGATGGGGACGACGCGGTTGGTCTCCGCGTCGAACCGGTAATTCCCGAGCGCGAAGGCGTCCTGCAGACGGTGCGTGGCCAATAGTGACGTCACGCCTTGCAGGTCACGCAGACGCAGAATCAGCGTGATGATGGTTTGTGAAGTAACAGGATCGAGCCCGGCGGTCGGGGAATCGTAGAGAACAACCGGCGGACGGTTGACGAGCGCCCTGGCGATGGAAACGCGGCGGCGCATTCCGCCGGAAAGTTCCGGCGGCATTTTTTCGATGGCGTCCTCCATCTCCACGAAGCGCAGGGCCTCGCGCACACGTTCCTCGATCTCCTGTTCCTCGACTCCGTCCTCCCGCAGGCGATAAGCCACGTTCTCCGCCACGGAGATGGAATCGAACAGAGCGCCTTCCTGAAAGACGAAGCCAACCTGGCGGCGAAAATCCAGCAACTCATTCTCTGTCATGGAGCTGATTTCGCGGCCGAGAACGCGCACGCGCCCCGTATCCGGGCGCAAAAGACCGGCTGCTAGTTTGAGTGAAAGCGTTTTCCCCGTGCCGGTTTCACCGACGAGGACTTTTGTTTCACGCGGGCCGACGACAAATGAAATGCCGCTGAGGATTTCGCCCTCGTCGAAACCGATGCGGACATCTTCGAAGGCGATCACCGGCTCCGTGGGGACAGTAGAGGCCATCTCCGGCATTATAGATGGATTTGCTAGCGAGGGGACACAACTCCGAAGGTGCACGCTCGAGCCGGCTGCCTACAAGCCCTTCTGCGCTAGCCACAACATGATCTTGGTCAGGAAGGCGTTGCTGACCAGGATGAGGACGCTGGAGACGACGACGGCCTGCGTCGTCGCGCGGCCGACTCCCTGCGTGCCGCCGCGGACGTTCAGCCCTTGATAGCAACCGACGGTTGCCAGGATCAACCCAAAGACGAGCGGTTTGGTAAGCCCCTGCATGAGGTCTGAGAATTCGAGCGCGTCCACCGCTCGAGTCCAGTACTGAATGGGGTTCAAGCGCAGCTCAAACTGGGAGACTACGTAACCGCCCACAAGCCCGACGAAGTCCCCCAGGGCAGTCAGCAGGGGCAGCATCAGGACGGTGGCCACGACGCGCGGGACCACCAGCTTGCGAACCGGGTCCGTCCCCATCGCCCGCATGGCGTCCACCTGCTCAGTGACGAGCATCGAGCCAAGTTCGGAAGCCATCCCTGAAGCATTTCGCCCGGCTACGAGAAGCCCCGTAATCGTGGGCCCGAGTTCGCGGACCAGCGCCAGTGCCACGACGTCACCGGTCAGCGCCGTTTGGCCGAATCGCTGGAACTGAGAGGCCGTCTGCAGCACCATGACCACGCCAATGAAGAAGCCGGTGAGCAGGACGATGGGCAGGGAGCCCACACCGATCAGGTCCATTTGCTCGAAGGTGTCGCTGACATAGCGCGGTGAAGTGAAGATGGCGCCGAGGGTGCGGATGGAGAGCAGCCAGTAGTTCTGCACCGCCAGGATCTGGCGCTTTACCGCATTGGACAATATCGAGAGGGCGGAGGGCGGGCGACTCGCATCGAAGAGCTTGTGGTCTATGAGCGCCATTTTCCGGGTACGCCGCAGCCTGAGCAAACTCGAAGCAACACAAGCCTAGCGTTCGCGCTGCGGCGCGTCAAGTGCCGCGGAGCGCGAAAACGGCGCGCAATCGCTTTACCGGTTGAGGCGCGTCCGTTAGAATGCCTAGATCTGTCAGACGTTTCGCGCCTGGAATGCGCGCAGCGCGAATCAGCCGAGCAAAACGACGATGTTCCGATTCGTCACCGCCGGAGAATCACACGGCCAAGCCCTGATTGCGTGGGTCTCGGGTCTCCCTGCCGCCCTGCGGGTGGATCTTGAGTTCATAAACCGTGAACTCCATCGCCGGCAGTTGGGATACGGGCGCGGCGGGCGACAGAAGATTGAGAAGGATCGCGTTGAAGCGCTGGCCGGAATCCGCCACGGCAAGACCATTGGGGCTCCGATCGCTCTTCGGATCGAAAATCGCGATTGGCAGAATTGGGAGAAAGCGCTCCCGGTCGAAGATTCCGACGGCGCGGAAGAGGCCCAGCGCCCTCTGACGGCGCCCCGCCCGGGCCACGCCGACCTTGCAGGCGCGCTGAAATTCAATTTTCACGATGCGCGCTACATCCTGGAGCGTGCCTCGGCGCGTGAAACCGCAGCGCGTGTAGCCGCGGGCGCTCTCGCTAAGCTGCTGCTGGGCGCGTTTGGGATCAAAATCCTGAGCCACGTCGTCGCGGTGGGCAAAGTCCGCCTGGAGCGCGAGGCCACCTGGCCGCAGATTCAGGCCATTTGCGCGAATCTGGATTCCCCTCTCCGCTGCGTGGATCATGCTACCGAGGAGCGAATGAAATCTGAGGTGGACGGCGCTCTTCGGGCGGGTAATACGGTTGGCGGAATTTTTGAAGTCGTGGCACACGGAGTTCCGCCGGGCCTGGGGAGCCACGCGCAGTGGGACGAGAAACTCGATGGGCGCCTGGCGCGCGCGGTGATGTCCATTCAGGCCGTGAAGGCGGTCGAGATTGGAGCGGGCGTCGCGAGCGCGACTTCGTATGGTTCCGAGGTGCAGGACGAAATCCGGTACGACGCCGCAAGCAAGAGCTTCCGCCGGCCCACAAACCGCGCGGGCGGCCTTGAAGGCGGAATGACCAATGGGGAGGACGTCGTCGTCCGCGGCTACCTGAAGCCTATCTCCACGCTGCGGCGCGGGTTGCAGACGGCCGACCTCGCCACCAAAGAGGCGGTGAAGGCGGCTTACGAACGCAGCGACATCTGCGTTGTGCCCGCAGCGGGTGTGGCGGGCGAAGCGATGGTCGCGGTGGTGCTCGCAGAAGGCTTCATGGAGAAATTCGGCGGCGATTCTTTGCCTGAAACGCGGCGCAACTTCGATGGCTACATCCGGCAGCTCGACGAATTCTGAGGACGGAACCCAGCGATGATCTATCCGATTACGAAGTACGGTGCGGAGGTGCTCGAGAAGCCCACTGCTCCGGTGAAGAAATTCGACGACGACCTGCAAAAGCTCTGCGCGGACATGTTCGAGTCCATGTACGCCTCGCAAGGAGTTGGTCTGGCCGCGCCGCAGATCGGGCTGGGGATGAACCTCGCCGTCATTGACGTGAGCGTTGGGAAAAATCCCGAGGCCAAAATCGTGCTGGCCAATCCCGAGATCATCCACCTCGAAGGCGAGCAGCGCGAGGAGGAGGGCTGCCTCTCGTTGCCGGGGTTTCGCGGGAGCGTGTTGCGGCCGCAGTACGTTTCCATCCGCGCCCAGGACGCCGCCGGGAAAACATTCGAGATGCGCGGCGAAGGGCTCCTCGCCCGCGCCTTCTCTCACGAGATCGAGCACTTGCGGGGCATTCTCTTCATTCAGCACCTGAGCCTGCTGAAGCGCGACCTCATCAAGCGCAAGATCCGCAAGCTGCGCAAATCCGGAGACTGGTAGCCCACACGCCGGGCGCACGCCATGCGAATCGTCTTCTGCGGAACACCGGAATTCGCTGTCCCCTCGCTGCGCCTGCTTCTCGCTGACTCGGAGTTTCAGATCGAAGCGGTCGTCACGCAGCCCGATCGGCCTCGTGGCCGCGGCCACGAGGTCGCCAGCTCTGCGATAAAGGATTTCGCGCTCGAAGCGGGCCTGCACGTTTACCAACCGGAGAAAATCAAGTCTGAATCCGCGCTGGAATTCTTCAAGCGCGTCGCGCCGGATGCCGTGGTGATTATCGCCTACGGCCAAATCATTCCGCAGGCGCTGATCGATATTCCGCGCTTTGGCTGGATCAATCTGCACGCTTCACTGCTTCCGAAATATCGCGGCGCGGCTCCGGTGAACTGGGCCATCCGGAACGGCGAGACGCACACCGGCGTAACCACCATGCAGGTTGACGCGAGGATGGACACCGGTCCGATCCTGCTTCAGCGAGAATTGGAGATTGGGCCCGACGAAACCGCGCCGGAGCTGGCGCGGCGATTATCGGAAGCTGGAGCGCCGCTCGTCGTGGATACGCTCCGCAAGATCGCCACCGGCGACATCCATTCGGTTGTGCAGAACAACGAGATGGCCACCTTCGCGCGTCTGCTGAAAAAAGAACACGGACGCATCCACTGGAGCGATCCAGCGCACACGATTTACAACCTGATTCGCGGGCTGGACCCCTGGCCCGGCGCATACACGGCTTTTCGAGGGCAGCTCTGCCACATCTGGGGTGTGCCAGCAACAAATCCAAGCCCCATGAGGGAACCCGGCACGCTGCACAGCTCAAGCGAAGGCGTATTCATCGCGTGTGGGGGAAACACACGCCTGCAAATGACTCTTGCGAAACTGGAAGGCCGCAAGCGCATTGCCGCCCGCGATTTTGCCAACGGCGTCCGTCTGCAGCCCGGCGAGCGGTTTGACTCGCCGGCGTAAAAAGCTCACCTGCCCTACACCACAGGCCGACTGTTGTCCGTCCCCCGCCTTTGCTTCGACATCCATCTGTGATTTGATGATCTGCCATGCCGGTAACATTATCGCGGCGGATTGCGTTCGAAATTCTCCTGCGCGTGGAGAAGGCCGGAGGCTATGCGAGCGATCTGCTCCACGCGCGGCTGGCGAAATCCGTCAAACCGGCCGACGCGGCTCTCGCCACCGAACTCACCCTCGGCGTCCTTCGTTGGCGCCGCTTGCTGGATTTCCTACTCGCGGGACGTGTTGGCCGTCCCCTCGAATCGCTCGATCTTGAAGTTTTGACCGCGCTGCGGCTGGGCTTCTACCAGTTGCGCTTCCTCGATCGCGTCCCCCCGCACGCGGCCGTGAACGAAGCCGTCGAGCTCGTACGTTTCGCAAAGAAGCGCTCGGCCGCAGGTCTCGTGAACGCGGTGCTTCGCAATTCGGTGAAATCCGCGCGAAAACCGGCCGAGGAGTTTCTCCCTTCCGATCTTCCGCTCGCCGAACGGCTGGGTATCCTGCACTCGCACCCGACGTGGATGGTCGAACGATGGCTTCAGAAGTTCGGCGAAGCGCTCACGATCTCCCTGCTCGAGTCAAACAACAGTGTGCCGCCGCTCACCTGCGTCGCCATCCATCCTTCGCAGCGCGATGAAATTATTTCTGGGCTCGAGAAAAGCGGAGCAAAGGTATCTCCCGGCCGCTGGCTAGAGGCGGCCTTCACGGTGAGTGGCGTAAACCCCGCCGCCAGCGAACCCTTTGAAGCGGGCCGCGTCTTCATCCAGGACGAAGCGTCGCAGATAGTGGCGCTGCTCGTGGATGCCGCCCGCGGCGATGCGGTGCTTGATCTCTGCGCCGCTCCCGGCGGCAAGACGGCTCTGCTGGCGCTTGCGGCAAATGCGGAAGCGCTCGTCATCGCCGGCGATTTGCATCCGAGCCGCTTGCGTGCCATTCGCTCGCGTCTGGCGACCGCCGGAATCGAAAATGTCCGATACGTCGGACTGAATGCCACGCGACCCCTTCCGTTTTCTCAACCGTTCGACCGAATCCTGGCCGATGCCCCCTGCTCCGGCACAGGCACGTTGTCGCGAAACCCCGAAATCCGCTGGCGCCTCGAGCCGAAAGACTTGATCAATCTGCACGGCCGCCAGGTAAAGCTGATGACTCACGCGCTCGCCGCCCTCGCGCCTGGCGGACGACTGGTCTATTCCACCTGCTCGCTCGAGCCCGAAGAAAACGAGGACGTGGTGCACGAGGCGCTTGCAACCCAACCGGAAATTCGCACTGGGGTGGGCGCGGCGACGCTGGCGCCACACCTCCTCGACGCAGCCGCCGCCTCAACGCTGTTTGATACCGGCGGTTTTCTTCGCACTTTTCCGCCTGAACATCGGACCGACGGTTTCTTCGCCGCAATTTTGGAGCGGTAGGTGCTGCTCCAGCGCGGATTGCGTGATAATCTTTCACCGATTCGAACATGACCCTGCGCGAACGATTCGAATGGCTCCTGCAAGTCGCCCTGCTCGTTTTCATCCTCGCGGCCGCGGGGTTTCTGAGCGCGATCATCACCATACGTTTCGCAATCCACGGACGAATCGTGCAGGTGCCCAACATCGTCGGACAGGACTCCAAGACCGCTCAGAAGATGCTCGCGAACCGCGGCCTGGGAATGCGCATTGCCGACCGCATTTACACCGACGCGCCCGCCGACCGCGTGGTGCGCCAAGTCCCCACTGCCGGTGAGCAAGTAAAGGTCGGCCAACAGGCGCATGTCGTGATCAGCCTGGGAGCGCGCAAAGTGTCCATCCCCTTGCTCGAGGGCAGAAGTCTTCGCGCCGCGCGGGTGGAGTTGCTTCGCGGGAATCTTCAGGTGGGCGAAATCTCTTCCGCTTATCTGCCGGACAGCGAGCCTGAAATGGTTCTTGTGCAGGACCCGCAGCCTGGCACGATTGCCGCCAGCCCCCACGTGAATCTCCTGGTCTCCGAAGGCACGCGCGAGCGCGCCTTCGTCATGCCCGCCCTGGTGGGGCAGAGTCAGGGCGACGCCCAACGCGCACTCGCATTTGCGGGTTTGCGGGGCGTTAAGCTCACTTTTGTGCCCGAAGCGCCGGCCGCGCATGGCACGGTCCTTGCCCAGTCGCCCGCGTTCGGCACACGCCTGACCAGGAACACCGCGATCGAGCTGCAAATCGCCGAATAATCCAAGGCGCCGCGCCATTTTCCCGCACTGGCGGGCCGTAACCCTGTGTTAGAATCATTCCGGGGGATCATGGCCGGACACACCGTAGAGATCGCTCCGTCCATCCTGGCGGCCAATTTCGCTTCTTTGGCCGATGAAATCCGGGCCGTCGAATCCGGTGGGGCGAAGATGCTTCACGTGGACGTCATGGACGGCCACTTCGTACCCAACATTTCGATCGGCGTGCCCGTTGTCGCCTCTCTCCGCAAAGCAACCCGCCTCACCCTGGACACGCATCTGATGATTGAGAATCCCGAGCGATACGTGGAAGCCTTTGCGACAGCCGGCGCAGACATGATCTCCGTACATCAGGAAGCGACGGTGCACCTGGATCGCCTGCTGACTTTGATTCGCGAATTGGGCTGCCGGCCCGGCGCGGTAATCAACCCAGCAACACCCGTGGCGTCGCTCACCGAGGTCCTGGACAAAGTGGACTTCGTGCTCGTGATGTCCGTAAACCCGGGATTTGGGGGCCAGAGTTTTATCCCGCACACGTTCGAGAAGATTCGAGAGCTCAAAGAGTTGCGCGCGCGTTATAATCACACTTTCCGCATCGAAGTAGACGGGGGAATCGAAACACACAACGTAACCGAAGTGGTTCGCGCCGGGGCCGAGATTCTCGTCGTGGGCACTTCGGTCTTCCACACTCCGGACCCCGCCGAGGCGGTCAGGATGCTGAGCCATCAGGCCAATGATGCGCTTGCGCAAAAGGTCTGAGGCTCTGAGGGAAATGCAGCAAAGGATGGGGTGGCATGCATAAGGTGAAGTTTCTGGTGATCGTTGCACTCGCTGGCTTACTTTTCTCCGGGTGTCTCGGAAAGAAAAAGCAGAAAAAGCCCGATGCCAGCGGATCGGCGGAGCCGGACAAGGTTCTTTACGAACGGGCGATAGAAGATATCTCTCACAACCGCCATGAGGTTGCCCGCCTGACTCTGCAAACCCTGATCAATACGTATCCCGACAGCGAGTACCTCGCCAAAGCCAAGCTGGCCATCGCCGATTCGTTTTTCAAAGAGGGCGGCGGGACAGGCCTGAAGCAGTCGGTGGAGGAATACAACAACTTCATCATCTTCTTCCCGTTCCTCGAAGAAGCGGCATATGCACAGATGCAAATCGGGCTGGCCCATTACAGGCAGCTCGAGAAACCCGACCGCGATCGCACCGAAGCGCGCCTGGCCGAAGACGCTTTCCAGGTGTTCATCCAGAAGTACCCGAACAGTCCGCTTCTCCCGCAGGCGGTACAGAAATTGCGCGACGTCCAGGAGTTGCTCGCGGAGGGCGATTTCCGGATTGCGCACTACTATTATGTTAAGGGCTCGCTGCGCGCCGCCGGCGCACGTTTACTCGACCTGACCAGCCGCTATCCGCTCTACAGCCAGGCCGACAAGGCCAATTGGATGCTCGGTCAGGTTTTCGAACGCGCCGAGAAGGGCGACGTCGCCGCGCGATTTTACTCGCGCATCGTTCGCGAGTACCCGCTCTCCGACCTTACCGCGAACGCGAAGGAACGGCTGGTTAAGCTGGGCGTTCCGGTCCCGCAGCCAGATGCCGAAGCCCTTGCGCGCCAGCAACAGGAGCGCGAGATTGATCGCGGTGGCAGCAAGACTAGTTTCCTCAAGAAGCCGCTGGCCCTCATTCACTCCGGACCCAATCTGAGTTCTGCAGCGCGCTACGGACAGCCCAATTTGACGCCTGCGAGTGAGGCGATCGGCTCTCTCCCTGAAGGCCCGGCCCCCAGCGGAGGGGGAATGAACGTGACGGGCACGGCTACCGGTGCCACCGGCTCGAATTCCTCTGTGGTCGAGACCGTTGTCCCCGGAACGTCCACCGGTAGCACGACTCCACCCTCCACGAGCGGAACCGCGAATCCACCGGCCGAGGCAGGCTCGGGTTCCGCGCCGGGTGCTCAACCGCCGGCAGCCGGAACCGGCTCGATTCCGACGGTTGACCCGACCGCCAAGTCCGCCCCGGATCCTTGCAAAGTGGATCCCAAGGCCAAGCCGGATGACAAGAACAAGAAGCCGGACGACAAGACCAAGAAAGCGTGCAAGGAATCAACGAGCAAGAAAAAGTCGGGCATCAAGAAGATCATTCCCTGGTAGTTCGCCTCGCAAATTCCCCTTCATGTGTCGCTAGGGAACACCTGTACTTTAGGTCGGGTTGACGGTTTCCGGGCGCGGTGCTCCAATACCTGTGTGCGTACACTTGTACCAATGACCGACACGCACAGGTCTCGCCGGTTCGGAGGCTATGTTGCCCACGATTCTGGTCGCCGACGATAACAGCAACATCCAAAAGATGGTGTGCCTGGCCGTCAAAGACCTGGGTGTGGACGTGGTCTCGGTTGGCAATGGTGAAGCCGCCGTACACAAGCTGAATGACCTGCTTCCCGACCTCATCCTGGCCGACATTTTCATGCCCGTGCGCAGCGGATATGAGGTTTGCGAATTTGTGAAGCACAATCCGCGGCTGGCAAGTATTCCTGTGGTTCTTCTGACCGGCGCGTTCGATCCGTTCGATGAAAAAGAGGCTCAGCGCGTGGGCGCGGATGGAGTCCTGAAAAAACCCTTCGTGCCACCCGACCCGCTTCTTGCCATGGTGAAGAATTTGCTGGATCGGGCGGCCGTCCCGGTCGGAGTACCTGTCACCACTTCCAGCGCAGCTTCGAAAGCCGCGCCGATGCCCGCGCCTCCCCTGCAGACCACCGCAAAAGTGATTGAGATGCCTCCGCCGGTGGAGGAGCGGGACATGGACCCAACGCCCGAGGAGCCTGCGGAAGATGCCCGCGCGGCGTTTCCATCCGGCACCCATGAGGGCGGCAACCGAATCTCGTTTACCAGGCCCTTCGCACCTTCAGTTGACGTCGCTGAGCCGGAACCGGCGCTGCCATCTCCCGTGGTCACTGAAGAATTTCGCTCCTGGACGCACTCTCCTTCAGTGGACACTTCCTCTGCTGCCGTTGCCAACGATGAAGAGACGGCACGCAAATTCTGGGAATCGGATGCTCCCACCCGCGTGCGGCAGGATGAGGCTGGCCTGCTGCGCGCTGCTGAACTCGAACAGGAATACACTCCCACCGCGCAGGCGGAGACGCCTACGGTTGTGGAGGCTCCTCCCTCGGATGCGGCGATCCCGGCGCCCGAATCTTTGGAGCATCCCTCGTCCGCCGCTGAGTTCGCAGAAACCCCTGCTCCCGTCGTTCCCGAGAAACTGAGTACTGGCGAAGAAATCTCCTCCTCGATGAGTGAGATTGTGTTCGCGCTTCTCCCTCCTGAGGTTTTTCCTTCCCTAGAGGAACCCGAGCCCGCAGTAGGATCGAATCCCGCCGGCGCGATTGGCCCGCAAATTGACGATTCCGCTCCGGCCGCAGCGAGCGAGCCTGAACTCCCCGCTCCGGCGCAGGAGAGCGCGCCCCTCATGGCTCCCTTCTCCGTCGATCCTGGTCCGGCGGATTTCGACAGTCACTCGTCCCAAGAGAAACCGTTCCTGCCTCCTCCAATGGAAGCCCAGCAGGTTCAGTCCTGGAGCGTTCCTCCGCCGCCGGATCCCGCCCTGATCGAGGCCGTGGTGGATTCCGTAATCGAGCGCATGCAGCCCCAGATTATGGATATCGTCACGCGCGAAATCCTGCGGCCAGTGATCGAAGCCCTCGTCCGCCGCGAATTTGAGAACAAGAAGTAGCCGCATCCCGTTTTCCCCGCCAATTTCCTGACCTTTGCACCAGGGCCATCCCCTATTTGACGCGCTGAGCGTTGGCCTCATATAGTAGGTGGTTTACGACTCCCGAAAAGTGCGCGCCCGTGCGCACTCCGGTGACAATACTCAAAATGCCGCGAGAAATACCCAAAGCATACGAACCGCAGGCCATCGAGCAGCGCTGGTCGCGCTACTGGGTGGATGAGGCGCTATTCCGCGCGGACGTCAACTCACCCGGTCCGGTTTTCTCCATCGTCATCCCGCCGCCCAACGTTACCGGCTCGATCCATATCGGGCACATGCTCGAGCACACGCAAATTGACCTTCTCGTTCGCTGGCACCGCATGCGCGGCTTCAACACGCTTTGGCTGCCGGGCATGGATCACGCTGGAATCGCCACGCAGGTAGTCGTGGAACGCCAGCTCGCTCAGCAAGGTCTGAAGCGACAGGAGCTGGGCCGGGAGGAGTTTGAACGGCGCGTGTGGGAATGGAAGGCGCAAAGTGGTGGCGCGATCAAACAACAGATGATTCGCCTCGGCACATCGTGCGACTGGTCCCGGGAACGCTTTACCCTCGATCCCCCACTCTATCGCGCTGTGCTGGAAGCTTTTCTTTGTTTGTACAAGGAAGGGCTGATCTATCGCGGCCGCTACATCGTCAATTGGTGTCCTCGCTGCATGACGGCTTTAAGCGACCTGGAAACCGTGCACGAGGAGCGATCTGGGCACCTCTGGTACATCCGCTATCCCGTGATGGGCACAAACGAACACATCGTGGTCGCCACCACACGGCCCGAGACGATGCTCGGCGATACGGCCGTTGTCGTCCATCCTGACGACGAGCGCTACAAGCACCTGATCGGCAAGAAAGTCCGCCTGCCGCTGATGGATCGCGAAATTCCGATCATCGCCGACGCCACCGTGGACCGCGAGTTCGCCACGGGGGCCGTGAAGGTTACGCCCGCGCATGATCCCAACGACTTCGAGATCGGAATTCGCCACAATCTGCCCCAGGTTGAAGTGATGACCGACGACGGGCACATGAACCATGCCGTGGGCCAGTACGCCGACCTCGACCGCTTCGACGCCCGCAAACAAATCGTTGCCGATCTGAATGCGCAGGACCTCCTGGACAAGGTCGTGAACCACACGCACTCCGTCGGCATTTGCGACCGCTGCAAGACCGTCGTCGAGCCGCGCGTTTCCACCCAGTGGTTTTGCAAAATGAAGCCGCTGGCAGAACCAGCCAGCAAGGTGGTGCGCGAAGGGCTCATTCCCATCATCCCCGAGAATCAGAAGAAGATTTTTCTCGACTGGATGGACAATATCCGCGATTGGTGCATCTCCCGCCAGCTCTGGTGGGGACATCGCATCCCCGTCTGGCATTGCGCTGATTGCGGCGGCATGACACCGGCCCGCGATTCGCGCGTCGAAATGGTGAACGGCCGCGCACAGGCCGCCAGCCCACCCGAAAAGTGCGGCAACTGCGGCAAGGGCAAGTTAACGCAGGATCCGGATGTGCTGGACACCTGGTTCAGCTCCAGCCTGTGGCCATTCTCAACGCTCGGCTGGCCGGACCAGACGCCGGATCTCGACAAGTATTACCCCACCAGCTTGCTCATCAGCGGATACGACATCCTTTTCTTCTGGGACGCGCGCATGATCATGATGGGCCTGCACTTCGCCCCAGGCGCAAACCTTGAAGAACGGATCCCGTTTCGGTCACTCTACCTACACCAGCTCGTGCGTGATCCTGAAGGCGTCAAGATGTCCAAGACGCGCGGGAACGTCATCGATCCCCTGACGATCATCGAACAGCACGGCACTGATGCGCTGCGCTTCACGCTGGCTATCATGGCTGCACCCGGAACGGATATCGCACTGAGCGACGAAAGCATTCTCAGCTACCGCGCGTTCGCCAACAAGATCTGGAACGCCGCGCGGTTCCTCTTGCTCAACGTTAGCAAGAATGAGCAATTTCCTGAAACTCTTGAGCAATTGGCGGCCCCTGAGATGCGAATGAAGGCGCCTCTATGGATCGGCCAGGAGTTGCCACTTATTCATCGCTGGATGTTTTCACGCCTCACTCGAACAACTTCACAGGTGAATTTCGCCCTGGAAAACCTTCGCTTTCACGAAGCTGCCCACGTCGTTTACCACTTCTTCTGGGGCGACTTCTGCGACTGGTACATCGAATGGCTAAAACCAGATCTCGACAACTGGAATGATCCAAATTGGCCGAATTCTTGGCGAAATATCTTCTCAGTTTTTGAGGCTGCACTTAGGTTGCTCCATCCATTTATGCCCTTCCTAACTGAGGAATTGTGGCACCAGTTACCACAACGAGAGGACGCGAAATCTATCGCCCTCGATAGATTCCCCGAACTGCGACTTGATTGGATGGATGAGGACGCTGAATCGCAGATCTCGCAAATTCAAGAGATCATTGTCAAAGCAAGGAGTATTCGTGCCGATATGAAAGTTGACAAGAAAACTAAGACTGCCGCCAGGATCTTCTATATTCCTGGTCCTCAGATTTCTGTGGAGCCGCAACCATTCCTCCCCGGTCTCATCAGTGAGAATCTTGCAACAATCTTACGATTGTCGCTGCTTTCACACATGACTGTATCTAGCGAACCGTTGGAGGCCACCGAGGGCCCATTGAAATCGACACCGACTTTTGACATACAGATTCCGTATGCACAATTGAGCCTGCAGTCCGACGATTCCCTAAATCAATGGAGAGACTTAACGACAACACAGTTAGAAATCGCTCGACTTAAGAAGGAAACCCAGAAGCTTGCCATTGACATTGAGGCGAGAAACAAGAGACTCGCGGATGGAGACTTTAGGAATCGAGCTCCACAGAACGTAATTGAGGCCTTTCAGGCTAAACTTCAACAACACCAAGCTGAGTACCAGAAACTGACCGAGCGTCTCGCGCAACTTGAAAAAAGCGCTGGCGGCGCGACGGCGCCGTAAATCCCAGCCGGAGAGAATTTCGCAACATCATGGCACTGCGCACTTTTCCGGGCACCACCGATCGCCGCATCGACGCGCTGCTCACGCTGCTCGCCGACAACGCCATGATCGTTATCAGCGGCGAAAAGATCGCCCGCGAAATCGGCGTCTCGCGCTCGACGGTGTGGCGCTGGACGGAGCGCCTCCGCGCCCTCGGCGTGCGCGTGAAGGGCCATCCCCGCACCGGCTACCGCATCGAGAGGGTTCCGGACGTCCTGGTGCCCAACCTGATCCGGCGGCGGCTCGCGGATACTCCATTCGCCAAACGCATCCATCACTTCTTCAAAACCGATTCGACCAACACCGTAGCCATGCGGCTGGGTGAAGAAGGTGAGCCGCACGGAACGCTTGTCCTGGCCGAGGAGCAGACCGCCGGGCGCGGCCGCGTCGGCCGGGCGTGGCACTCCGAAAAAACTAGCGGCATCTATTTGACCGTGCTTCTCCGCCCCGCCATTTCACCGATGCACGCGCCGCTGATCACCATGCTTGCCGGCCTCGCGGTGCGCGACGCCGTGGCCGAACAGGCCGGGGTTCAACCGGATCTGCGCTGGCCCAACGACCTCCTGATCGGCCGCAAGAAGATCGGCGGCATCCTCACCGAAATGCACGCGGAGCCTGATCGCGTCAGTTTCGTTATCGTGGGCATCGGCATTAATGTCAATCACGCTGAGATGCCTGCGGCGCTCGTGAACGTCGCCACCTCCCTGCGCATTGAGACCGGCCGCACGCATTCCCGCATCGAGCTGCTGGTGCGGTTGCTGCACAACCTCGACCGCTACTACAATCTATTCCTGAATTCAGGCGCGCCGCCCATCCTGAAGCGGTTCGCCGAAGTTTCGAGCTTCGCCGAGGGCAAACGATTGCGAATCTCCACCGCCACGGAATCGTATGTCGGGACATCGGCGGGCCTCGAACCGAACGGCCTGCTCCGCGTGAGGCGCGACGACGGCCGAATTGAGGTCGTCATTTCCGGCGACGTGGCAGAGGCCACCTGATGCTGCTCACGATTGATGTCGGCAATACAAATACCGTGCTCGGCGTCTTCCGCGAGATGCAACTCGTCGCCGACTGGCGCCTCTCCACTGCGCGCGAGCAGACCGTAGATGAGTACGGCATCCTGACGCGCAATCTTTTTTCCCTCGCGGGAATCGATCCGGATCGAATCGGCGGCGTGATCATCAGCTCCGTCGTGCCGCCGCTCAATTCGACGTTGGCGGCCATGTCCGAGCGTTACTTGGGCCACAAGGCGCTCTTTGTCGAGCCCGGCGTCAAAACCGGAATGCCGATTCTTTACGATAATCCTCAGGAAGTCGGCGCAGACCGCATCGTCAACGGCGTCGCCGCCTTCTCTAAGTACGGGGGCCCGTGCATCGTGGTGGACTTCGGCACGGCGATCAACTTCGACGCCGTCTCGGCAAAGGGCGAATATCTCGGCGGCGTCCTTGTTCCCGGCATGGGGATTTCCGCCGAGGCGCTCTTTTCCCACGCCGCGCGGCTGTTCCGCGTGGAGATCAAGGACCCCGGCAAAATCATCGGCACCAACACCGCCGCCTCAATGCAGGCGGGACTCTTTTACGGCTTCACGGATCTGGTGGACGGAATTCTGGGCCGAATGAAACAGGTAATGGGCGAGAAAACAAAAGTCGTGGCCACCGGCGGACAAGCAACATTGATCGGCGGCGCCTCGCGCCACATCGAAACGGTGGACGACCACCTGACGCTCGAAGGCTTGCGCATCATCTGGGAGCGCAACGCTGCCGCCCGAACGGAACGCCCCGCCGCAGCCGCGACGCGAAAGACGCGGCGTTGAACTCCTCCGCATCGAAAGCGCCGGCAGCGATGAGCGCCTTCAACTACTTTAATTATTTCACGGAAATCGAGGAGTATTTCTTGCGCAAGCGCGGCGCCCATTTGCTGGTCTCGCCACTCGATTGGGCCATCGTCGAAACTTGGCAAAAGTCCGGCATCCCGCTGCACGTCGTACTGCGCGGAATTGATCGCGCCTTCGAAAGCTATGCAAGGTCTCGCCGCGGTGCCGGAGGACGCCCGCTCAAGAGCCTTGCCTACTGCGTGGACGCTGTCCTGGAGTCCGCAGCGGAGGACAAAGAGGCTTCGGCGGGTGCCGGGCCCACTGTTGCCAAGTCAGCGGCCACGGAATCATTTTCGCGGGATGACCTCCGCAACTTTTTCGGCCGCAACGCCGAGCGCCTCTCCCGCGCTGCCGCCAAACTCCCCGCTGCGTCCGGCGAACTCGCCGCGCGCATCGCCGAAACGCGCCGCAAGCTCGACGAGCTTGTTACGATCATAGATTCTCCGGCTGCCATCGATCTCGAAGACCTCGAACGCCGCCTCACCATTCTGGAAGACAAACTTTCTGCCGCTCTAGCGGCGTCCGCCGACGACGAAATCCTCCTCAAGATCAAGCGGGAGATGGATCGCGCATTGGCCCCCTATCGGCGTAAGATGAGTACTGATCAGATCGCTCAACTCGAACGCCAGTACACGCAGAAGCGACTCTTCGAGGAATACGACTTGCCGCGGCTCAGCCTGTTCTACCTGACTTGACGCTCTGTCGTCACCCCGGACACGCAATCATGGACACCATCAACGTAAAGATCGAGAAGCTCGTGTACGGCGGCGACGGTTTGGGCCACTCCGATGGCCAGACGATCTTCGCGCCTTATGTCCTGCCGGAGGAAGTCGTGCGCGTCGAACCCGTCGAGCGCAAGAAGAAGTTCGTGCGCGGCCGGGTGCGCGAATTGGTCACGCCTTCGCCCACGCGCGTTGCCGCCACTTGCCGGCACTTCGGCGTGTGCGGCGGCTGCCACTATCAGCACATTCCCTACGCCACCCAGCTCGAATACAAGACCGAAATCCTGCGCGAATCGCTCCGCCGGATTGGCCGTATCGAATGGACCGGCCTCATCACCGCGCATGCCTCCCCGCCATTCGGCTATCGCAACCGCGCGCAGTGGAAGATCCGGCCGGTCGCAGGCAGCTCAGGCGCCGCGTCTATCGGCTATTTCCAATCCGCCACGACTGTTCTCACTCCCGTCGAGGAGTGCCCGATTCTTTCCCCGCGTCTCACCGCTGTGCTCGATGCGCTTCGACAACTTCTCGCCGATCGCGCCTTGCCATCGAGCATTCAGGAAATCGAAGCCTTCGCCGATTCCGCCGACGCGCGCGTGCTGTTGAATATCTCGCTCGTCCGTCCCGAAGGCTCTTCCTCAGCCATTTCCCAAACCCTGCGCGCGGCAATCCCAGCCGTAGAAAGCATTCTCTTTCACGATGCCCAGAACGATCGCTTCAATCTCGATGGTCCCGGGTACATCCACTACGACGCCGCCGGAAATCGCTTGCGCGTCGGTCATCTTTCCTTTTTTCAGACCAACCGCTTCGTGATTGACGATCTCACCCGCGCGGTCGCCGGAGAATCCGCTGGCAAGCTCGCCTTTGACCTCTTTGCGGGCGTCGGACTCTTCTCGCTCGCCCTCGTGCGCCATTTCGTGCGCGTCGTCGCGGTGGATTCCAATCTCGCCGCGGTCAGTGATCTCAAATCCAACATCGACGTGACCGGCGCCGCGGCACAGCCCGTGAACATGACCGCAGAAGGCTTTCTGGCCACGACGAGCGAAGTCCCCGATCTGCTCGTGCTCGATCCTCCCCGAGCCGGCGTTGCTCCCGAAGCACTGGCCCGCATCCTCGCGCTCATGCCCCCTCGCATCACCTATCTCTCATGCGATCCCGCCACGCTCGGTCGCGATCTGGCGGTCTTGACCGGCGCGCCTGCCCCCCAGCCTGGTTACCACATTCGTGAATTAATGCTATGGGATATCTTTCCGGAGACGTATCATATCGAGACGCTCGTGCGTCTCGAACGTCACGGATGAAACTTCCGGCTGTCTCAATTGTTGCTGCCTTCGCCGCAGGCTTGGCCGTCTCCGGAGGCCTCGGAGCGATCTCCCTTCCCGCTTGGATCGGTGTCGTTCTCACTCTCATTTTGATTGGGGCAATCCTTCTCGTCGGCGGGCTTTCGCGCATGGCCAGCGTGTTCGCCCTTGCCGCCTGGGTTCTCCTTGGTGCCTTCGCATTGCGCCTCGATCAGGCCTCGCTTCCCGCCAACCACGTCACGCGCCTGATTGATTCCGGCAGGCTCGATACCTCCGTCGCGTTGCGCTGGCGCGGACAGCTTCGCCAGGACCCCGAACGGTTGCCCTGGGGCTTGCGCTATGACGTGGACCTTGACGAAGTCGAAACCGCCGGCGCCGCCATGCCCATCAGCGGCGGCTTGCGTCTCAGCTCCTTTTTCAACGAAAAAGATACGCCGCCTCCCGGGTATCTGCGCGCCGGTGATCGCGTCGAAGCCCTCGTCCGCGCGCGCTCTCCGCGAAACTTCGCCAATCCCGGCTCTGCAGACATCCGAGGCGCCCTGGCGCGCCAGGGAATTCATTTGCAGGCCCCTCTTCGCAGCGGAGAGCTACTTCGCAGGATCGATGGCCCTCCGCCGAGTTTGCGTCACCGGCTGGCTCGCGCGCGCGGGATCTTGCTCGCGCGTCTCGATTCACTCTTCCGAGATGCGCCCTGGCCCGGCACGATCCTTCGCGCCATGTTGCTGGGCGATCGAAGTTTTGTGGATCGCGAACGCGTCGAAGCCTTCCAACAAACTGCCGCTTACCACGTGTTGGTCATCGCCGGTTTACACGTCGCTGCGCTGATCGGTTTTGTCTTCTGGGTGGCGAAGCGTCTCCGCCTGGCTTTGTTACCGCGTACACTCGTAACACTTGCCGTTTTGGCAGGCTATGTCGGTATCGTCGAGGATCGTCCGCCCATCCTCCGCGCCGCGTTGATGGCTACTGCCTATCTGGCCGCGCGGCTGCTCTATCGTCGCGTCGAGTTGCCCAATGCGATCGCCGTCGCCGCGCTTGTGATTCTGATCGCCCGCCCAGGTGCGTTTGTTGACGCCAGCTTCCAGCTCTCGTTCCTGGCGGTGGGCACGATTGCGGGCCTGGCCCTGCCCTGGATTGAGCGCACCAGCGAGCCGTATCGTCGCGCGCTCGCTCACCTCTCCGATGTTTCCCGCGACGCAGGCCATTCACCCCGCGCTGCGCAATTCCGCCTGGACCTGCGCGCTGTGTCTGCTTGGTTGGCGGGAAAACTCCCCTCGCACGTGGCGTCGCTCGCCCCGAGGATCGTCACTTTTCCCTGCCGCGCCGGCATCGGACTGTGGAACCTGGTCGTCGTATCCGCGACGATTCAGATCGGGATGCTTCCGCTCCTCGCACATTATTTCCATCGCGTTAGCCCCGTCGGACCGCTGGCCAATATTCCCGCCGTACTGCTCACCGGCCTCATCGTGCCGCTGGGCTTTCTGACGCTGGGCTCGAGTTTTCTCTGGCGCGGCCTGGGCGTGGTCATGGCCAAAGTGTTGGCTTGGCTTGTCGCAGCGCTCAGCGGATCGATTGGCTGGTTCTCCTCCCTCCACTGGGCGTCATACCGCATTCCCGGCCCACCCGTCTGGGTGCTCGCGGGTTTTCTCGTCGTGCTCGTTCTGCTGGCTATAGCTGCGCGTTTGCCCCGCAGGCGTTGGGAGTGGCTGCTTGCTTTACCGCTGGCCGTCTTTGTCTTTCTTGTCTCCGCTTATCCGTTCTCTTCGCGTTTCGTGCGAGGAGATTTGGAGGTCACGGTCCTCGACGTCGGCCAGGGCGATTCTTTGTTCGTCGCGTTCCCCGACGGTCACACCATGCTCATCGACGGTGGAGGCACCCCGGGCTACGGTCGCAGCAGCGGAATTCGCATCGGCATTGACACTGGCGAGCAGGTGGTCTCGCCCTACCTGTGGTCCCAAGGCCTAAAGCGCTTGGACGTCGTCGCTTTGACTCACGCGCATCAGGATCACATCGGCGGCCTCACGGCCGTGCTCCAGAATTTCCGCGTCGGCGAGCTCTGGGTCGGCCGCGAGGTGGATAGTCCGGCATACCGGGCGCTGTTGGCAGAAGCAAACGCGCGAGGCGTGCTCGTGACTCATCGCAAGAATGGCGAGGTCATTGTGACGGATGGCGTGCGGGAGGACGTGCTCTGGCCTGAAACATCCGGCCAAATCGACGCTCCAAAAAACGACGACTCACTTGTGCTCCGGCTGGTTTACAAGCAGACCGCGATGCTCCTCCCGGGTGATATCGAGCGTAAGGTGGAGAATTCACTCGAAAGCAAACGCGAAGCGCTTGACGCCGACTTTCTCAAGGTCGCGCATCACGGCAGCAAGACTTCCTCGACCCCCGACTTGTTGGACCTCGTTCATCCGCGGTTCGCAGCTATCTCTGTGGGCGAGAACAATCCCTTTGGACATCCGAATCCTGAAGTCCTCGAGCGTCTGACGTCCCGCGGAATTCGCGTCTTTCGAACGGATCAGGACGGCGCGATTACCGCGCGGAGCGATGGTCACACGCTGACCGTGCGAACATTTCTCGATTCCGGCGCGAAACAGGTTGCTGCGAGCGGGAGTCCGGCAGCCAACCATGGTCCGCGCTAGGTCGCGGCTTCGTCCGGCGACTGGGAAATGTAATCCGCGATAATCCTCCGCGCTTCATCGGCCTGCGAGGCCAGGACTTGGATTTCCTCTCCGTGCGTTCCCCTTGGCGATTCGCGCAGTGGATATGGGTCGGTGAAGGTGGTCGCCGGCGAGGCGATGCCGGCGCTCTCGAGCAGGCTTCGAATGACCATCGCTTCCGTCCAGGTGCCAGCGTAGTGGACGACCACAACGTTTTCATTCGTCGGATTTTCCGTCACAATCCCGCCTCTCGCGGCCCGGCTGCCTCTCCTCGCTCCACCGATCGTCGCTCATCCTCGCCATTTCATGATAAGGCAGAGCAGCACAATCCCTGCGACAAATCCGAGCGCGGCCTCATACTCGCGGTTGCGCGCGTAGGTGGCCCACGAAAACCGCTCGTTCGAACCTCGATAGCCTGTGAATCGCGGCCACAGCAGCGGCACCTGCAACGCATAGTCCTTGAACGCTTGGCCATACTGGGCGCGCAATTCCATCTCTTCGCGTCGAATCACTGCCCCATAAAATAGTGCAAAGTACGTCCCCAGAAGCGCCACCGCGATCCACGAATGTGTCGCCGCGGCAAATCCGATCGCCAGAAACATGCTCCCGAAATAGAGCGGGTTTCGCATGTGAGCGTACAGCCCGGAAGTCGCGATCCGTTCGCCCTTCCGCAGGTGCCCCGCTGCCGCTCCGCGTATCACTAATCCAACCGTACCCAGCGCGGCGCCCAGAACAATCGAGCGCGGAGTCGGATGCGCGAGCAGCAGACACGCTGCGCCGACCGGATATCCCGCGCGGACGCGCCAGCACATCCACATCTCGCCGGGAAGCGTCAATCGCCCTCCCGCGCGCCAGCCGCATGCGCTTGCGGCAGTTTCGCCAGCCGTTGGTCAATCGCCGCCACAACTTGCTCGACCGTGATCGAGAACATCGTCGGCGAATATTCCTCGCGACGCTTGTACGAAGTATCCTCGGGCTTCGCGTTTCGCACCACCACGTCTTCGGCGCAGAACGGCCCGTTGCGCGCCGGGTCCGTCGGGCCGTAAAGACCTACAACCGGCGTGCCCAGTGCAACTGCCAGATGCAATGGCCCGCTGTCCGCGCCCACCAGGAATCTTGCGCGTCGAAGTAGAGCCATGAGCTCCGGTAGATCCGTGGGAATCCACACCGGAACCGCGGGAGCCGCGGCCCGCGCAACTACATTCCCAAGTTCGCGCTCTTCCGGCCCCAGAATCATCACGCCACGCCAACCGCGCGTTTTCTCGAGTTCCCGGCAAAGATCGCCGAAGCGTTCCGGCGGCCAGCATTTCGCTCGCCAGCTTCCGCCCGGTGAAAATGCGTAAAACTCTCCGCGTCCATGCCGCTTCAGTTCCGCCTCGATCTCTGACTCCGCATCCGGATTCCTCGCCAGAGGAAAGCTCTTCGCCGGCTTGTGCGCGCCGATGTGCTCCGCAATCGAGAGATTGTGTTCGGCGACGTGGCGTCCCGTTGGGGTGACCCGTTCGGTGTAGAAAATCGCCGCGCCGCTCTCGCGGGCCGTCCGGCTCTCAAATCCCACGCGCCGCGGCGCGCCGGAAAACCACGCCAATGCCGCCGATTTGTAGAGGCCTTGCATGTCCAATGCATAGGTGTAAGAAGAGGCCCGTAGTTGCCTTACACACGCCCAAATCGAATCCCAGGATTTCCGGTCCACCGAAAATACGTGATCGAGTGCCGGGCTGCCTTGCAGGATCGGCGCCCATTTCGTGTCCACCACCCAATCCAGCCGCGCATCCGGAAACGATTCGCGCACCGCCTCCACCGCCGGCAGCGTGTGCAGGATGTCGCCCATCGCCGTGAGCCGTACGATTAAGATGCGCTCGCCTGATTCGCTAGCCACTCACCGAGCTCCTGGACTTCGCGCCGCTCAGCCCGGCGATCCATCGGCGCGCGGCGGCGGCGACGTTTTCCACTTCGATGCTCGTCATGCAGCGATGGTCCACCGGGCAAGCGCGAAGAAAACATGGGCTGCACGTCACCGGATGCCGGATCATATCGAGCGAGGCCGTCACTGGCGAAGTCCCTACGGGATCCGTGGGGCCAAAGATGGCCACGACCGGCAGGCCAACAGCGGCGGCGACGTGCATCGCTCCCGAATCGTTGCCGATAAAAAGCTGGCAGGACGCGAGGAGGGCCGGCAGGTCGGCAAGAGACGTTTGGCCCGCCAGTAGAATCGCGCCATGCCGCATTCGTGACGCGATCCGCTGGGCGATCCCCTTCTCCGCCGCGGTTCCGAAGAGGATTACATCACAGTCGAAATCGGCGGCTAACCCATCGGCGACCTCGGCGAATCGCGCGGCGGGCCAACACTTCGCTGAGCCGTACTGCGCGCCCGGCGCCACGGCTACACGAATCGCGCCGCGGCGCGCTCCGGCCCGGAGAAGAATGTTCTCCGCCCGCTCGCGCGCCTCCGCAATAATTCGCAGCTCAATGCGCTCGATTTGCGGAAGCTCCGTAACCCAACCCGCTCGGCGCAAGAGTTCCAAGTAGTAGTAAGCCTCGTGCGCGGGTCCATCACGGGGATCAGGCACATCGAACGAGTGCGTAAGCAAGAAGCTGCGCGCGTCGCGAGCGTAGCCAATCCGCTCGGGAATTCCCGCACGCCACGCGATCCAGGCAGCCTCAAAAGCGTTTTGCAGTAGGAGGGCCACATCGAACTTTTCGCCGCGCAACTCGCGCACCAGCCGCTCGCGCCCGAAAACTCCCGCGTGCCGGCCTGTGTGATCGAAAACCAACACGCGATCCGCGAATCCCTGCCCCCGGTAAAGATCCGCGATTCCCGCCCGCGCGAGGATTGCGATCTCATCCTTCGGCCGAATCACCCGGACTGCCTCGAGCGCGGGAATGGCCATCACCGCATCGCCCAGCCAGTTGGTGGCGCGAACCAGAATCTTCATGGCGTCTCTTCAGCGCGGCTCCGCGCAGCTTGCTCGCGCACCGTTCGCCAGAATTGATCGCCCTCAGAAACGCGCAGACGAGTCCTGCAGATCCAGACTGGCAGTCTGCCCGCGCAGAGCCGCGCGCCGTTGAATAAATCCTTCTCTGTGCAGATCAATCCTTCGGCGCCGACTCCGAGCGCCAAACGGTTCAGCCGCGCCGCATCTTCCCGTGTGAAGCGATGGTGATCTCGATAGGACGCTTCCCCGGCGATCGTAAACCCCCAGCGGTTCAAATCATCGAAAAACGCCCGCGGATTCCCGATCGCGCAAAATGCGAGCAACCCGTTCTCTCTGCAGTCGGTGAACCTCGGCGCGGCAAATTCATCTCCGGAGTCGTACACACCCTCCAGCTCTGTCTGTGCGTAGAAGATCGGCGCATTCGTGGATCGCTTCACCAGAGTCTCCACCGCAGGAGCGTGCTCGCTTCGCGTGATGATCACGATGTTCGCCCGCCGAATTGCCGCCCGCGGCTCGCGCAATCGCCCCGCCGGCAGCAGAAGGCCCCCGCCGAACGGATCTGTCGAGTCCAGCAGCACGATCTCTACATCCCGCGCCAGTTTCAGATACTGGCATCCGTCGTCGAGCAGAAACCACTGAACGCCGTGCCGCTCGAGCATCTGCCCTTTTGCAAAACGATCCGCGCCCACACCCAGCATCGCCGCTCGCGCCAACCGGCCGCGCAGCAGCGCCACTTCGTCGCTTGCTTGCCGGCCCTTCTCATCCGCGCTCTCTCCACCCCGGTAGCCCCGCGTCAGAATTCCAACCTTCTTCCCTTCCGCAATGAGGCGTTCCGCGAGCCACATCACCATCGGCGTTTTTCCGGTCCCGCCGACGGTCAGGTTTCCCACGCTGATCACAGTCCCGCCGAGCCGCTTAGACTTCAAGATTCCACGGCGGTAAGCGGCCGCTCGCAGCCTCACGATTCCTTCAAAAGTCACCGACGCCGGCCAGAGCAGCCAGCGCACTATTGGGGAGCGAGTCAACGCCTGCTCCCCGGATTCGATTGTGCCGCGCGACCGCGGCCGCCGAGCACTTGCGCGATCTTCTCGACGGACCGATCGGTCGCACCCCGGTTGCGTTCCACCAACTCCCGCGCGGCGCGCCCCATCTCCTCGCGCCGCCTGGCATCCTGAGACAACTCAATCCACGCCACGCCCAGATCCTCGGGGCTGCGCACCTGGAGTCCCGCCCCCGCTTCCACAAACTTCGCGGCGATCTCGCGGAAGTTCTCCATCGAGGGACCAAACAGCGGCGGCTTGCCAAAGCTCGCCGGCTCCAAAATGTTGTGGCCACCATCCGGCACCAGCGATCCACCCACGAAAACCGCGTCCGCAATCCCGTAGAGCGACGCCAGTTCGCCCACGGAATCGAGCAGCACCACACTCGCGGCATCGTCCAGCGCCGAAAGTTGCGCGCCGTTGAGCGAGAGGTTGCTTCGGCGCACGAATTGCCGGTGCGATTCTTCGATCAGGTCGGCGGCGATATCAAACCGATCCGGCTTGCGCGGGGCCAGCACCAGCAGCGCTCGTCGGCACTCGCCTTGCAGGATTCCGAAAGCGATCAGTACGAGAGACTCTTCGTGCGCCGTCACGCTCCCGGCGACGATGAGCGGGCGTCGCTCGCGTCGCGTCACCTCTTTCTCCAACCACGCGGCCAGCGGCCCCGCCTCCGGCAGCACGGAGTCGTACTTCAGATTGCCGGTCACTTCCACTTTTTCCGGCGGCGCTCCCAGTTCGCGCAAACGCGCGGCATCCTGCTCACTCTGCGTCAAAAAGAATTGCGCCTGCGACAGTACGCGCCCCAGAAATCCGAACAGAAGGCGGTTGGTCACCCGGTAGCGGCGGAACGACCGGTCGGAGATTCGCGCGTTGGCGAACACCACCGGAACTTCCGCTCGCCGCGCTTCGCGCAGGAAGTTTGGCCAGATTTCCGTCTCCAGGATCACCACCAGGGCCGGACGTACCGCTCGAATGGCCCGCCGAACCGCGAACGCCCAGTCCAGCGGGAAATAAAAAACCGCATCCGCAAAATCGATCCGCTGGCGCACCATGCTCTGCCCCGTCGCTGTCGTCGTGGAAACGACGATCCGCCGATCTGGAAACTGTTGCTTCAGGCGCCGGGCCAGCGGCAACGCCGCCAGCGCTTCCCCGACCGAGACGGCGTGAATCCAGATCGCTCCGCCGGGCCCGGAGGATACCTCCACGGGCAGGTCTCCGAAACGCTGCCTCAAGCTCACAAAATATCCCGGTCGCCGCAGGCCGCGAATGAGAAAATACGGCGAGGCGATGAGTATGGCCACGGCCGTGAGCAGGCTGTAGAAAAAATACATTGGGTGCTGGCGATTGCCTCGACGCTTTCCCCTCGTTCAGTTCCTCCAGCGCGCGGCACGCAAAGTAAGTATTATAGTGGCACTCGGGCGCCAGACGAAACGGGGCAACTCGGGTTCCGGCGCTGCATCTTATCAGCGAAAGTAATGACGCAAACGATCCGCAATCTGATTCTCCCGGCCGCGATGTTCTTATTCTTGGGTGCTCCTCCGATCTCGCGCGCTCAAACCGATCCCGCCACTCTTCCCGCTCGCGAGTCGCATGACGGTCTGCTCATTGCCGTGGACCCCTATCTCGACGAGGCGCGCTACAAAGATCGCTTCGGGAAGAAGAATCCGTTTAATACCGGCATCATCGCCATCGAGATCTTTTTTCGCAACGACAACGACAAACCGATTCGCGTGGGTATCGATGCCATTCGTCTCATCCTCAAGCCCGGAGACCACGATCGCCAGCGTCTCCGACCGCTCAGTTCCGAGGAGGTGGCCGACCAGGTTTTGAATCCTGGCACCGCCAATCCCACCGTTCCGCGATCGCCGATTCCGGGCCGCGGCAAGAAGTCATCGCGCGGAAAAGATTGGCAGCAGCTCGAAAGCTCTCTCCGCGCCGTGGTGCTCAGCGGTGACCTGGTTCCACCGCACGGTACCCTCCACGGTTTTCTTTATTTCGACATAGACAATCACTACGAGTGGATCTCTTCCGGCGAGGTTTATTTTCCCGACCTGAAGCTTTTCCCCGAGATGAAGCCGCTTTTCTATTTTGAAGTCAGCTTGGCTTCTGTTCGCAAGCGCTGACGCTGCGGCTCTCGACGGTGTGTTTGCCGAATGTTCCACGCTCAGCTAGAATCGTTCTTCCGCGGACCCGCACCCCATGACACTCCTTGACGCTCTGAATCCCCGGCAGCGCGAAGCTGTCCTCGCGACCGAGGGGCCCGTACTGGTCTTGGCCGGCGCTGGCACGGGCAAGACGCGCGTCATCACCTACCGCATCGCGCACCTGGTCCAGCAGGGCGTGCCGGGCGGTTCCATTCTCGCCGTCACCTTCACCAACAAAGCTGCCGCGCAGATGAAAGAACGCGCCGGCCAACTCCTCGCCCACGCCGGACTGGCCTGGGACGATCCCTGGATCAGCACATTTCATTCTTTCTGCGCGCGCCTGCTGCGCCGCGAAGCCCCGCGCCTCGGCCTCCGCCGCGATTTCGCCATTTACGATGACGAAGACCAGGCCGCTGCGGTCAAGCTGGCGCTGAAACAATTGGGCGGCGCAGAATCCGGCGAACCTGTGCGCGGCTTTCTCGAACGCATCAGTTTCGCCAAGAACAACAACACCACGCCCGCTCAAATGCTCGAAGACGCGCAGGACGACAGCGCGCGTCGCGCCGCTCGCGTTTATCAAGCCTACGAATCCATCCTCCGCAAGTCCGGCGCGCTTGATTTCGATGATCTTCTGCTTCGGGCCGCCGAAGTCCTCCGCACCTTCGACGACGCGCGCCAGTCCTGGAACAACCGCTTCGCCTACATCCTTGTGGACGAATACCAGGACACCAACCGCGTTCAGTATGACCTGCTGCGCCTCCTTGCCGGCGAGCGCCGCAACATCTGCGTCGTCGGCGATGAAGATCAATCCATCTATAGCTGGCGCGGCGCCGATGTGGGCAACATCCTCCGCTTCGGTGAAGACTTCGGAGGCGCGCAGGTCATTCGCTTGGAGGAAAACTACCGCTCCACGCAGAAAATCCTCGATGCCGCCGCCGGCGTCGTTTCCCACAACAAGCGCCGCCTTGGCAAATCGCTTTCTGCCACGCGCGGCGAAGGCGTCAGCCTGAAATTCTTCGAGGGACGCGACGCCGCTGGCGAAGCCGATTTCGTCGCGCAAGAGATTCTCCGCCTCGAGCGCGAGAGCCTTTCCGTCCACTTCGCCGTGCTCTACCGCACAAATTTCCAGTCCCGCGCATTCGAGGAATCATTTCGCCGCGCTGGGATACGGTATCGCCTCGTCGGCGGGTTCAGCTTCTACCAGCGCGCCGAAGTGAAGGACGCTCTCGCCTACGTCCGCCTAGCCATCAATCCCGAAGACGATATCGCCTTGCTACGCGTCCTCAACACTCCGCCCCGCGGCATCGGTCAGAAGTCTGTTGATACTCTTCGCGCGCTCGCCCAGGAGCGAGGTACGTCACTTTGGGCCGCAATCGGCGCCACGCTCGATGCCGGCGGCTCTGGCCGCGCCGTCACTCCCCTCAAGGATTTCCGCGAACTCATCCAGGCCCTGGCCCAGGATGCCGCTTCGCTTCCGCCCGCGGAGTTCCTTCGCTCCGTGCTCGAGCGCACCGGCTATCTCGAAATGCTGGCCCACCGCGAAGGCACCGACGAAGTCGCGCGCACCGAAAACTTGCAGGAATTGGTGAACGCCCTCGCCGACGCCACTGATCGCGGCGAAACGCTTTCCGATTTTCTCGATCGTTCGGCCCTTGTCAGCGATGCCGACGACTACGACGAAGCCGCCGCGGTCTCTCTGATGACGCTGCACAGCGCCAAGGGCCTCGAATTCGATCACGTCTTCCTCGCCGGGCTCGAAGAGGGCCTCTTCCCGCACAGCCGCTCCGCGAGGCGCGACGAAGATCTCGAAGAGGAGCGCCGCCTCTGCTACGTCGGCATGACCCGCGCGCGAGAGACTCTCACCCTCACCCGCGCGGTGTACCGCCGCATTTACGGATCGGAGCGCCTTGAGGCTTCCGCGCAGTCGCGCTTTATCGCCGAAATCCCCGACGAACTGCTGGACACCGCGCAGGGCTCCCTTGCCGAAGCCGGCTCCACGCGCCGCTACGAAGCCGACCCCGAATACTCCTATTCGCAGGACGAATTTCACCGCCGCGCGCGTCGCAGCGCCTCGCCCGATCCGCGCCGCGCCGCGTCCCCGCGCGCGCCTTCCTCTCGCGCGCCGCGAAAAAACGCAAATCCTCTGGTTGGCATCCGCGTCCGCCATCCAACCTATGGCATCGGCACCATCATCGGTGTGGAGGACGATGACAACGACCGCAAACTCACGGTCAGCTTTCTCGACCACGGAACGAAAAAACTTTTGGAGCGCTATGCCAACCTCGAGCGCGCCTAGTGTCCCGCGCGGTGTTGCCGTCTCGTGTGGAGTTGCGCCGCAGCACGTGGCAAGGTACAGTTTCCGCTTTCGTGGTGGGCTACACTACGGGCGAATCTGAGGGCGGTGCGAATTGGCCTCTCAACTTTTCCGCGTTAAGAGCATCGACCGGCTCATTTCGGACTCCGAAGAGCCCGAACGCCGCCTGAAAAAAACGCTCGGCTGGTTGAGCTTGACCTCGCTGGGCATCGGCGCCGTCATCGGCTCCGGTATTTTTACCGTCGTCGGCACGGCCATCGCCGGGCAGCAGCTTCAATTCAAGTCCATCCTGAACGCACCCCTCCTCGAATACATCATCTATCATTCGGCCTCGTTCGGCCGCCCCGGCGCCGGCCCGGCCATCGCGCTATCATTCACCCTTGTCGCCATCGTCTGCGGTTTTGCTGCTCTGTGTTATGCCGAACTCGCCGCCATGATTCCGATCGCCGGCAGCGCCTACACCTACACCTACGCCACCATGGGCGAATTGATCGCTTGGATCATTGGTTGGGATCTGATTCTCGAATATGCAGTTTCAAACATGGCCGTGAGCGTCGGTTTTTCCGCTCACCTCGTCGGTTTGTTAGACTGGTTCGGCATCCACCCCAGCCTGCGCTGGATCACTCCCGCGTATCTCCCCAGCGGCCTGAGCGACCTGCAAGGAAACACGCTCTACGCTCCCGGATGGCACTTCGGCTTCAACTGGCCCGCGTTGATCATCGTGATGCTGCTCACGCTTATTCTCGTGCGCGGGATTCGCGAATCGGCGCAGGCGAACAACGTGATGGTGCTTCTGAAGATCGTTGCCATCCTGATTTTCGTCGGCTTTGCCGCGCGTTTCATTCACTCTGAAAACTGGCACCCCTTCGCGCCCAACGGCTGGCCCGGCATCTTGACCGGCGGCTCGATTATTTTCTTCACCTACATCGGTTTCGATTCCATTTCCACCGCCGCCGAGGAGTGCAAAAACCCCCAGCGCGACTTGCCCATCGGCATCATCGCAACTCTGGTGATATGTACAGTTCTCTACATCGCCGTCGTCGTCGTCCTCACCGGCCTGGTGCCCTGGAAAACTTTGCTCGACGATGCCGCTCCCGTGGTTAATACGCTCAAGCGGCTTCACTTCGGCGGCGTGCGCCTGGCGGTATTGATTGGCGCCCTAATGGGGATGATTTCGTCGCTCCTCGTTTTTCAGCTCGGCCAGGCCCGCGTCTGGTTCGCGATGTCTCGCGACGGCCTGCTGCCCCGCTTGTTCGGCCGCGTCCACAAGACTTTTCGCACCCCTGATTTTTCCACTTGGGTTGCGGGCTTCCTCGTCGGCATTCCTGCAGGCTTGCTGGATATCGGCACGCTCGCCGATCTCTCCAACATCGGCACGCTTTTTGCCTTCGCGCTTGTCGCCGGCGGCGTCTTGATCCTCCGCTACCGCGAACCAAATCGCACGCGGCATTTCCGCGCCCCTGGCGGCCCGATTGCTCCAATTCTCACCATCATTACCTGTCTTCTTCTGATGGCCGGCCTCCCGATCATGAACTGGATCCGATTTTTTGTCTGGCTGGCCATCGGGCTGGTAATCTATTTCTCGTACAGCCGGAAGCGCAGCACCCTGGGAGCCGCTTCCGCGCCGAAGGCTTCATAATGTCTCCGCGAATGCGACGCTACATTCTCGCTCTTGCCGCTGCGCTCGCTCTTCCCGCCACGGCGTGGGCCTGGGGCGCCAACGGCCATCGCCTGATCACCAACAAGGCCGTCGACACGCTCCCCATCGAGCTGCGGCCGTTCTTCGAAGCCAATCGCGGCCTCCTGATTCAGCACTCCACCGATCCGCTCGAATTGCTCAATAAGAACGCCTCCGAACGCCGCTATCACATCATCCAATTCGAACGCTACGGCCGCTTTCCGTTCGATGCGCTGCCGCGCAGTTACAAAGCCGCGCTCGCCAAATTCGGCCGCCCGAAGCTCGAGGCCAACGGCGTCCTGCCCTGGCAGATTGGCGTGTACAGCGAGCGGCTCACCGAAGCCTTCAAGGCCGGCAACTGGACCGACGTGCGCTTGAACGCCGCGCTCCTCGCCCACTACGTCGCCGAAGCGCATGACCCCTTCAACACCACCGACGATTTCGACGGCAAGCTTTCCAATCAACACGGAGTCAATCTC
>JBGQGH010000014.1:0-40643 GCA_041497315.1 Terriglobia bacterium | reverse complement strand
CCTGAGTTTCCTCCAACGAGAGGGGGGAACTTGAAAACAGACTCTAGCACATTCGACTCAGCCCGGTGAATCTCTCCGAACTGGCTGCAGACAGCTCCGGCGGTTTCCCGCAATCCGGTGCTGGACTGCGCTTCAATTTGGGCAGGTGCCGCCAGGGGCGGTGTCCGCGCGACTGAACCGCTGCAACAACTGCGGGCGATTCACGCGCAGGTTCCGTCCGCTGCGCGTTCTGGGATACGGCACACCCTCGCCTTTCAAGGCCTCCCACAGCGCGCGGTTAAACTGCGCCGTATCCAGGTTGTCTTCCACGCTGAAATCGAGCCCGCGCATTTTTTCGGCCCAATAAGCGGCGTCGCGGAGCGCTGGGAGGAGAGCACCAGCCGAGCATTCTGACGTCGGCGTGCCGGATGCGCCCGCCGCGCGGGCGGGCAGGGGAATCTGCGTGGTTCGAAGCGCTTCGGGCACGATCGGCTTGTACGTCCAGTCGCTCTTCACCATCTGAAAAACCTCGGTCATGGGTTCGGCTAGGCCATCGTTCAAACCCATGTGCTGAATGCCGAGGATGTCTTCAATCGTGCGGAGCGCGTGCACCGTGGTGTAGCGCTTGGACACCAGCGCGCCTCGCCGCACGTACGAGCCCACCAGGAACGCGATGCTGCGGTGCGCATCCACGTGGTCGGCGCCATTCTGCGCGTCATCTTCAAGCATCACGATCAGCGTGTCGTCTTTGAAGCGGCTGCGCGACACCTTTTCCACCAACAAAGCGATGGCGTAGTCGTTGTCCGCCATCTCCGTCTCGACCGTGATGACGCCGTCGATTCCTTCGCCGAAATTGCCGAAGTGGTCGTGCGGCAGGCGCACCAGCTCCAGATTCGGCAGGTTGCCATTCTTCTCGTATTCGTCGAACTCGCGCTCCCATTCTTTGAAGCGCCAGTAATCCGGGAACCTCTGATCAAAACCGCGGAAATAGGGATCAGTGATTTTCGCCAGCGCGGCCTTGGTGGGGTGAGCCACCACGAGGCCTCTTGCGTGCGGATCGCGCTCCAGTTCGATGAATGCGGGATTCTCCTTCTTCAAATCGTAGCGATGCAGATCGAGGGAAAATCCATAGTTTCTCACCGTGAGCCCCGCGCGCAGCGCAGCGTCCCACAAGTAACCGGTGCCGACTTCCCCGGTGGGGCTATCGGGAGCGGCCACGTCCGCCGTGCCCGGGAGCAGATCGGGATCGTCAGGAGTATCGGGAGCGGCAGCGCGGCGGTCGGGTAGCGTCGCGAAGCCCACGTTGATGCCGCGGTTGGTGCCTTCGAAATCGTAAGGAAGGCCACGGCTTCCATACTCCAGCGCGATCGTTTTTTCCAGCATTTCCGTCGTGCGCGCGGCCGTAGACCAATTCCAGCCGTCCCCACTCACCTCGCCACTGTCATAGAAATTGTCCAGGGTTACAAATTGCCTCGCGAGTTGGTGATGGTTTGGCGAGAGGCGTTCTCCCAGCAGAGTCAGGGAGGGATCGCCGTTCCCTTTTTCCAGGTCGCCGAGCACCTGATCGTAAGAGCGGTTCTCTTTCACAACGTAGATTACGTGCTTGATCTTTTCGTGCAGGAAGTCCACCACCTTCTGTTTTTCCGCAGAAAGAGTCCTGCGGGAGACATGGTTATTGCGCGCCACTTGTGCGGTCAAATCCTTCAACTCTTCTGCCGTCGGCGTCGGCAAGTTCAGGAAACCCGCGCGCGTGAGCTGCCACACGTACTGATTCGCTGCGTAGCAGGTGTTGTTGTAGCCCGGCGCCGCTGAGGTTGTCTTCCGGCATGCCTTGGGATTGGGGCCCGCATTACTCTTGCCGTTCACGATGTAGAGCATTGCACCGTCGCGGCTCACGCTAATGGAATTGGGATACCAGCCCGTGGGGATGAGGCCGATCACCTCGCTCGGCGCGCGGACGGAGTCGCGGGAGAGGCGGATCACGGCCACGGAGTTCGCGCCGCCGTTGGTGACGTACAGCGTGCGCTCGTCCGGCGAGATCGCCAGGCTGTTCGGATTATTTCCCGGCAGCCGCGAGAGGTCCGGAAAACCCGTTTTCGGCCCGGCCGTGTGGATTTCTTCGATCACGCGTTGAGTCGCTGTATCAATCACCGCCACCTCGTCCGAATTTCCCAGCGCCACGAATAGCCGCGCTTGCCTGCGGTCGAGCAGCATGCGGTTGGGCGGCCCTTTGACCGGAATGCGATTCACGACCCGCGGAGCCGGCGTCAACCCCACCAGGACAATTTCGCGATCGCGCGGGCTGGAAATGTACGCGCGCGAGTCGCCTTGGACCACCACCCACAGCGGATACTCGCCGCCCGGTTTCCCCGATTGGCTCGGATCGATTTTCCCCGGCCGCAGATCGAGTTCGGCGATTTTCCCTTGCGCGCCCAGGTCCACGACGCTGATCGAATCGTTCATGAAATTGGCGACCACAAGCTGCGTTCCGTTTGCATTGACGCCAATCCCCGCCGCCACCGGGTATCTCGGCTTCGCGGGATCATCGCCCATGGCCATTTCGTCCAGGCCGAGGCCTCTGGAATGTCCAAGGGCGAGCGGAGCGCCTGCCCTCGCCCATCTCCCCCCGCTATTGCGAAACAAGTGGACGACATCGTCTTTCCCACCGGAAACATAGAATTCGTCGCCGCGCGGATTCCACGCCAGCCCGTCGAAGGAGTTCTGGATCTGCAAGGCTTGGCGCTTCACCGGCTGAGGTCCGGAAATGTCGTACACAAATACATACTCGGTCGAGTTCTCTTTGTCGCGCTTGCCCGCGGAGTCATTCAGCAAGTTGTAGCCGCTGGTCAAGATCAATAGCGTCTTGCCATCGGGGCTGATGGCCGTGGTCACGGCTTGGCCGGCGCGGAACCCCGGATACTTGGGAAGCTCCGGATTGAGCATCTGGAACTTCGCGCCGCGCGCCGCAGTGGGAGTGATGCTCAGACCTGTGGGCAGTTGTTCGGCTTCGGTCGTTCGCGCGCGCTGAGGCGCGGCGGTGGCGTCGCGCACGCTGAGCCAGAAATAACAGGCCACGGAGATGGTGAGCAAGGCTGCCGCGCGTCGCCAGAATTCCTTCACACGAACCTCCACAGGGATCGCGAGGCGGATTCTACACTTTGCGGCGCTGGATTATATTACGCGCCGGTGAATGAAAAAGAGGCCGGCCCGCACCCTGCCGGTGCGAGCCGGTCTCTTTAGCGCTCGTGGAGAATTACTTACTGACGACCAATACCGTAAACGAGTTGGGCACCATCGCCGGCCGCGGCCGCGGGTTTTCCTTAGTAGCTGCAGGGGCGGCGCCAAACTCCGCTGTCACCGTGTAAATGATGTGTGTCTTGAGATCGAGCGTCATGGTGCGCGCGCGCGGTTGCGTGGACACGTTTTCGACCACGGTGTAAGCATCCGCTGAATCCTGGTGAACCACGGTGAGAGTGCCATCGCCATTCGAAGAAAACGCCAGGCTGGTTTCGGGATCAAAACCGTTGGCGTCAACTCCGGCGCCGATGGCCGGGGTCGCAACCACTTTGCCGGTGTCAAGGTTGAGCACGGCCATCACTTTGTTGTGGCAACCACTGAACGAGCGCCGGTGCTTGACGTCAATGGCCATCCCCGATGGCTCTTCGCAGCCGGTCAGCGGCCAATGGTTCATCACCGCCAGGGTGTTTGAATCGAAGGCCACCACTTCGCTCTTATCCTCCACGTTGACGTAGATGTGCCCTTTGCCGTCGGCCACTCCGGTTTCCGGCTTGCCGCCCAGCGGGACGGTGCCCTTCACCTCGCCGCTCGCTGCGTCAATCGCCGTCGCGTCGCCGCTGCGGCCGTTGAACGTGAAGATGCGTTTCGAGGCCGGATCGTAAAGGATGGCGTCAGGATTCTCGCCGGTTTTGACCGTGCCGATGGTGGCAAGTGTCTTCAAGTCAAGAATCGTCGCGGTGTTGGCGCGCCCGTTCGAAGTGAAGCCGCGATTGAACTCCGGAGCGAGTGCGATGCCGTGCACGCCCTGCGTATCGGGAATGTCGCCGGTCACTTTGCCGGTCTCCATGTCCACCACCATCACGTGGGTGCCCCGGGAGATGAAGAGCCGATGGTTGGCGCTGTCGGCCAGCAGGTAATCCCATCCACCTTCTCCGCCGAGCGGGAGTTTTTTCGTCACGTGGTAGCCGCTGGCCTGCGGTGACGGAGCGCCCGCGGCGCGTTCAATGCTTGCGGCGACCAGAACAACGATGGCCGCTACAAAAAAGATTGCGACGATACGAAGCCTTTGTTGAATTGCGGATTTCATCTTTGAACTCCTTTCAATTTTCCCCGCGAGTGCTCCTCAGGCTGTAGGAGTCGCCTGCGCGCGCGGGGGTTTCAACAGAGAATAAAAAACCGGGATCACCAGCAGCGTAATGAAGGTCGAAATCAGAAGTCCGCCGATCACCGCCAGCGCCAGCGGCTTCTGGAGTTCCGCTCCGGAGCCGATGCCCAGCGCCAGCGGCAACAGGCCAAAAAGCGTGGCCAGCGTGGTCATCAGAATCGGCCGCACGCGGATGCGCCCCGCGGCCACCAGCGCCTCATCGAGATGCATTCCGTCTTCGATCCAGAGCTTCTGCACGTATTCGAACAAAATGATGCCGTTTTTCACCACCAGCCCGACCACGAGGATGATGCCCATGAGTGAAGATACGTTCAGCGGCGTGCCCGTCAGTTCCAACATTGCGAAAACTCCCACCAGCGACAGCGGCGCAGCCGAAAGAATGATCAGCGCCGGACGGAAGGACCGGAACTGCGTCACGAGCACCGTGAACACCGCGGCCAGCGCCAGCCCCAGCACCACCAGCAATTCGTGGAAGGAATTCTGCTGGCTTTCATACTGGCCGCCGATCTCGTACGTCGAGCCTTCCGGCATGGTAATGCTCGCCATAGCGCCGCGGACTTCGCGGATGGCGCTTCCCAGATCGCGTTTATCCAGGCGCGCCGTCAGCGCCACCATCAGACGCTGGTTCTCACGGCTGAGCTCGCCTTCCCCGCGCACCTGCTCCACTTGCGCCAGCGAAGCCAGAGGAATCACCTGCTTCGCCGGCGTCACGATGGGGAACTGCCGGATGCTCTCGTAGTTGAAGCGGAACGCATCGGGAAACCGCACGCGGATATCGATGGTGCGGTCCGCCTGGCGCAGGGAGGTTCCGACGTCTCCAAGCAGCCCGGCGCTCACCTGCTGAGACACCTGGTCCACCGTCAGACCGACGCGCCCGGCCAGCGCCGCATCCACGTGAAACACCACTTCCGGATTGCCCTTCTGCATGGCTTTGTAATCCACGACGCCCTGGATTTTCTGGAGCTTCGGGCCGATCTCATCGGCCAGTTTTTCGAGCACCGGCATGCTGTTGCCGAAGAGTTTCACCTCCACCGGTTCCGGCGTTCCTTGCAGGTCGCCGAGCATGTCTTGCAGGATCTGTGAGAATTCGACGATCATTTCCGGATGGTTCTGCTTGACCTGCGCGCGAATCTCGTCAATCACTTGTTCGGCGGATTTGTCGCGCTCCGAACGCGGCTTCAACTTGACCAGAATGTCGCCCCGATTCTGCTGCGTGACAAATAAACCCATCTCCGAACCGGTGTGGCGGTCAAAGGACGCGGTCTCTGGCATCTTTTTGATGAGCTGCTCGACCTGCCGCAGGACCAAATCGGTTTGGGCAAGCGAAGTCCCCGGCGGCATCCAGTAGTCGAGCAAGTAGCCACCCTCGTCCATTTCCGGCAGGAAACCGGTCTTCATTCGCGTGTAAAGAAAGACTCCCAACACGATGCAGAGCGCCGCCGCACCCACGACGATCCAGCGGTGGCCGAGCGACCAACGCACACCACGCTCGTAAGTGCGATTCACCGGCTCGATGAAACGGTCCGAGGACGGCCGATGCGCCTTGACCGTCAGGAACCGCTGCGAGAGCAGGGGAATCAGCGTCACGGCGAAAACCAGCGACAGCATCACCGACACACCCAGGGTCATGCACAGCGCGCGGAAGAAATCTCCCACGAATCCTTTCAACAAACCGAGCGGAAGAAAGACGACCAGCGTCGTCGCCGTCGAGCCCACCACGGCCGGAAGCAACTCGGAAGTTCCCCGCTCGGCGGCCAGCGCGGGACTTTCCCCGAGACCCAGATGCCGGTAAATGTTCTCGATGATGACCACTGCGTTGTCGATGATGAGCCCGATGGCCACCGCCAGCCCGCCCAGCGACATCAAGTTGAGCGTCCCACCGAACATCAGCAGGAAAAAAAACGTGCCGATCACCGAAAGCGGCAGTGACGTGGCCGCAATCAGCGTGGTGCGCCCTTCGCGCAGAAACACAAAGAGAATCACCACGGCCAGGAACGCGCCGATCATTGCGGCGTCGCGCACGTTGGCGATGGACTCGTGGACAAACTCGGCCAAGTCATACACGACGGAAAGTCGCAGCGTTTTCGGAATGGTGCCTGATTTCAAAACGGAGTCTTTGTAGCCCTTCAACTCGTCCACGATCTGGATGATGTTCCCGCCAATCTGTCGGGAAACATTGATGAGCGCAGCATCTTCACCGTTACCGGTGATCAGGATCTTGGGGTCTTCCACACCGTCGCGCACCTCGGCGACGTCGCGCAGAAAGATGGGTGTGGTGCCTTCCATGGCCACGACCGAGTTGCGGATCTGCTCCAGGTTGGTGAATTGGCCCGTGGTCAAAACGAGATACTGCGTGTAATCCTTCGGCAAGCGCCCCACCGAAGTAACCTGGTTTGTCGCCTTCAACCGGTCCGCCACGTCCACAAGCGACAACCGGTGCGCCAGCAGCTTCTGTGGATCCACGATCACCGACACTTCACGCGTCTGAGTGGCCTGCACGTCGACGTTGCCCACTCCTTTTACTCGGCTGAAGAGCGGCCGCAGGACGTAAAAAGCGTAATCATGTAAATCCGCGCCGGGCACGTCGCCGTTCAAGACTAAGGTGAAAACCGGAAAGATCACGGGAGAGATGCGTTCGACTTCCACCTCCGTGTCCGGCGGCAACTTACCCCGTGCCTCACCCACTTTTCCCTGTACGAGCTGTAGGGCAGATTGCATATCCATGTCCGGATTGAAAAGAAGGGAAATCTCCGTGGAGCCGCGAATGGTTTTCGACCGTACGCGGTAGACGCCAAATACGGTCGCGGTCGCCTGTTCGAGCGGGCGCGTCACCGAAAGCAGCATCGTTTCCGGCGCCAGGTCGCCCGAATGCCCCAGGATCACGATGCGGGGGAAATTCAGCTCGGGATAAATATTGCTGGGAAGCTGGAAGACGGCGTAGAAGCCCGCCGCCATCAAAAACACGGTCAGCAGGATGACGGCGTAGGCATTGCGCCGGCAAATCGCGACAACGTTCACGGCTTGACCTTGATTTTGGTTTTCTCGCCCAGGCCGTAGCCGCCGGTCCACACGATCGCGTCGCCCTCTTTCACACCGGAGAGGATTTCGTAGCGCTCGGGCGTTTCAATGCCCAGCGTCACGGGCACGGAAACCGCGTTTTCTCCCTCCACGCGATACACGTGCGGCCGGCCTTGCTGATCGCGGTAGATGGCTTGCGGCGGAACCACCAGCGCTTGCGCATGCGTCTCGAGCGGCACCTGCGCATTCAAAAACATTCCCAAGCGGAGCAGTCCGCCTTCATTCGCCAGGCGCACGCGCACCAGGCCCACGTTTGTCGCCGGATCGACCGACGGCGAAATCGCTGCCACTCGCCCTCGAAAAGTCTTGCCTGGGAATGCCTCGCTGGTAATCCCGATCACTTGTCCGAGGCGGAATTTCGCCAGGTACGGCGCCGGCACGTTTGCAAAGAGTTCCACCTCGCCGCGCTCGGCCACCTCCACCAGCGGCTGCGCGGCGGTGCCGTCCACTTGTTCACCCACGCTCACGAACCGCTTCACCACCGTGCCGGTCAGCGGCGAATGGATTTCCGCCCGCGCGAGCTGCAATCGCGTGGTTGACCGCGCCGCTTCCGTCTGGCGCAGCGCGGCTTCGGCGACGGTCTGCTGCGTGCGCGCGTCTTCCAATTCCTTGCGCGCAACGATGCCGCGGCCGAACAGGGCCTCGTTCCGTTCGCGCGCAAGCCTCGCGTTTTCGAGGTTCGCTTGCGCCTGCGCAACGGCAGCCTCGGCCTGCTGCAATTGATCGCGGATCGGGCGGTCGTCAATCTTCGCGATCAACTGCCCCGCAGTGACGTGATCGCCCTCAGCCACAGAAAGCTCCGCCACGCGCCCGGCCACCAGCGAACTTACGCGCACGTCCCGGTTCGGCAGCGCCGCGATGTTTCCGGAGATCGCGATGTCCTGGCTGATGTCCGCGCGCGTGACCTTCGTCAGCGTCACTTCCACAACCGCCGGAGGCGCTTTTTCTCCGCCGCCCTCTTCCGCATCGCCGCCAGCTTTGTGCGAACACCCCGCGAGAGTGAATGCGAGTACGAAGGCGGCCCCGCTTGCCAGCAGGGACCCGCGCGCGAATTCGTTCGTCGGTTTACGCATCAGTCGAGGGCTGCTCCCACTGTCTCCTCCAGCTCCGCAAACGCAACCTGCAGCGCCAGGAGACTATCCAGATATTCGCGTTGCACTTGCTGGACGTTTCGTTGCGCGTCCAGCACAGTCAGCAGGTTGGCCTTTCCCGCGCGGTAGCTTTCCTCCGCCAGGCCTTCCAACCTCAGCACCGCTGGCACCACTGATCTGCGATAGAGATCCACCTGCGTCTGTCGCGCGTTCCACTCGTAGTACGCCGCTTCGATGCGCCCGGCCACCGAGCGGCGCGTGGCCGACGATTCTCCCTCGAGCGCGCGCAGCGCCGCCGCTGATTGCGCCAGTTCGCCCTGGTTCCGCGAAAACAGGGGCAACGCCATGGAAATACCGCCGCGCGGGCCGACGCGGAAATCGCCCGGCGCGTTGAAGTCGCTGCCGAATTCCACGGTCAAATTGGGCACGCGCTCGGCTTGCAGCAACGCCCGGCGGCTCTGCTCTACTTTCATCTCCTGCGCCAGGTGCGCGAGGTCGGGATTCGTTTGCGCCGCGCGGGAAACCAGATCCACGAGCGCTTGCGCGGCGGGCGCGTCCTCGAGCGCGCCCAGCGTTTCCCATACCGTCTCCGCCGGCTCGTTCAGCAGCGCGTTGAGCTGGCTCAGCGCCACTTTTTCCTGTTGCTGCTGGACGGTCAGGTCCGCTTCCGCGCGCGCCACCTCGAGTTCGGCCTGGAAGACTTCGAGTTGCGGCACGTCGCCAGCATCGAAGCGCGCCTGTGCGATTTCCTGCAAGCGCTTCGCGAGCGCGAGCGCCTCGGCGCGTTGCGCCGTCAAGCTGCGCGCGGCCACCAAGCCGTAAAATGACTGGCGCACTTGCCGCCGGATTACGCGCTCGAGCGCGGTGATTTCCACGTCCGTCAGCGCCGCTTCTTGCCGCGCCACTTCAATCCTTCTCCCGCGCTGCCCGCCGATTTCGATCGGCTGGTCGAAGACGAGGCTCTGATGCGGGAAGTCGCGGGCCGCTCCGAAAGTCACCGAGGGGTTCGGAATTTGTCCAGCTATCTTCAAGCCGGCCTGCATCACCGCACGCCGCAACCGCGCCGCGGCGAGATCGAGATTCTGTTTCGTGGCCAAGTCGAACGCCGCTGCAAGGGTCAGCCTGCGCCCGGGTGGCGCTGCCGCCGTTTGTGGCGCTGGCTGTTGAGCCCATGCCGGCAGTATTGCCAGCAACAGCGCCCCAATGATCCTCAGCGCTCTCAAATCCCTGCTCCAGTCAGATCCTTCGACCGATGTAGAGGCTAAATCTCTTCCTCGGCTCGCAAGAAGGCAGGAATGTAGCAAAGACAACAGTATCCTGCCAGCTTTCTGCCGTCCTGCCTTCGTCGAGTTCTATCTTGGTCTAGTCTTCTGGCGCCGGGGTTCCATCCGGCTTCACGCGGACCTCAGATTTCTTGGTGCCCTTCATCACCTGCGCTTCATAGGCCACTAGGGTGGTACCGTGGGTCACGCTCTCGACCTTCAGCACCTTTCCCGTGCCCGCGGCTTTTTGGATCGCGCTCTTCGCCGCTGCGGGGATGCTGTCCAGCGCCACTTCTTCTTCCACTTCCACCACGGCGCCCGAGGCATCCATGGAAATGTCTTTCTTGTGGCCGTTCACCGTCAACTCGGCCTCGTAGATCGTTTTGCCTTTCTCAACTTCCATGGATAAGCCGCGAATCGTTCCGCCCTTGCTCTGTTCCTTTACTGTCTCTTGCACAGCGGCGGGCAGATCTTCCATCTTTACTTTTTTCTCGGATCCCTTCACGGAAGCGCCACCCAACAAAACCAGCGCGGCGCTAATCACAAATACGCTTGTTCTTTTCATTCTTTCCTCCACAATTGGATTCTGTCGCTCCCCGTCAATAAACCTCGCATCTCAAATCTGGCCTCGCATCCTGCGTTCACGGCCCCGCCCCAAGATTCTAACCCGCCGCGAGGCATTCCGAATGTCCATGGTTAGAGTTTCAGCCTGTCACTTGCGTCCGAATCCCACCTCGCTGATGCAAATCACGCTCATCACCGTGCGGTCAAACTTCAGCCGCACCATCGCCAACTTCCGCGGATCGAATGCCTTCGAGCCGCCCGCCTCCGCAAAAGCCCCCAGCGGCGCGCGGACGGTCTGAAATACGGGTTCCCAGTCTTTTTCGTAGGCCTCACTTTCCATGGCGTCGAGCTTCGTAAATTTCTCCTTCAGCGGCGGCGGGATGATCGCAAATCGGCTTCCAGGAGCGCTCACGGTGATACCGTCGCTGGTGACCAACTCAATCGTGAAATCCGGCGATTCCCGCTCTTTCTTTTTCGATTTGTCCTCTTTCTTGTCCTTCTCTTCCTTTTTTTTCTTGCCTGGAAGCGGCGCGTCTTCATCCAGGGCCGCAACTGACAATTCGAGGGTCGAGTTCGCTCCCAACTGCCACTTCGCCGCCGCTCCTTCCGGAAGGGAAATGGTGTACGTCGCTGCCGGCGCATCTTTCACGCGGTTCCATCCCAGGAATACGCCGTTGTAATCCCGATTGCCCGAACGCCAGGGAATCCGCGCTTCTCGCCAAATGGAAAGGTTCTCTCCCGCGATTTGCCCGCCCGGTGCGGTCGTGGTCGTGAGGTCGGGATCCTCTTCGAACGTCGCCAGGGGCACGTGAGAAGCATCCTGATAGCGGTTTATGTAAACCGTCTCCGGGATCCAGTCGCGCCCTACGCGCCAGTCCTGAAATAACGGCACGTACTCACTTCGTTCGTGCAGCGTCGCTTCGAGAAATGCGGAGATGTACGTTTTCGAAATCCTCCGCTGCTCTTCGCCGGGCATCAGTGGTTTCAAATTTAAGAACCAGCTCAGCGGCTGGCCGGCGTCCGTCCTCCCCCAAACTGTGTTGAATTGCCCGTGGTTGGCGCGGTACGCGTAAATCTCCGCTTTGAACCATGGCCCGGGTTGCGTGTACCGCACATGATCCCACTGCCGGCTACCCATGAACGAGGAAACATCGGCGTCATGCGCCCCTTGTAACGTCAGGTAGCTCACGTCTTCGATCCACCTGTGTTGTCCCGCTGGTTTGTATTGCCCGTCTGCGGGCGCGATGGCGATCACGGCTTTGATCGAAAATCCGTAGTCGAAGCGAATGTTTGCGTTCTCGGGATCGTACTTCATGCGGTTGAACAACGCCGCCGTCGCCGCCGCTTCTCCGCCGCGGGAGTGCCCCATTAGCGCGATGCGCGTCATGTCCACCTTTCCGTTGAATGGGTTGCCCGCTGTGCGGTTCCACTCCTGCCAGAACTTCAGATGTTCCAGCACCAGCCAGCCGCGAACCGCCTGCTGCTTGGGAGGTTCATGGAAGAGCCCGCCATTCAGGAAATTCTCATCGACGGACGCGAGAATGAATCCCCGGCTCGCCAGCAATTCGCCCAGATACGCGTATCCGGGATCGGAGAAGTCTGACATTTCGTGGTTGCCGTGAACGATCAGCACCAGCGGAAATGGCCCGGGACCTTCTGGATACCAGACGCGGGCGTTCAGCGGCAGCTTGTCCACGTCGAAGCCCCAATACTTCTTGCGCGACCAGCGCTTCCACCCCTTGAAATCTTCGAAGAAATCCGAAGCGTCCGCCGTGCGGGTCTTGATGGCTACCGAAGCCCCGTACTCCGGCCGCCGGATGTCAGTGCCCGCCCCGTAGAACAACATCCTGACGTGGGACGGGCCGTTTCCCCCCGGATTCGGAGCCGCCAGCTTCGGAGGCATCAAGTTGGCAGGGGCCCTCCACGACACGAGGTTTTCCATCGTTCCCGGCCGGGCCAGCAGCCACACGAAATAGACATTTGCTCCCACGGTGAGCATGCAGAGCAGCACGGCAAAGATCTTCTTGCTCAGCGCTGCTTGCGGGAATCCGCCCGCCACAAACGTGGCAATGGTCGCGCCGAGATACCCTTCGGCCAGCCCGACGAGGATGGCCACAAAGATTCCGAGCGGCGGAGGGGAGAACACGAGCATAACGATCGCGCAGGAACCCACGATGAATCCCGCTGCCATCCTCGGCAACTTGCGCAGAATCGTCAGTACCAGCGCCACGACCAGTGCCACCACTACAACAATCAGAGCCGCCGCGACGATTGCGAATGTGAAATCGAAGGCGTACCCAAATCCGGTTTCCAGATAAAGTCCCGCGATGACGGTGGCGCCCACCGCGGCCGCGAGCGCGCCCCACACCGCACCGCGTCGCCCTACCGCCCCCAAACGCATCATCGCCCAGCGCCGCGCGCGCCAGGCGCGTACCTCTTGCCACTTCAGCTTGACGCGAGCCCATCGCGATCGATGCGCCCCATCCGCACCAGCCACAGAAGTCGCTGACACGCTTCACCCCCCTAAAAAGTTCGGATCGTACCCGCAGATGGTACGCTTGATTTCTCGACTTGGTTCCGAAGACTTATTCCCGCAATCTCGCCGGAAACAGATTATTTCGGTCGCGAGTATCGGCAAGGAGCTCTCTCAGGAAGGGTTTCTAGGGGTCGCGGCTTGGGCGGCGACTTCAAGGGCTGAAAAAACGGGGCCTTTAGCCCTTGAGAGCAATTTTGCTATGGCTCTTGAATCCTGGACGAAATAACTTACAGATTCGATCACAAGCCCTGGACAATCTGCTGAAGCTCCTGCGCAATCTTCTCCGGATCCGCATCGGGCGGAAATTCCACGGGCTCGCCGATGGTCACCCGCACGAGCCCGGGCCGCGCAAATCTCTGCCGCTTGATGCGCAGCTCGTAGAGCCCTTCAATTCTCATCGGCAAAATCGGAATGCCCAGATGATTCGAGAGAAGCCCGATCCCCGAGCGAAATCGCTGGATCGTGCCGTCCGGGGTAACGTCGCCCTCCGGGAATACAAGGATGCTGTATCCACGGTCGATGGACTCGCCTGCGAAGCGAAAACTTTCGCGAAAACCGGAATACATCGGCAATGGAAACACGTTGAACAGACTGACCACGAGCGCGTAACGCAATCTCTGAAACCAGCGCACGAGGAAGTTGCGCGCTGGCGGCGGATTCCGCATGGCTTGCAAGCGCTCGCCACCCATGGCGACCGCCAGTCGATGGCGGAAACGCAGCGGCAGCACTGCCAGAACGAATCCGACGTCGAGATAGGCCTGATGATTGGGAACGACAAGGACCGGTCCTCGCACGCCGCGCAATCGTTCGCGCCCGATGACGCGCGGGTGAACCATCAAGTGTGTCGCCGGCCAGGTCAGCGCGTAATAGACGGCCAAGCGTATCCATCGCACCGGCCAGCGTTGCGTCCAGCGCGGGTACCGGTAATCGCTCCGTCGAGTTGAGGTGTGGTGCAGCAGCCGTTCAAGATCTTCGACGGTTGCCGCCGCGGCGAACTGCGTCTCGTTCAAGTCCACCTGGTAGCGGTCTTCGATCGCGCTCATTAACTCGACGCGGTCAAGCGAGCTTAGCTGCAGATCGGTCTCGAGTTTCGCTCCGGCAGTGACGCTCCCGGGCGTGCGGCCCTTCACACGCGCGATTAGTTCTTCGAGGCCTCCGGTTTCTTTCCCCTCCAGACGTGTCGGTTCGCCAGCGCCCGCCGTTCCTCGCTCCACCGCTTCGCGAATCACGTTTACGCGCGGCTTCAGCGTCCCCGTTCGGGGGAAATCCTCTTCCGGCCAAACGAACCAGCGCCGCATTCGCTGATATTCAGCGAGGCTCTGATTCGCGCGCTCAACAATTCCAGCCGGATCGGCAGCCCGATCGCGCACCAGCAGCACCGCGCACGGCTCCGCGTTGCCGTCGCGCTCGATCCCGAGCACCGCGCAATCGTGCACTTCCGGCTGCCGCCGCAGCGCTGCTTCCAGGTCTTCGGGATAGACGTTCATCCCTGCCGGCGTCACGATGACGTTCTTCTTCCGCCCCTTGAAATAGAGATTCCCCTCGGCATCACGTTCGCCCAGATCTCCCGTGTGCAACCAACCCGCTTCCGCGTCGCCCGCGCCCGCTGCGGGTTTCAACTCCGAGCCCTCCCAGTACCCTGCGGCTACGTTTTCTCCCCGCACCATGATTTCGCCGTTCTCGTCCAGCTTCACTTCCAGGCCCGGCAACACTTTGCCGATCGAGCCTTTCCCCAGCTTGAAGGGATGGTTCACGGTGATGAGCGATGTGGTTTCCGTCATGCCGTACCCTTGCACCACTGCGAAGCCCAGCCGGTTCCAGAAAGTTTCTGTCTGCTCCGCCAGAGCCGCGCCCCCGGATATGAACGCCCAGAATTTCCAGCCAAATTTCCAGTGAATCCGCCGGAAGCGCCACATCCGGCGCAAGAACTTTTGTCCCTCGGCGGCGAGCATTTCTTTGTGGAAGCGCTCGAGCTTGCCTTCGGCCTCGAGGTCGCGCTCGATCTTCGCCTTCAGCGAATCAAGCACGCGTGGCACGGCCACCAACACCGACACTCGCCGCGCGCGAATCGTTCGAACGATTTCCGAAGGGTTCAACGTGTCCTGGAAAATCACCGTCGCGCCCATCAGCGGCGGTATGAAGAGCCCCAGGAACTGGCCGAAGACGTGGCTCAGCGGCAGCAGGTTCAGGAACCGAAGCGGGTGAAACCATCGCTCGCGATTCCGGTACTTAGCAATTTCGGTTTCAATTGGCTCGAGGTTGGCCAGGATATTCCCGTGCGTGATGACGACGCCCTTCGGTTCCGCCGTGGTGCCGGATGTGAACACGATTTCGACGATCGAATCGCGTCCGATTCCTGAAGCAGGCGCACTCAATCGCCTCGCGTCAGCGGCATGATGTCCGATCGTCTCGCCGAGGTTATCGAGAATGAGTGTCGGGAGGCTCGGATCGAGTTGAGCGTGTTCGCGCCCCGCCACCAACAGCCGCGCGTTTACTTGCCGCGCTACACGCCGGGCGAAGTCCGGTGTGGCGATCTGGTCCATCGGCACGGCAACCGTCCCTCGCAGCACGCAGCCGTAAAACGCCGCCACCCACTCCGCCGAGTTCTGTCCCCACAGCAGCACCCGCTCGCCCGGCTGGATCTTCCGAGATTCCAGCTCCGCAGCAAACCGCAGGGCGGCATTCACCACATCCCGGTACGACCACGAGGCCATCCGGTAGCCCTGCTGCTGCAGGTAGGCGGTCTCCCGCCCCCACTTGGTGAAAGTTCCGAGATGCTCGATGAGTGATTGGTGGCGCATGGGGAACCAGTACCAGCTTGTGCCCGCCCTTCTGAAGCCGCGGCAGGGGTCTGAGTCATTTCTGACCCCAGCCAGCCGGATTATAAGCCTATGCTGCCGAGTAGAGCGGCTTCCACCTCATCACAGACAGTCTCCACGTTTCTTTCTCCAAGAGTCCAATGAGGGCAGACACTAAATTCTTTAGAATGAAATGGTTTCGCGACCCACGAAGCCCCGCTAATCTCTTCTCAGGTATAGACTTAGCTCGCCGAATATGTTAGTATTACGTTGCGTTTGTTGCTCTTGTCATTCCTTTTGACTCGTTCAACAGGGCTGCAAGGACAAACTTGCAGCCATTTGTTTTTCGGGCGGAGGCTGGCAGTCTTGGGACCGATCCGCTCGGCGGGGAGGGACCCGGTACTGGTAAGAGAATCATCAAATAGCTCAATCAAAAGAGGTAAAGCAGTGAAAGAACAAGGCACAGTGAAGTGGTTCAACGCCAGCAAGGGCTACGGGTTCATCCAGCGCCAGACCGGCGAGGACGTCTTCGTGCACTTCTCCGCGATTCAAGCGGAAGGGTACAAGACACTGGCCGAGGGTCAGGCCGTTGAATTCGAGGTCCGCAAGGGCCCCAAGGGTCTGCAGGCCGAGAACGTGACCAGCCTCTAAGCCAATTTGGGACGGGTCCCGCCGAGGGGCCCGTCTTCTTCAGCCGAAGTTTCTTCTACTAGGCGTTTCGAACGGTCTGGAAGGAGGACGTTGTGCAAGCTCTCCCTGAAGGTCAATACATCCGTCACGAGCAGTATGGACTCGGAATCGTTCGGGAATCCGATTCCGATCGCACAACCATTGATTTCGACAGCTTCGGCATGAAAAAGTTCGTCACCAGCTTGATGTCCGCCGAAATCATCGGCGAACTACCCGCCGGGTCTGCCCGGCCCAAGCGCCGCCGCAAGGCCGTCGCGGCCAAGGCCGCGGCGAGCTAAGAACTCATCCGCATTATTCCCCGTCGAGTAATCGAAAGAGGCCGGTCCAGCCCGAATTATTCCGCGGGCGCGTCGGCCTCTACCCAGGCGCGGAACACCCGCGGCAGGAAATAGTTGTGTCCCGCGAAGTACGAGCGATTGTTCAGAAGGAACCCGAAAAAAGTCTCCAGGTGTGATTTTTGAATACCCGCCAGCGCATCCCCCACGGTTTTCCCGGCGAATATGCCTTTGTTGAGCTTCGTCCCCGCGGCCTTCGCGTCCAGCAGCGCCGGGATTCCATGGATCTCCTTCAGCATGTCCTGCTCGATCCCGTCCACCACTCCCGGCGTTTCATCCTTGTAAAGTTTTCGGTACTCGACATACTCCTTCTTACCGTCGCCATTGAGGATTCCGATGTGATAGCGCGCCAGCGACCACAGCGGCGACCGCTTCTCCATCTTTGGAGTGCGCGCCCTCAAAGTCACGAGATCCCCTTCCTTCACCAAGCCGTCGCCTTTCGGCTCACTCGGAGTCACCCGTACCAGAGCCGACCGCGGCTTCACCTCCATTGCCGAGCATTTCGAGATACCGAACCTGGCCTCCCACATCGCCACTCGCCATCGCAGATAAGAGTGCATCACCGACCATCGCTGCCGCACGTCGGCTATCGCCTTCCAGAAAAGCGATAATCCCCAGTTCCCCTGTTGCCCGCGCTTCCCACTGCGCCTCTTCCAACTCAGGGGCAATTGTTTGAGCCGCTGTCCAGGCTCGCTGCGAAGAAAAACCAGGCACCGTCCGGGGGAGAGTAGCCCGAACCGTGTTATTCCGAATCCCGGTTCATCGGGACGAGGAATCCCTCTTTCCGTTACGGCTGCTTCGCCGGCTGCTGCGCGGGGCGCGGCTGGGCCGAAGGCGGCAAAATCCCATTCATGCGCAGATACCCCGCCTGGGCCGAATAGTGGTCCGCCCAGTCAATCGCCAGCGTCATCATCGCCGCCGCGCGGGAAACCGTCCGAGTGCCGAAGAACTTCACCTGCTCGCCGAGTTTTGAATCGTCCACGTTGGCCAGCACGGTCGTGCAGTAGTCGAACGACGTCTTGATCGCCGCCACCAGCTTTTCCTTAGCGTCGGTTTCCTTCAGGTCGCTCAGGTCCGGCGCCGGCGTGCCGGAAATCGACGAGCACAGCAACGTGTTCGATTGTGCGATGTGCATGATCAGATGCGCATAAGTCATCTGATCCTGCGTGGGATGGTAGGTGAATTTGTCCGCGGGCATGGCGTCCGCTGCCGCCACCATGTTTCGCGCGTACTGCGTATTTCTCTGGCGCAGCGCTGCGCTGACCGGATTGGCCGTGTCGCCCTGCGCGCTCGCCGTTGCAGCTACCGTCAGGGCGGCTGCAGCCACCCATAGAAGACGTTTCATGATTTCCCCCCTCAGTGGAACGCACGGAGCATAGATTGTGCCGCCCCGCCCGGCAAGTGATTTCGTGCTCGGGCTCTTTGAGATTGCCCTTTGAGAGTTGCCCCGTTTGTATTATAGAGTTCTCCTCGCATAGATCATCAGGAGGTGTGGTGTGTACGCAACGCGACCTTTCCGTTTTTCCCGCAAGGCTGTCACGCACAAATCTTCCGAGCTGCGACTGAGCGCGGCCTGCGCCCTCGGACTGGCGCTTCTCCTTTCGTGTCTCGCAGGGCTCTCGCAACAAGCCTCTGCGCAGCAGGCTCGCCGCTCCATCAGTCTCGACGACCTCGCCCGCATGCGCGACGTCAGCGGCCCCCAGTGCTCGCCGGACGGAAAATGGGTCGCCTACGTTGTGAGCACCATCGACGCCAAGGCGGACAAGCGCAACTCCCACGTCTGGATGGTGAGCTACGACGGCACGCGCGACATCCAGCTCACCTCGAGCCAGGATTCCGAGAGCGGGCCTCGCTGGTCGCCCGACGGAAAGTATCTGACCTTCACCTCCTCGCGGCCCGGCAAGGCGCGCGGAAATCAGGTCTGGATCCTCGACCGGCAGGGCGGCGAAGCCGCGCAACTCACCGAACTGAAGGGCCGCCTCCAGGGCTACGAATGGTCGCCCGATTCGAAGAGCCTTGCCCTCACCGTCGGCGATCCGGATCCCGAAGCCGAACCGCCCGAAGCCGGCGGCGCGCCGCGGCCGGCCAACCCTCCGGCTCCCAAACCAATCGTGATTGACCGCTACCATTACAAACAGGACGGCGCGGGCTACCTCCTCAGCGAGCGCCACACCTACATCTATCTCTTCGATATCGCCACGAAGAAAATGGAGCGCCTCACCAAGAGCAAGCCGGACGAATCCGGTCCGGTGTGGTCGCCGGACGGCACGAAGATCGCTTTCCTCAGCAATCACGCTCCGGATCCCGACCGCGAGCCCTCCCCGCAAGTCTACGTGGCCGACGCGCAGCCCGGCTCGACCGAAAAAGAAATCACCAACATGCCCACGCGCGGCTCTCGCGGGCGCCTGGATTGGAGCCCGGACGGCAAGTGGATCGCCTACATCCTCGGCGATGAGAAGAAGTGGGGCGCATATACACTCAGCCGCCTCGCGGTCGCGCCCTCGGACGGTTCGAGCGCGCCCATGATCCTGACCGACAAGTTCGATCGCGGCGTCTCTTCGCCCGATTTCAGTGCCGACGGCAAAGGCATCACTGTCCTCGTCGGCGATGACCGCTCCGAATACCCGGCCATGGTTAACATCGCCGATCACGGCGTCCAGAAACTCCTTCAGCCGCCCGTCGTCGTGGGCACCGTGACGCGCGGCGGAAGTTGCGTCGCTGTGACTTCGTCAAGCGACGACAAGCCGACGGAAATCTACGCCTGGGAGGGCTCGCACCTTCGCCAGTTGACGCACCAGAACGATGCGGTGCTCGCCGAGCTACAACTTGCCAAGTCCGAAGACGTCAACTTCAAGAGCGCCGACGGCACCGAGGTCCACGGCCTGCTCACCAAACCCATCGGCTACGTCGAAGGCACGAAGGTCCCGCTGCTGCTGCGCATTCACGGCGGCCCGAACGGCCAGGATGCCCACAACTTCAGCATGGAGCGCCAGATCTTCGCGGCCAACGGCTACGCCGTGCTCAACGTCAACTATCGCGGCAGCTCCGGCCGCGGCCAGGCTTTCCAGCGCGCCATCGCCGCCGATTGGGGACACTACGAAGTGGACGATCTCAAGGCGGGCGTGGATCACGTCATCAAAATGGGCGTGGCCGATCCGGATAAAATCGGCGTGGGCGGCTGGAGCTACGGCGGAATCCTCACCGACTACATGATCGCAAGCGATCCGCGCATGAAAGCGGCGACGAGCGGCGCGGGCACGGCGTTCACCGTTGCGTTTTACGGCACCGACCAGTACATCATCCAATACGACTTCGAAATCGGCCCGCCGTGGAACCCCAAGGCCTGGGAAGCCTACCAGAAAATCTCCTATCCGTTCCTGCACGCGGACCGCATCAAGACGCCCACGCTTTTTTTCGGCGGCGAGCGCGACTTCAACGTGCCGGTGCAGGGCGGCCAGCAGATGTATCAGGCGCTGAAGAGCCTCGCCGTGGATACGCAGCTCATCATCTACCCCAACGAGAATCACGGCATCCAGCGGCCCAGCTACCAGCGCGACCGCTACGACCGCTACGTCGCGTGGTACGACAAGTACATTCTGAAGAAAGCCCCGACGGGCACTAAATCGAGTACCGCCGGGCAAGACTGAATTCGGCATTTGCTTCGGTCCGTAGGGGGTGAGGTGGTCCAGTTGGGCCGCGCCCCCGCCCTTCCGTGTGTCCATGCGCTTCTATTAACTACTTCTTGACTATCCCTTCTTCACGTGGTTTAGTGCGCTCGTCCCCCGGCCGAGCCGGGGCCGCGAGGTACTCCAGCCTAAACCTGCGGCAGACAGCTAGCGTCGGGAGGTCATCATGGACCCCAGCCCAGCCGGGTCTCCCCAGCCTGCGCCGTCACAGACTTATCCGACGCAGTCCGTTACTGCTCCCCCCGATCCACGCACGGGCGGCGATGACGCCGTCTGCTTCACGGCCGGCGTCCCCGGCGCAATGTTCGCCGCCGGAACGATTCATGCTTACCTCGCAGCGGACCGCCAGCCTCCGGCCGTCGTTGCCGGCATCTCCTTGGGCGCGCTGAATGCCGCCGCGCTGCAGCGCTGTTACCAGGAACTCGAACCGCCGACTCCGGGTCGCACCGCGGACCAAGTCGCAAAGCGGGAAGCCTCGCGATGGAGCTGGTACCGGCGATACTTGAACATGCTCACCGATGAGCCGTTCAGCGCCGTTTGGAACGGCGTGCCACGCCAGTCGGATTTTGCCGCGGACTTGCCGCCGGTGCGGGATGCCTCGGTTGATGATATGGGCGATAAGGAGGCACAACCCTATTGGATCGCGCAGGAAAAACTCGCGCGGCGCGAGCTATATCTCATGATGAAACTCGGGAACTGGCTGGCGGGTCTCCCGTTGCGTGTGAGCGAGGTCGCGGATTATCTAGTCACCCATGTCCGCGTGAAGGAGAAGATTGCGGGGTGGCGAACCAAGCTCAAGTATCTGGCGTACAACCCCGCTCAGTTGGCCGTTCCGCTCTTGTGGCATTTGTGTCTCTCGCCCAAGTTCTTCCGGGAATACAAGTTTCAGACCAAGAAATACACCGACCTCAAGTACTACCGGTTGAGTTACTGGTTCCGCCCGCTGTTCGGCTGGCCCGTTTTCCTTTTGGCCTGGCTATTCTTCCTTCCCATTCTGGTCGGCGCCGGGATCGCTGCGTGGTTTTCTTACAGCTTTTTGGATGGGCTTCAGCACGCGGCGGGCGCGGGAAAGCTGCCCCATGAACTGCTGTTCCACGTCGCCGTTCCCGCGGCCTCGTTCTTGTCTGTCCTGTGGTTTGTGAAGAAAATCCTTCCCTTGATCGCCGCGGCAATCTTCTCGCCGCTGACTCTGCTGGTTGCGGCCTATCGGAATCTCGCCAGGCGATTTCAGTCTAAGGGAAAGCCGAAGACTAACGCGCTGCGGCGGTGGATCATCAATCCGCTCAGCCACAGTCTCTTCCGCAGCCTGGAATTGGAAAGGTCGCTGGTCCACGAATTTCACTTGCGGTTGCGCCTGGCCAAACTTTTCGGTGAACGCGGCAAGCCGCCGCGCCTCAAAATGACGCCCATGCCGGTTGTGCTTGTGGCCGCCCCGTTGCAGACACTCCAGGCCGATCACAACCAGAGGGGCGTGGCCCAGGTCTGGGCGAGAAAGGACGCGCGCCTCGTTGATGCGCTGTTCGGGGCCATGGCCGTCCCCGGCATCTTCTCCCCTCTGCACCTGGAAAGGGCGCAGTCGCAGGATCCCACGGCCATCGATCGTTGGGAGACGCCCGGATGCCCGGCGACACTCGACCTGGTAGATGGAGCGGTCATCCGCGAAAACCCCCTCCCTGCCCTTTTCCAGTTTCTCAAGAAGCAGAAGAAGGACACGCTCGCGCAGAGGCTCTCATCCTCGCCCGGAGATCCACGTGTCCATGTCATTTTCTCCGCGCCGCTGGACGAGCGGCCCAGCAGCCTGGAACCCACCCCACTCGGTGTCAACATCGTGGACGTCCTCTTCACCAGCTTGCGCCTCAATCGGCGCCGGGACACCAAACTGGAAGTTCAGCAAACGCTCTTCATGAGCGACCTCGAATTTGAGCTACGGGCCCTGCGCGGCAAACCCTCCGGGCAGCTCTATCCCATTTTTGCCGATAGCATTTCGCCCGAAAAAGAGCTGCGCTTTCAGAATTCCCTCAAGCCGGATCCTGTCGAGGTGTTGGAGGTGGTGGCGGCAGGTTGCCGCCGCAGCTTGGAAAAAATCTACATCAAGGATCTTGGCCTTCTGCCGGCGGGCCAAGATTCGATTCCTTGCCACGATTTTCTGGTGCAAATCGCGCCCGACCGGGCCGTGCACGCGCACCCGGTAACCGAGCCCGGCCTACCCGAGGTTTGCGCCCGTTGTACGCGGGTGCTGCAGCGGCCCCAGAAGTTTCGGCCCCGTGAAACGGAGAAGGATTTACTGGCAAAGTATCCCACGCTCACCGGCGAACATCCGCGAATCGTTTTCTTGGCCAGCGGCGGCGTCTTCCGCGGATCTTTCCACGCCGGGATGCTGGCTTGCCTCCTCGCCACGGACATTCGCCCGGACGTCATCGTTGGCGCTTCAGTGGGAACGCTGTTGGGCGGGGTCCTCGGTTCCATGCTCACCGCGAAGAATCCCGATGGTGCTATCGATCGCTCGCAGTCGTTGCGCTTGCTGGCGGAGCTGGTCAATGTCCTCCTCCACGTGGACCAGGAGATCGCGTTCACGAAAACGTTGAAGAGCGCCTTACGCGAATTGGGAATTCGCGCGCGTGGCATCCGCCTCTCTCCAAGAGAAATCCGCCGGATGGTCAAGCGCGGCAGCCGCTCTGATCCCGGTTTTGCGGCTACCGGTGCGCCACCCGCGCTGATTGACGCGATTTCCAATTTGCTCTTCATCCCTCATCGCAATACCTCCTTGATCGCGGCCGACTTTGTGGCCGGTCATGTGACCCAGGCGACCAAGAGATTGCTCACGCAGATGAAAACCGAAACCTTGGGGCGCCTGGACATCAAGTACTCGCTGATGGGTGTGTCCCTGCTGGAACCCACCGCCTACCGCTTGTTGGGAAAGGAATATGGAATTCGTCTCGATGTCCGACAGCCCTTTCGCGATGACCGCATTTATTTCTTCGGAACGACCACAAATCTCTTGACCGAATCCTCCCGCCTCCTCGGCCGCAAATTTGACTCCGATCCAGAGACTTACGACGTGGTCCAGGCCGCGTTGGCCTCCAGCGCGTTCCCAGCCGTCTTCGCTCCTCGTCGCGAGAGTGATGTCAGCCCTGGTGCGGGCCGCGCCACCGTGTTGTATTCCGATGGCGGCATGTTCGACAACCTCCCCTTTATCCCCGCCATCGAACTCCTGGCAGATGTGCAACGCGCCTATCGCGCCGACCCTGCATCCAAACGCCGGACCATCGAGTTCCTCCAGCAGCGCCACCGCTCTCCCGATCTGTTCATCGCCGGCGCACTCAATGTCCCGCCCGAAATGGAAGAAGGTGGCGAAGGCCCATTCGATGACATCCTCACCATCGCGCGACGCGCGGACTCCTTGCAGGCCAACGTCAAAATCCGTTCTTTCCAGGACTCGGCGGATTTGATCTACGCGGAGGTCGAAGAGTTGGTAAAGATCGCCCCCAAACATCCCCGCCTGGGCAATCCTCACACCATCGAGCTGCTCGATGGAATCGTGGAGGCTTCGGTTCTTCCCGTCTACCCCGTGGACCGGGAACACTTGAATCCGACGTACGCCTTTTGCGCGTCGCTCGGCCTGCACGAAGATCGAGTCCAGCGGTCCATTGTCAACGGTTGCTTCCAGACGTTTGCAGCGATGGCGAACGCGCAGTCCGCCGCCCCTTCTCACGAGCTGCAGCAGGCGGCCCGGAGCATGACAGCACTGGTGCCGGACCGCATCCCGAAGATCGAGTGGGTGCCCTCGGCGAAGAGCACCGGCGGCGCCAAGAAGAAAGAGGGAGTTTGCCCCTACTTCCGGACGTCTCTCGTGCGCATTGAGACGCGTCTGCCCGGAACGCCGCGGCCCGCGGCAGCAGCGGGTGGGCCCGTGCGCGAATTCCTCTGTCCGTTCTGGGAGGCAGGCACGCCCTCGACGCGCGACCTTTACGATGTCTGTTGCGCGGACCAGAAGCACCAGAAACTCTGGAAGGACGCACAACCGTCCCAGCCACCACCTCGGTGGAAAGCGCCGCTCCAGCGCATCGCACATCCGTTCCAGAAGACGACTTGAGCGGGCCCGCAGGACCTTCCATCAAGCGGAACTTTGAGGGTGTTGGTGTGGTAGCCTTGGAGCAGCGGCGGGGGGCGATCACCCAGCCACCAGTACGAAGTCGATTCGGCGCGCGACGAGAGGAGATGGCCTGCGATGAGCGGAATGAAAATAGCGGGATGGGCGGTGGCGTTGGTGGGCCTGGGTCTGCTGATTTATCCCAGCATTCCGGGGACGAGCGAGCGGGACACCGTGAAAATCGGTCCCGTCGAGGCGCAGGTCGAAACGAAAAAAGCGTATCCGGTGCCGCCTCTGGTCAGCGCAGTTATTCTGGCTTCCGGCGCGGCGCTGGTGGTCTGGGCGAAAAGGAAAAAGAAGTAATCCTCCTGAGCCGCCGACAACGTCCCCATCCGTCATTCTGAGGAGCGCCGGCTGCCCCTGCCGTCGCGACGAAGAATCTCTCCTCTAATTCTTCTGGCGCTTTCTCCGTCGAACCTCGAATCTCCAACCTCTAACCTCTAAAGATGCACCCTCGCCATCGCCTGCGGCGCGTAGCGCGCGCCGGCGGTGGTCCCCTTTGGCGCGGCGACGTCAATCCGCGCGCGGTCTTCGTCCGTCAACGTGACCGCAAGCGCGCCGAGGTTGTCTTCCAGATACTTCCGCCGCTTGGTGCCGGCGATGGGCACGATGTCCGGCCCGCGGTCCAGTAGCCATGCCAGTGCGAGTTGCGCCGCAGTGCAATGTTTTTCGGCGGCGATCTCTTCGATGCGTTTCACCAGGTCCAGATTGCGCTGGAAATTTTCTCCCTGAAAGCGCGGGTGGTTGTGGCGGTAATCGTCTTCGGGAATATCTTCGGGCCGGCGAATCTGCCCGGTGAGGAAGCCGCGGCCCAGCGGGCTATAGGCCACGAAGCCGATGCCGAGTTCGCGGCAGGTGGCCAGAACTTCGTCTTCGGGATCGCGCGTCCAGAGCGAGTACTCGGTCTGCAGCGCGGCAATGGGGTGGACGGCCGCGGCGCGGCGGATGGTGGCGGGCGCGGCTTCGCTCAAACCAAGATGCCGCACCTTGCCCTGCTCGATGAGCCGCGCCATCGCGCCCACGGTTTCTTCGATGGGCACGTCGGGATCCACCCGGTGCTGGTAGTAAAGCTCCACGTATTCGACTCCGAGGCGCTTCAGACTCGCTTCGCAAGACTGCTGGATATACTCCGGCCGTCCGCTCACGCCAATCCACGCGCCGGTTTGCGGGTCGCGGACGTTGCCGAACTTCGTGGCCAGCGTGACTTCGTGGCGGCGCCCGCGAATCGCGCGCCCGACCAGGATTTCGTTCTCGCCGCGGCCGTAAACATCGGCGGTATCGAGGAAGGTCATGCCGCGATCAAGCGCCAGGTGAATCGTGGCAATGGATTCAGCGTCGTCGCGCCCGGCGTAGAACTCGGACATACCCATGCAGCCCAGCCCCAGCGCGGAGACGGTCAGGTTTCCCAGCTTGCGTTGCGGCATGTTGCCCGTCGGTTGTGTCTTCATCGTGGCCATTTTATTCCCCCACTCGTTGGATGCTTGCGGCCGCAGATTCTCTTCATTCTACATCAGGCCATTTTCTTGCTGTCATTCCGAACCCGCGTTCTTGGGGGGTGAGGAATCTCTCTTCGTAGGGGCGCTGTCCCGAAATAACGAGGCTGATTCCTCCGCATCGCGCCGCTCAGTACCATACATTGTCAGGAAGACGCAGCTGTTCCAGCCACGGCTGCCAAAACCAGGATTGCTGGCTCCTGTCGTTTTCTGCCATCCGGCCCATTTCGATGAGTAATCCTCGGATACACTCCTCAAACAAACTAAGGGCAATTCTGATGTGCTCGACTCAATTCGCGGAGCTGAAATCCGCGGCGGGAACACGCTCGCCGTGAACAATCCTGCTTCTCAAATCGTAGAAGTCCCTGCACCACCAACCCACGTCATTCTCGGTGGTTTGAGCGCCCCGTGGTCCCCACGCACGTGTCGTCGTTGGTAAGCGATTTGGCGGGAGAAGCTGGTTCACCCTGTTCGCAAAATGTGCGGCCTTGCCGAAATCGGGAAAGTCCAAGAGGATCTCGAATGCGGTCGCTACTGCAATCACGCGGGATCGGTATTCCAAGTCGAAGTTTGCGAATCCGGTTCTGAGCCAGTCAAACGAACGGAATAGGCGTTCAGTCGGCTCGTCGGCGATTCCGCTTAGGCCGACCAAGCGATCAAGCATGTCTTCGTTGCAACTGCACCCCATCGGTGCAGGGACGTGTTGGGGCGTCGCGAAGCGGAGGTGGTCCCAAGCGCCCATGACTCGGACTTTAACGTAACTGCCGAACTCAAAGGCTACGCCAGGGTTCTGGCCTGCAGGATTGAACGGCTGATGGAAAGCAGCAAAATTGTCAGATGAGCAAGCCATCCAACCCGCGTTGGGGTCTAGCGGAAACCGGAAGAGATGGCAAACCATCAGCGCGGAAGCGAAACGCCCCATATCCCGTTCACGAAATGCGGCTTCTTCTGGAAATGGGTTGCCATTCGCTTCTGAGAGGATTGCAATTCGCCGTTCGGGGCTACCATCGCTTCTGACGAACAGACTGAAGTATCTCTCAAGATATCCACGAGAAACCGGATCCGCACGTTCTGGATGACGTGCCCAATTCCACACCCGAAAATCTCCGGCGACGCGATCCACTCGGTTATCGGGAAAATAAGGCATGAACGAGACGATAGGCACAGTGTCCCTCGACTGTTGTTCCCATCAGGGCCCTCCTCATCATAGCAAGAAGGAAGCCTCGCGCGAGTAGTTGGGCGAACGATCACACAGGCCTGCGACTCATCGTACGTGAGGGCGAAGAGAGGTTCTTCGTCCCGGCAAGACCAGGACTCAGAATGACAGGCCTGGAGAAAGGTCGTCAATCCGCGCCGCAGGCGCAGGGGACGGCGTGGAGACCGAACGGGCAGCCGCGGCTGTCGGCGTCGCGCGGACCAAAGCCCGCCACGGTGGACAAGCCTGCAACGCTAGGCGAGCGCAAAGCGTTGCGGAGGCGGTCGGTCAATTGGTGGCGCGCGCGCCAGAGGCGGGCCTTGAGCGTGTTTTCGCTGACGCCGAGTTCCTTGGCGGCTTCACCGGTGGAGAGGCCTTCGACTTCGCGCAGCACGAACGCGGAGCGCAGCAGCGGCGAAAGCTCTTCAAGATTTTCAGAGAGCAATTCACGCAACTCGCTGGCTTCGTAGGCCTGTTCGGGGCTGGGGCGCGTATCGGCGAAGCGGTCGGCGAGCGGCGTTTCGTTCTCGCGCGGGTCGTCGTCAAGCGAAACCGCGGGGCGCGAACGCTGGCTGCGCAGGCGCATCAGCGCGGAATTGATGACGATGCGCGTGAGCCAGGTGGAAAACTGCGAGCGGCCCTCGAAGCGCGGCAGATTGCGGAAGGCGGAAAGCAAGCCTTCCTGGAGCGCGTCTTCGGCGTCTTCGGGATTGCCCAGCACGCGCAAGGCGGTCTGATAGAGAGCGCGGTTGTGCCGGGCGAAAAGCTGCTCGAGCGCGTCCTGATCGCCGCGCGTGGCCAAGCGGATCAATTCTTCTTCTGATTTTGCCCGCGCTGCCGGCGCGATGCCTGCGGGTGCCATGTCTCTATCTTGCTGGGGAGCCATTCCCCACCCCCTCGTTGCGAATTGCCGGGCCCCAATCTTTTTTTCTGAGCCGCCTACTTCTATTACGAATGAAGTGTTTCGTTTGTTACCTCATTAGATGCGCTGGGGCGTTCCAGGTGACACGCGGGCCTCCGCGCGCCGCGGAAAAGAATTTGTATTTTCGTGTTGACACGCTCAGGCAACCACTCGTATAAATATGCAATCCAATGTATAATATTGGAAGGAACAAACATTGGGAGCGACGAAAAGCTACCGGCAAGGACAGATCCTGAAATTGATCGCCAGCGAAGCTATCTCCAGCCAGGACGAACTGCGAAAGCGGCTGGCGCACATGCAGGTGCGCGTGACGCAGGCCACGCTTTCGCGCGACATCCGCGAGCTGCAACTGGTGAAGACGGCGGCGGGGTACAAGCCGCTTGCGGCGGAGAACGAAGAGCCCGCGCCGCTGGCGTCGCTGGGACGCGCGCTGCGCGAGTTTTTGCGGGACATCCGGCCCGCCGCAAACCTGCTGGTGCTGAAGACGCCGCCGGGCGGCGCGCAGACGCTGGCCGCGGCGGTGGATAAGGAACACTTCAAGGAAGTCGCGGGCTCGGTGGCGGGCGATGACACGGTGTTGATCGTCACGCCTTCGCGCTCCGCGCGCGCAGCTTTGCAGAAGCGGATGGAGGATTTGCTTAGATGAGCGAGGTCCGCGTGGCAATTTCGACGTCCGAGCAGATCCCGAAGTCCGCGGGATCGGTCGCCGTAGTCGGAGCGACGGGCTACACGGGGCAAGAATTGGCGCGGCTGCTGCTGCGGCACCCGAAAATCGAAAAGCCGACGTTTTTCCTGCGCGACGCGAAGGTGAGCAGCCTCGGCGAACTCTTTCCGCAATTCCGCGGGCTGGGCGACGCGCCTTGCCGGCCTTTTTCCGTGGAGCAGGTCGCGGCCAGCGGCGCTGAGGTGGTTTTTCTGGCCACGCCGCACGAGGCTTCGCTCGAATTGGTGCCTGCGCTGCTCGAAGCAGGGCTGCGCGTGGTGGATTTGAGCGGCGCGTTCCGCTTCCGCGAACCGGAGACGTTTTCCTCGTGGTACAAGCTGCCGGCGCCGGGGCGCGAATTCCTGGAGCAGGCGGTGTACGGCTTGCCGGAGCTTTACTCGGCGGCGTTGCCCGCGGCACGGCTGGTGGCGAATCCGGGCTGCTATCCGACGTCGGTGATCCTCGGCCTACGGCCGCTGCTCGACGCGGGCTGGGCGGCGCGCGGGCGCGGGATCGTCTGCGACTGCAAATCGGGCGCGACCGGAGCGGGCAAGGAGCCGAAGCGCGAGATGCAATTTGTGGAAGTGGACGAGAATTTTCGCGCGTACGGCTTGTTCACGCACCGGCACGCGCCGGAAGTCACCGATCACCTGGGCGTGGTGGCCGAAGACATTATTTTCACGACGCACCTGCTGCCCGTGGCGCGCGGAATTCTTTCGACGCTGTACGTTTGGCTGGACGAGCCGCGGACGGCGAGTGAGATCGAAACACTCTACGCGCGGTTTTATGCCGGGCGGCCGATGGTGCGCCTCTGGCCGGCGGGGAAGCTGCCGGAATTGCAGCACGTGGCGCACACGAATTTCTGCGACATCGGATTTGCGTTGGACGATAGCGGCGAACGCCTCGTGATCGTTTCCTGCCTCGACAATCTGGGCAAGGGCGCGGCGGGCCAGGCCGTACAGAACTTCAATTGGATGATGGGCTACGAAGAGGCGAGCGGACTACTGTGAGATCACACCGATGAGAATGGTCGTCAAAGTCGCGGGGGCGTTGCTGGAAGATCCGGCCGCGGTGCAATCCATCGCGCGCCAGGTGGCGGAGCTGTCCCACGAAGGCCACGAACTGCTGGTGGTGCACGGCGGAGGCAAACTTTTCACCGCCACCCTGAAGCAGATGGGCCTGGAGAGCCGGTTTGTCGCCGGGCTGCGCGTCACCAACGGCGCAACGCGCGACGTCGCGGTGATGGTGATGGGCGGCCTCTTGAACAAGCGCCTGGCCGGCGCGATCTGCCAGGCCGGGCAAACGGCGCTGGGGATTTGCGCTTCGGACGCGAGTTGCTTCCTGGCCGAGCCTATGGTGCACAACGAGATCGCGGGAAGCCTCGGCTACGTCGGTTATTTGACCGGCGTCAACGTGGAATTTTTCGAGTCGCTGTGGAAGACGGGGATCGTGCCCGTGGCGTCGTGCCTCGGCCTCGGCGCGGACGGCGAGCTTTACAACATCAACGCCGACCACATGGCCGCGGCCTGCGCGGAATACGTTCACGCCGATCGGTTGATTTTTCTGACCGACGTGGCGGGCGTGCTGGACGGCACGAAAGTGCTGAAGGCCATCTCCTGCGGCGAAGTGGAGGAGCTGATCCGCCACAACAAAGTTTCCGGCGGGATGGTGCTGAAACTCGAGGCGTGCAAGCGCGCGCTTTCCGGCGGCGTGAAGCAGGTGCGCATCGTCGGGGGAACATTGCAGCGCGGGCTGCTCTCGGCGGCGAACGGCGGGAAAGGTCCGGGGACACGCGTGATGCCGGCCACGTATCCCGTTTCCACCGAAACAAACGTGGCTTCTTTCTAAATCCCATGAAAAGAAAAGCGACCAAGATGAAGATCGCAGGCAGCGCCATTCGTGACGCGGAGCGCTACCTGATGAACACGTACAAGCGCCCGCCAGTGGTCTTCACGCGCGGCCAGGGATGCTACCTCTACGACGCGAAGGGCACAAAGTATCTCGATTTTCTTGGCGGGATCGCGGTGAACGCACTGGGGCACGCGCACCCGCGGCTGGTGCGGGTGATCCAGCGCGAGGCGAAGCGCGCGATCCACATTTCCAATTTGTTCCACAATCCCTACCAGGGGCCGCTGGCAAAGAAGCTGGCCAAGTGGTCGGGAATGGACCGCGTTTTTTTCACCAACAGCGGCACGGAAGCGATTGAAGGCGCGCTGAAGCTGGCGCGGCTTGTGGCGCGGCAAAAAAGCGGCGGCGAGACGAAGACGCGCGTCCTGGCGCTGGAGAATTCTTTTCACGGACGGACGATTGGCGCGCTTTCGATTACGTATCCTGCGAAATACCGCGAGCCATTTATGCCGCTGGTGCCCGGCGCGGAGTTCGTAAAATTCAATGACCTCGCTGACCTCGAAGCGAAGTTCGATGCGAACGTCTGCGCGCTGGTGGTGGAGACGATTCAGGGCGAAGGCGGGATTCATCCGCTGAGCGATACCTTCTGGCAACGCGCACGGGAGCTGGCCACGCAGCACGGTGCGGCGCTCATCGCCGATGAAATTCAATGCGGATTGGGACGCACGGGCCGATATTTCGCGTACCAGCGTCTGCGCGGACTGCCGGATATCGTCGTGGTGGCGAAGCCTTTGGCCGGAGGATTGCCGCTCGGCGCGATCTTGGCGCGCGATTCGATGGCCGCGGCATTTTCTCCGGGGCTGCATGGCACAACGTTCGGCGGCGGGCCGCTGGTCTGCGCGGCCGCACTGGAGTTTCTGAACACGGTGGATGAAGAAAAACTCCTCGCCAATGTACGCGAACGCGGTGCGGAGATCCGCGCGGGGCTGGTGCGGCTGGCAGCGAAGTTCGATTTCATCCGTGAAGTGCGCGGCGAAGGGCTGATGCTCGGCCTCGAGCTGAGCGTCGAAGGCGGGCCGTACGTGACGGAAGCTCTGCGGCAGGGCCTGGTGATCAACTGCACGCACGAGCACACGCTGCGCCTGCTGCCGCCGTTCATCGTGACGGCGCGGCAGGTGAAGGAATTCCTAGGCAAGATCGAAAACGTTTTTGCCACGACTAAGCGGCCCGCCGAACCCAACGCCGCAACGGCCGGGGCAGAGCGGCCGCAAGCCTTGGCCGCCGCGAGGTGATGATGAACGCAGTGATGCCAGCGATTGCGGTGACGCAGGACTTGCTCACGGGCAACGAGTGGAGCGCCGCGCAGGTGCGCGAGCTCTTTCACCTCACCGCGGACATCAAGGCGCGGCCGGACCGCTATCGCGGCGCGCTGGGTGGCAAATACCTCGCGCTGATATTTGAAAAGCCTTCGCTGCGCACGCGCGTAACTTTTGAAGTCGGCATCCAGAGCATGGGCGGCGGCGCGGTGTTCCTCGATCACACCGAGACGCGGCTCGGGAAGCGCGAGTCCATCCAGGACGTGGCGAAGAATCTTGAACGCTGGGTGCACGCCATCGTGGCGCGTGTGTTCGAGCAAAAAGCGCTTGAGGAACTGGCCGGGCACGCCTCGATCCCGGTGATCAACGCGCTCTCCGACCGTTTCCATCCCTGCCAGGCCCTCGCCGACTTCTTCACACTCGAAGAACGGTTCGGAAGCGCGCGCGGGATGAAAGTGGCCTACGTCGGCGATGGCAACAACGTCTGCCATTCGCTGATGATTGCCGGCGCGCGCGTGGGCGCGCACGTGCGCGTGGGCACGCCGGCGGGTTACGAGCCGGACCCGGAAATCGTGGCCGAAGCGCGGCGCTCGGCGCGGGAAACAAAAGGCAAGATCGAGCTGTTCCACTCCGCCGAAGAAGCGGTTGCGGGCGCGCAGGCGATTTACACCGATGTCTGGGCCAGCATGGGCCAGGAAGAAGAGGCCGCGGAGCGCGCGACGATCTTCGCCCCCTTCCAGGTGAATGATGCGCTGATGCAATCGGCCGCGCCGGATGCGGTCTTTCTGCACTGCCTGCCGGCGCATCGCGGCTCGGAAGTCACCGACGCAGTGATGGATTCGCCGCGCTCGATCGTTTACGAGCAGGCGGAGAACCGCCTGCACGTGCAGAAAGCCGTCCTGCTGGTGCTGCTCGGCTAAAAATCCAGGGAGAAACCGTTGGCACAAAAAGTAGTCCTCGCCTATTCGGGCGGCCTCGACACGTCAATCATCATCCCGTGGCTCAAGGAAAAATATGGCTGTGAAGTGATCGCCATGATCGGCGACGTCGGACAGCAGAAAGACCTGGAAGCCGCGAAGAAAAAAGCACTGGCCACCGGCGCTTCGGCCGCGTACATCGAAGACCTCCGCGAAGAGTTCATCACCCAATACATCTGGCCGACGCTTCGCGCCGGCGCCGTGTACGAGCACAAGTATCTGCTGGGCACATCCATGGCGCGGCCGGTGCTCGCGAAGCGGCAGGCGGAAATGGCGCTCCAACTCGGTGCCGACGCGCTGGCGCACGGATGCACGGGCAAGGGAAACGACCAGGTGCGCTTCGAACTCGCGTACAAAGCCATCGCGCCGGGCCTGAAGATCATCGCGCCGTGGCGCGAGTGGACGATCCACTCCCGTGAAGACGCGATTGCTTACGCAAGCGCGCATAAAATCCCCATCGAGCAGACCAAGGCCAACATCTACAGCCGCGACCGCAACATCTGGCACCTGAGCCACGAGGGCGGGCGGTTGGAAGATCCCGCCAACGCGCCGGAAGAAGCCATGTGGCAGTGGGTGGTTTCGCCAGAACGCGCTCCGGACAAGCCCGCCGAAGTCGAAATCGGTTTCGAGAGCGGCACGCCGGTCGCGGTGAACGGCAAACGGCTGGGCGCCATCGCACTGATCGAGCAGTTGAACACGCTTGCCGCGGCGCACGGAGTTGGGCGCATCGATTTGGTGGAAAATCGGCTAGTGGGAATCAAGTCACGCGGGGCGTACGAAACTCCGGGCGGCACTCTGCTCGTCACAGCGCATCGCGAGCTCGAAGCGATCTGCCTTGATCGCGAGACCGCGCATTTCCAACAATATCTTTCGCAGCGCTACGCGGAACTGGTCTACTACGGCCTGTGGTTTACGGCGCTGCGCGAGGCGCTGGATGCGTTCTTCTCCACGACGCAGCGGCGCGTCACCGGCAGCGTTACCCTGCAACTCTTCAAAGGCAACGTCAGCGTGTTGAGCCGCCAATCGCCGCAAACGCTCTACCATCCCGAACTCGCCAGCTTCACCATGACGCGCTACAACCCAAAAGACGCTGAGGGGTTCATCAACCTCTTTGCGCTTCCAGTGACGCCGCCGCAGGGAGACACGCGGCGGTGAGCGGCGCGCCCCCAGACAAAATGTGGGGCGGGCGCTTTGAGCGTCCTCCGGACGAGCTGTTCTACGAATTCCAGCGATCGTTTCCCTTCGACCGCCGCCTGTTGCCCTATGAACTCGCCGTGGATCGCGCCTGGGCCAAAGTGCTCCAGGGTGCAGGAATTTTGAACGCGGGCGAAACGGAGCAAATCCTCGACGCGATTGACCAGATCGCTGCGCGCGCCGCGGCGGAGCCCGCGTGGCTCGATTCTTCAAAAGCGGAAGACGTCCACCACTTCGCGGAGATGGCGCTGATTGAGCGCCTGGGACCGCTCGGCGCGAAAGTGCACACCGGGCGCAGCCGCAACGAACTGGTGGTCACGGAATTTCGGCTCTTCATCAAGGACGCAGTGCGCGAAACACGCCGCGCCACGGCCGCTCTGATCGAGTCTCTCATCGCGCAGGCGGAGAAGAATTTCGGCGTGCCCATGCCCGGCAATACGCACATGCAGCACGCTCAGCCGATCCTGTTCTCCCATTTTTTGCTGGCGCATGCGGAGGGATTTTTCCACGACCTCGACCGGCTGGCCCAGGCGGGCCATACCGCGGACGCCTGCCCGATGGGCTCGGGCGCGCTGGCCGGCTGCGCGTTTCCCGTTGATCGCCAGATGATCGCGCGGGAGCTGGGATTCGCGCGAATCACGCGTAACAGCCTCGATTCGGTCAGCCGGCGCGACTTCGCGCTGGACTATCTTTTCGCTCTCGTGGTGCTGGCGAACCACCTCTCGCGCCTGGCCGAGGATTTCGTTCTCTTCGCGTCACAGGAGTTCGGCTTCATCGTTCTGCCGGACGAATACTCGACGGGCAGCAGCCTGATGCCGCAAAAGCGTAACCCGGACGCGTGGGAATTGCTCCGGGGCAAGACCGGACGCGTGACCGCGGCGTTTTTCTCGCTGCTAGTCACGCTGAAGGGATTGCCCACGAGCTATCAGCGCGATTTGCAGGAGGACAAAGAACCTGTCTTCGAGGCGCACGATCAATCTGTAGCCATGCTGCGTGTGGCCGCGGGCGCGATTGCTGCGACACGGCTCAACGTCGAGCGGCTGCGCCAAGCGGCTTCCGATCCCGCATTGCTCGCGACCGAAGCCGCGGATTATCTGGTTCGGCGCGGCGTTCCATTCCGCCAGGCACACGAAATCATCGGCAAAGTGGTGCGCGAAGCCGAGCGTAGCGGGAAATCGTGGACCGAGCTTCCGCTCGAGAAGCTGAAGACGTTTTCTCCGATGTTCGCCGACGACTGGAAGAAGGCCGTGACGCTCGAAGCCGCGCTGGCCTGCCATTCGCTGCCGGGTGGCACGGCGCCTGCCGCCGTACAAGCGGCGATTGCCGACTGCCGCGCGCGTCTGGCCGGGCAAGCGCTGTGAGCCTGGCCATCACACGGAATCTTCTGCCGCGCGGCTATCAATTTTCCGCGATGGCCTGCGGCCTACGCCGCAAGAACCGTGCGGATCTCGGCTTGATCACGAGCGAAGTGCCGGCGACGGCCGCGGGAGTTTTCACCACCAATCTGGTGAAGGCCGCGCCGGTGCTCCTTTGCCAGGAGCACGTGCGCTCCGCGGCGAAACGTATGCGTGCCATTGTCGTGAATTCCGGCAACGCGAACTGCGCTACGGGCCCCGGGGGCTTGGCTGCTTCGCGCGCGACGGCAAAGAACCTCGCTCGCGCGCTCGGCTGCCGGGCTGAACAAGTGCTAGTTTGCTCGACGGGCGTAATCGGCGTATTGCTGCCGGTGAAACTGATTTTGAATGCGCTGCCCGAACTGACGCGCATCCGCGCCGCGGGGCCGGAAGAATTCGGCGCGTTCACCCGCGCGATCATGACCACAGACACGCGCCCGAAGTGGGCCGCGGCGACGTGCCGCATCGGCGGGAAGGCAGTGCGGCTACTGGGATGCGCGAAGGGCGCGGGAATGATCCATCCGCAGATGGGCACGATGCTGGCCTACATCGTGACGGACGCGGCCATCGCGCCCGCGCTCCTGCGCCGCATGCTCGTGGGCATCGCCGATCGCACCTTCAATTCCATCACGGTGGATGGCGATACCTCGACGAACGACACCGCGCTAGTGCTTGCGAATGGCGCCTCAGGCGCGCGCGCGATCCGGGCAGGGTCGGCGGATCACCGCGCGTTTGCAACTGCGCTCGAAAAAGTGTGCCGCAAGCTGGCGCTTGAGATCGTCGCCGATGGCGAAGGCGCGAGCCGCGTGATTGAAATCGATGTGCGCGGCGCGCGAACGCCACAGGCCGCCGAGCAAGTGGCGCGCACGATAGCAGGTTCGCCGCTCGTCAAGACGGCGCTGGCCGGCGCCGATCCCAACTGGGGCCGCATCCTGGCCGCCGCGGGGCGCTCCGGCGTGAAGTTCGATCCGGCTCGCGCAAATATTTCGATGGCGGGGATGCCGATGTACCGCGGCGGGCGCGCGCTCAATTTCGATGAACGAGCGGCGCACGAACGCCTGCTGAAGAATTACATCCTGATTGTGATGGATTTACACGCAGGCCGCGGCCGCGCCCGCATCTGGACCTGCGACTTCACCGCCGACTACGTGCACATCAACGCGTCGTATCGCACCTGATCACTGGAAAGTTGCCAATCACTCCTTCCACTTCCAGCCGGAGTACTGTTCGCGGAGCTTGGTCTTCAGGAACTTGCCCACGGACGTGCGAGGGATCTCTTTTTCGAAAACGAATCCATCCGGCAATTGCCACTTGGCGAACTTCTGCGCCAGAAATTCGCGCAATTCGTCGGAAGTGACTTTCGCATCCGGTTTCAGGACCACCACGGCAAGCGGGCGCTCCTGCCATTTGGGATGGGGCACGCCGATCACGGCCGCTTCGCGCACGGCGGGATGTCCCATGAGCGCGTTTTCAAGATCCACGGAGCTGATCCACTCGCCGCCGGACTTCACCAGATCTTTCGCTCGGTCCACGATGCGCACGTAGCCGTCTTCATCGATCGCGGCCATGTCGCCGGTGCGAAACCACCCGTCGGTGGTCCAGCGGCCGGCGGCTTCCGGTGCCTTGTAATAACTTGCGGCAACCCATGGCCCGCGAATTTCCAGTTCGCCCACCGACTCGCCGTCCCACGGCGCTTCGCCTGCGGTCCGCATGACGCGCAATTCCACAAACGGCGAAGGAAAACCCTGCTTGGCGCGCACGGCGTACTTTTTGTCTTCCGGCCAGTCGCGCATGTGTGCTCTCAATCGTCCGGCGGTCGCCAGCGGCGTGGTCTCCGTCATCCCCCAGAGGTGGATGATGCGCAGGCCGAACCGATCGAGCGCGCGGATCAGCGCTTCCGGCGGCGCCGTGCCGCCGCACGCCAGGCGTACCGGCTGGGCGAATTTCCACCGGCCGGGAGTCTTCTCAAGCGCGCTGAGGACGCCGATCCACACCGTGGGCACGCCGCAGGCCAACGTGACGCGCTCGTCCTGGATCAAGTCCAGCAAGCTTTCCGCGTCCACGTTCGGTCCGGGCAGGACGAGCCGCGCGCCCATCATCGCGGCGCTGTGCGGGATGCCCCAGGCGTTGGCGTGGAACATCGGCGCGACCGGCAGGATGGTGTCTTCCTGCGAAATTCCGAAGGTGTCCACGAGGCCTTCGGCGAACGAGTGGAGAACGAGGGCGCGGTGGGAATACACCACGCCCTTGGAGTTCCCCGTAGTTCCCGAGGTGAAGCACATCGCCGCGGCGTCGTTCTCGTCCATCTTCGGATATCGAAACTCGCCATTGGTCTGCTGCAGAAGCGTTTCATAGCTTTCGTAGCCCGCGGGCACGGGCGCGCCGCTGAAGGATGTCACCCAGACGCGTTCGAACGGAACCTTGTCCCGCAGCTTTTCATACAAGGAGAGCAGGATGTCGTCCACGATCAAGAACCGGTCCGCGGCGTGATTGGCGATGGCGGCGATTTCGTCGGGATGCAGTCGGAGATTGAGGGTGTGGATGACGCCGCCGGCCACGGGAATTCCGAAGTAGGCTTCCAGGTGCGCCGGCTGATTCCACATCATCGTGGCCACGCGGTCGCCGCTCTTGAGCCCCGCTTGCTGCAGAGCCAGCGCCAGGGTCCGCGAGCGGCGATAGACCTCTCCGTAGTTTGTGCGATGGATGGAGCGGTCCGGCCGGCGATAAACGATTTCGACTCGCGAGAAGTATTTTCCGACGCGTTCGAGAATCGTGGACAGCGTCAGCGGGAAGTCCATCATCGTGCCGCGCATCGCTGATCTCCTGGGCAAACTGGCGGGAACGCGCGCATCCTACCATCAATTCGCGGTGCAGCGGAACGCCGGCCAGCGCGAGCCGGTTCACGGCGGAACTTAAAGTTGACGCCCGTTGCCTTTAGAGGGATGATGCCCGGGATAGCTGAAGTGTCGGTCTCGCGCCGGAGTAGTCTGGGCACGTTCGGACTGGCCTCGACCCTGCACCTCGCTCTTCAGCCGCCAGGCTCGTGGCAAACAGAGTGCCGCGAACACAAGGAGTCCTTCGGTGAAGAAGCTCTACATTGGAAATCTGTCTTTTCAAGCGACTGAAGAGGAATTGACGAATTGGTTTTCTCAAGCAGGGATCACTCCCGGTGCCATCACACTTGTGCGCGACCGCTTCTCCGGCCAATCCCGCGGCTTCGGGTTCGTCGAGATTCAGAGTAATGAAGAAGCCGACAAGGCCATACAGTCCTTGAACGGGCAGGACTTCATGGGACGCAAAGTCGTGGTCAACGAAGCGCGTCCTCCACGCGAAGGTGGCGGAGGCGGCGGGGGCCGTGGCGGCGGAGGCGGCGGGGGTTACGGCGGCCGTGGGGGAGGCGGCGGGGGCCGTGGCGGTGGCGGCGGCGGCGGCGGCGGCGGCGGACGCCGCGACTGGTAATCCCGGTCTCGGGCAACCGAGTCTTTCTATCCCATCAACTCTGATTTCTTGACGAACGGGGATGTGTGTCCCCGCTCGATTCATCTGCACGGCTCCCTCCGTGCGGATGCGTCCCGCCTCCAACCACATTCGCGCTGAAATTTAGGAAACGTCGAGTCAGGTTTTCTGGCGAGCGGCGAGTGCCACAGGCGGAGCAAATGTCTCCACTTGCTCGACCCTTCCGTTCGAGTAGCGGAACCGTTCGATCGTGGCGGCTTCCACTCCGCGGCGCACCATCGCCGGGATGTCGAGCGATGCTTCCGCCGCATCGAGCTGTTCGGGAGTGGCGTGGAGCGCCGGAGTCCGCGGCATGAACACCGGGCAGCAATCGTGGAAGGGCTCGGCGGAAATATCGTAGGTGCCGATCTGTCGTGCCAGAGCAATGATTTCCTGCTTGTCGTCGCCGGCGAGCGGCCGAAAGACCGGCATGCGCGCCGCGGCGCCTACTGCCACCATGTTCTGCAGCGTCTGTGAAGCCACCTGCCCCAGGCTGTCACCGCTGACGATGGCGTGGGCGTGATCCCCGTGGGCAAGTTTCTCGGCGATGCGCAACATCAGCCGGCGATAGAGCAGGATGCGAAATGTCTCCGGCGCGGCATGAACGATTTCGCGCTGTAGCGGTTCGAACGGCACGAGATAAAGTTTCGCCGTCAGTTGCCAGGGCGCCAGCTTCTTCACCAACTCACGCGCCACGTGCACCGAAGACTCGCCCGGCAGCGCGCCCCCGCCCCAGAAATGCACGAACGAAAGATGGGCGCCGCGCTTCATCATCTTCCATGCGGCGACCGCGGAATCGAATCCGCCCGAGAGCAGGCACATCATGCGGCCCGCGGTGTTGGCCGGAAGTCCGCCCGCGCCCGGAATCTTGCGCGCGTAAACAAGCAGGGGCCCCGGCGTCACCTCGATGCGGCAAGTAAGCTCGGGATCGTCGAGATGCACGCGGACGTCGCGCCCCGCGGCGCGCAGGTGTTCGAGTAGATGGCGGCCCACGGTGGCTTCAAGTTCGGAGACGCGCAGGGGGAATGATTTGTCGCTGCGCTTGGCGCGCACGGCAAACGTGGAGAAGCGCGCGGGCTCGACCTCTTCCCAGGCCACGCGACAGATTTCGCCAAGGTCGGCCTGCGCATCGCTGGTCCGCGCGATCGGGCGCGCCACGGCGAAATAGGCAATGCCGAGAACGCGCTCCACGCGCGCAAGGGCATCTTCCACCCGGGCGCCTTCACCCAGATGGATCAGCAAGCGGTCGCCGGGGCGCGAGATCTTCTCGACCGGAATGCCTTCGAGCGCGCGGCTGAGTGCCACACGCAACTTCGCGATGAAGAAATTCCGGTTCCCGCCCTTGAGCCAGAGCTCGTGGTAATGCACAACGATGACGGGTCGGAGCATGTGAAGTGCTTTCCCTGGTGCGGCAGGTTCGTCCAAGTATAGCAGCGGCCCTCGGACTTGGGGAGCCGCCCGCGGCGGGGCAACCTCGCGGCGCCCGGGGTATCCATCTTGGAACAAACGCGTAACGTTTGTGGACTCGGGAGGGT
>JBGQGH010000013.1:0-42422 GCA_041497315.1 Terriglobia bacterium | reverse complement strand
GGATTTCGGCATCTCCATCAACGAGCTCTTCGACTATCGCGACCGCACGGGGATCTTCGATCAAATCTCCGGCGTCATGCCGCTCAACGCTAATCTGACCGAAGTGTCCCGCCCCGAGCGCGTGGAAACATTGCTGGTGGACGCCAATTATTTCGAACTGCTCGGCGTACACGCGCAACTTGGCCGCCTGTTCGGGCCGCAGGATGCTCAACCGGGGATCGCGCAGGTCGCCGTGATCAGCGACGGCTTGTGGCGCCGCCGCTTCGGCAGCGATCCCGCGGTGATCGGCAAGAAATGCCGCATTGACAACGACGCTTACACGATCATCGGGGTGACGCCGAAGAGTTTTCGTCATCCCGGCCGAGCGCTGCAGACGGAAGTTGAGATCTGGGCGCCATCCGGATGGATTGGCCCGCCGTTCAGCCCGAATCCTGTCCGCAACCAGCGCCTCCTGCCGAGCGCAATCGGCCGCCTGAAGCCAGGCATCACGATTGCGGACGCGCAATCGCGCATGGACGGACTGGCGGAGACTCTCAAGCGCGAATTCCCGAACGACTACCCGGTGAACGCGGACTGGGCGCCGCGCATTGTCCCGCTGCGGGACGACCTGGTCGGCAATGTCCGCGCCATGCTGTTTGTCTTGCTCGGCAGCGTGGGCCTTGTGCTTCTGATCGCCTGCGCCAACGTCGCCAATCTGCTTCTGGCGCGCTCCTCTTCGCGCCAGCGGGAGATCGCCATCCGCACGGCGCTCGGCGCAGGCCGCTGGCGAGTGGTCAGGCAGCTTCTTACGGAGAGCGTGCTCCTGGCACTCGTAGGCGGCGTCATCGGGCTCCCTCTTGCAGCATGGGGAATGGAATTGCTCGTCGCGTTCAGCCCGGCGAACTTGCCGCGGCTCGGCGAAATCTCCATCAGTCTGCCGGCGCTCAGCTTCACTTTCTTTGTCTCCGTGCTCACCGGCATCGTCTTCGGCTTGGCGCCGGCCTGGCAGAGTTCGCAAGCGGAATTGCAGAACACGCTGCGCGAGTCCGGGCGCGGCGCCATCGGCGGGCTGCGCGGCAGCCGCGCGCGCAGCCTGCTGATCGTGGTGGAGATGGGCCTGGCGCTGGTCCTGCTCGTCAGCGCGACGCTGCTGGTGCGGAGTTTCTGGCTGTTACAGAGCGTAGACCCGGGGTTCAATCCGCACAACCTGCTGACTGCGCAGCTCTGGCTCCCGCAGCCCAACAATGTCGCCACCGGCCCTTATTTCCAGCACGCTCGCCGCGTAGCTTTCTACAAGGAAGTCATCCGGCGAATCACCGCTCTGCCGGGCGTTCGCAGCGTCGGCGGCACGACGAATCTTCCGCTCGCAGCTCCCCCGGCCCTTCTGCGTTTCACTCTCGAGGGTGAATCCCCCGAATCCACCGAAGTGAACACGGCGCAATCTGCGCGGATCACGCCCGGTTATTTCCAGGTTATGGGCATCCCGCTGATTCGCGGACGCGATTTTGCGGAGTCCGACGACGAGAAAACTCCGCTGGCTATGGTCGTGAATCAGGCATTCGTGCGGAAATACTTTTCGGATCAGAACCCGGTCGGACAGCGCATCCGTCAGGGCAGCCAGCGCAATCCCGGCGATTGGCACGTCATCATCGGCGTCGTGGGCGACGTCCGCACGGAGGGGCTGGAGATCGAGCCGAAGCCGCAGGTGTACCGCTCGCTCTACCAGGTTTCGATTTTGAGCATGACGCTGGTGATGCGCGGAGTTTCGGACCCGAGTAGTCTGAATGAAGCGGTGCGCCGCGAAGTGAGCGCGGTGGACCCCGATGAACCGGTCTTCGCGATTCGAACGATGGAGGAGATCATGGCCACGGCGGTGGCCCAGCGGCGATTCGCGATGTTCCTGCTCGGTCTCTTCGCTCTTGCCGCTACGATCCTTTCGGCGATCGGCATTTATGGAGTGATGTCCTACCTGGTGACCCAGCGCACCCATGAGATTGGAATTCGGATGGCACTGGGTGCGCAGCGGCGGGATGTTCTTCGGCTGGTGGTCGGTCAGGGGATGCGGCTGGCGCTGCTGGGGATTGTCCTTGGACTCGTCGCGGCGCTCGCGTTCGCGCGCTGGATGTCCGCTTTACTCTTCGGTGTGCGGCCCACGGACCCGGTCACGCTCTCGGCCGTGGTGGTTCTGGTCGCCGGCGTGGCGTTCGCGGCGTGCTACGTCCCCGCGCGGCGCGCCACGCGCGTGGATCCCATGGTCGCGCTGCGCTACGAATAACTCCCCGCGGCAGGCCGCTGCGTGGCGATTGGCGATGCCAGTCAGAGGTCACCGCTCACGACTCACGTCGCAGATGGTTGCGTGGCAGACAGCTCCGGCACCTCGATGCGGATCAGCGTGCCCTTCCCCTCGCTGCTGGAGATGTCCATGCGGAAATCGTCGCGGTAGAGTACACGCAGTCGCTCGTGCACGTTGCTGATGCCGATGCCGTCGCCGTATACCTGCGGCATGCGCTCTTCGGAGATGCCTACACCGTTGTCCTCCACTTCGATCACCAGGCGCCCTTCGCGCGATGACGTGCGCAGGTAGATGTGTCCGCCCTCGAGCTTGGAAGCCAGGCCGTGCTTCAGCGAATTCTCCACGATGGGCTGCAGGAGCATGCTGGGCACAAAAGCCTCGAGCGTCCGCTCGTCAATCTGCTTGAAGATTTGCAGATTATCGCGGCCGAAGCGGGCCACTTCGATGTCGAGGTAGTCGTCGATGAAATCGAGTTCCTCGCGGAGCGGCACAAATGTCTCGTGCTTGCGCAGCAGGCGCCGCAGGATGTTGCTCAGCTTGATCACAACCACACGCGCCATGTCCGGATCGAAGCGGATCAATGACGAGACGGTATTCAGCGTGTTGAAGAGAAAGTGTGGATTGATCTGGCTGGAAAGCGCGTCCATGCGCGCCTTGAGCAAGAGTTGCTGGTGCTGCTCCAGGTTCATTTCCAGGCGCGCGCTGTTCCAGATTTTGATGGGCACCGCGACCGCCATGACTGTGGCGATCACCAGGACGACGAGTTGCCAGAATCCGTGCGCGTGCGCATAGAAGAGCCAGCCGGGCTTCAGCGTCTCGCCGAGCGCCTGCCGGCCGAGCGCCAGTGCCACCACGCCCGCCAGCGGCAGCATCTCCCAGCTCGTTACTCCTTCCTTCACCAGTCGGCCCAGCCATCGCGGAATGTTCAGGAACGTGAACGGGCCTAGATTCCAGATATCTTCCTTATTGGGGATGACCTGCCGGATGAGCCCGCCGAGTAACCCCGCCGTGGCCGCAACGGGCATCGCGAGCCATTCATGTCTGAACGCAAACGCCGGCAGGCTGATGATTGCTCCGCCCAGGGGCCCGACCACGCGTCCGCCCAGCAGGCCGAGCAGAAAAGACCCCGTCATCATCAGGTCCGCGAACTGGTAGGGCTGTCCACGTCCGAAGAATCTCAATGCTAGGCCGAGCGCCAGTGGCGGCGTCAGCAGGACCATCAGGCGCACTTTCTGATCGAAGTCGCGCTGCTCGGTATAGAGCACGCGGCGGAACGTTGCCGACCGCACCAGCAGTGCGGCCAGGGAAGCCGCGGCGCCCACCTTGAGCAGCAAGGTGAAGAGAAGGTCTCGCCAGGAGAGTGGTTCCATGGTCAGCTCGCGTGAAACTAACCTAAGCGAATCTCCGCCCGGTGTAAAGCGGGGGAGCGCGGGTGCTGCTATAATGGCACGTTTCATGATGAAACGAGCCAAACCTTCGTCGCCCAAGAGCAGCAAGGGACGCCGCAAACGCGCTGGCGGCCGCGTGCGCGTGGTCGCCGAAGCGAAATTGCCCACGCGCTACGGCCAGTTCACTATTCTCGGAGTCGAAGGCCGCGGGCCGCTGGAAACCGCCGTCGTGCTCCAGCGCGGCCGCCTCAACGGCAAGACGGTTCCGCTGGTGCGTATCCACTCACAGTGCCTCACCGGCGATGTCCTGACGTCCGAGCGCTGCGACTGCCGCGCGCAACTCGAGCTTTCGCTGCGCCTCATCGGCCGGGCACCTGCTGGGCTGCTGCTCTACCTCCCGCAGGAAGGCCGCGGCATCGGGCTGCTCAATAAACTGCGGGCCTATCAGTTGCAGGATCGCGGCATGGACACCGTCGAAGCGAATCGCAAGTTGGGTTTTGCCGCCGACTCGCGCGACTACCGTTTTTCCGCGGAGACTTTGCTGCTGCTCGGCGCCCGCCGCGTGCGTCTGCTTTCGAACAATCCCGACAAGGTGCGCCAGCTTGAAAAGGCCGGAATCGAAGTGGTCGAACGCGTGCCGTGTCAGCCGCGCGCCACCGAGGCGTCGCGCTCCTACCTGCGCACGAAGAAAAAGAAGATGGGACATTTGCTCGCAGGCCTCTGAAGTAAGGAAGCAACCGAGGAATTCCGTTACGTGCGGGTGAAATGACCGAGGAGTTGTCGCAGGCCGATCGTCGGAGCTTGGGGCGGGCCTGGCTGGGCCTGTGCTTCGCACTGGCCATCCATGTCGCGGACGAAGCCCTCACCGATTTCCTCTCCGTCTACAACCCCACCGTGATCGCCATCCGGCAGCGCGTGCCGTGGCTGCCTCTGCCGACATTCACTTTCGGTGTCTGGCTCACTGGCCTGATTGGAGCGATTGTATTTCTCCTGGTCCTGTCGCGCTTCGCGTTCCGAGGCGCCCGCTGGATAACATGGCTTTCCTATCCGTTTGGAATCCTGATGCTCCTGAATGGTCTGAACCATATTGCTGGGAGCTTCTATTTCGGCAGGCTGATGCCCGGAGTGTACTCTTCGCCCCTACTGCTCATCGCTTCCGTCTATCTGCTGATGACGGCTCATCGGAGCCGCACGCAGCCTGCCGCCTGATCCGAAGGGAGATCGGCCGGGGTTGAGGGCTTAACCTCCGCCGACGAAATGCACAATCTCCAAGCGGTCGCCCTGCAACACCTGGGTCGCGGCCCACTGCGCGCGCGGCAGGATTTCCAGATTTCGTTCGATAGCCACTCGTCCGGCGCTGATCCCCAGATGCTCCAGCAAGCCCTCCACGTTTGAGCCCGCGGGGACTTCCCGCTTCTCGCCATTCACCATGACCGTGAGGTTTGCAGGCATCGTCAGATTCGGCGCCAGCGCGGATGCGCAGGGCATGCAAAAAACACTGCGCGGCGCAATTGACCCAGCGGCGGCCAGGCCGCTATTATAGCCGGGTCGAAGATGAGCGGAAACTATCTCCAAAGCTATGCACCGCTCCTGATTCATCTCCTGGTGGCCATGGCTTTGGCCGGCGCCATGCTTTTGCTCTCCACATTCGTCGGGCAGCGCCGGCCGACGCGCGCGAAAATGCAGGCTTATGAGTGCGGCGTGCCGTCCGTGGGAGATGCGCGCGAGCCGTTTTCGGTGAAGTTTTACCTGGTGGCGATGGTCTTCATCCTGTTTGACGTCGAGGCCATTTTTCTCTACCCCTGGGCTTACGTCTATAAGGATTTGCACTGGTTCGGGTTTGTGGAGATGCTTCTCTACATCCTGATCTTGCTGGTGGGATACGTGTACCTGTGGAAGAAGGGCGCCCTGGACTGGAATCGCTGAAGCACTTTTCCGGCGCCACTTTTCATGACGGAAACTCTGGACCTGGATCAAAATTCGATTGTGGCGAAATTGCGGGCTTGGGACCCTCAGGCCGTCGCTGAGGCGCATTCTTTCCGCGGTGAATTGACCATCGTCGTCCCCGCCGGACACCTGCGCCGCGCGGCCGATTTCCTTCGCACCGAGCCGGGACTCGAATTCAGCCTGCTTTCCGATATCACCGGCGTGGACCGCTTCCCTGCCGAGCCGCGCTTCGAGCTGAATTACCATCTGCTTTCGATTTCGCAGCGCGCGCGGCTGCGCCTGAGGGTGCGTTTGCCCGGTCAGAACCCCACGGCGGAGACGGTCACGTCTGTTTGGCCCACCGCCGATTGGCACGAGCGCGAAGTTTTCGATTTGTTCGGCGTGCGATTTGCCGGACATCCCGACCTGCGGCGAATCTTGTTGCCGGAGGATTGGGAAGGCTACCCGCTGCGCAAAGATTTTCCAGTCGAAGGCAGCCGCTGATGGGAGCGGCGAAGAACTAAGACATGGGCACAACCGTCCATACCGTTACGGGCGCGGGACGCACGATGGTCCTCAGCATGGGCCCGCAGCATCCGTCCACGCACGGCGTGCTGCGCATCGTCCTGGAGCTCGATGGCGAAACCGTGGTGAAGGCGCGGCCGGACGTCGGCTATCTCCACACGGGCATCGAAAAAAGCTGCGAGGCCAAAACCTATTCTCAGGCCATCACGCTCACCGATCGCATCGACTACCTCGCGCCGCTCTCGAACAACCTGTGCTACTGCCTCGCAGTCGAGAAACTGCTCGGCCTCGAAGTTCCCAAACGCGCGCAGTACATCCGCGTGCTGCTCACCGAGTTGACGCGCATCGCCTCGCACCTCGTCTGGCTGGGCACGCACGCCATGGACCTCGGCGCGCTTTCGATGTTTCTCTACACCTTCCGCGAGCGCGAAGACATCCTGAAAGTTTTCGAGCTCGTCTCCGGCCAGCGCATGATGACCAGCTACTTCCGCATCGGCGGACTGGCCCTCGAGCCGCCGGCGGGCTGGCTCGATCCCGTGGATCGCTTCGTCAAGATTTTTCCCAGCCGCGCCCAGGAGTACGAAGACCTGCTGACGCAAAACCGCATCTGGCACGCGCGCACGAAAGGCGTGGGGTACCTCAGCGCGGAGGACGCCATCGCCATGGGCGTCACCGGCCCGATGCTGCGCGCTGCCGGAGTCGCCTATGACGTGCGCAAGGCGTTTCCGTACTCGAGCTATGACGAATTTGACTTTGACATCCCCACGCGCACGGAAAGCGATTGCTACGCGCGGTATCTGGTGCGCGTAGCGGAAATGCGCGAGAGCCTAAGAATCGTTCGCCAGGCCATGCAGAAGATTCCCGCCGAGGGCCCTATCCAGACCGAAGCACCAGGCATTGTGCCGCCCCAGCGCGAAAAAATGAAGACCGAGATGGAAGCCCTGATTTACCACTTCAAGATTTTCACCGAAGGCTTCGCTCCCCCGCCGGGTGAGGTCTATCAGACCATCGAATCACCGCGCGGCGAGCTGGGCTTCTACGTCGCGAGTGACGGCTCGCCCAAGCCGTGGCGGGTGAAGGTGCGCGCGCCATCGTTTGTGAACTTGCAAGCTTTGAACAAGCTGGTCGAGGGGCGCCTGCTGGCCGACGTAGTGGCATGTATTGGCACGACCGATATCGTCCTGGGAGAAGTGGACCGCTGAGCGCCGCGCAACGAAACAACACGATGCCCATCCCCGACGCACTCGAATCCAAATTCACCGCGCTCGTCACGCGCTACCCCGTCAAGCGCTCCGCGCTTGTGCCCATGCTGCTCTACGCGCAGGACGCCTTCGGCCACATCAGCGATGAAATGATTGCCGAGATTGCGCGGCGGCTCGATCTGAATACTCTCCAGGTCACCGAAACGCTGGCCTACTACTCCATGCTCCGACGCAAGCCCGCAGGGCGCTATCACGTCCAGGTTTGTACCAACATTTCCTGCATGCTTCGCGGGGCGAACAAGGTCTACGAACACGTTCAGAAGCGGCTCGGCATCGGCAACAAGGAAACGACTTCGGACGGCAAGTTCTCGCTCGAAGAAGTCGAGTGCATTGGCGCCTGTACCGGCGCGCCCGCCATGCAGGTCAATTACGATTTCTACGAAGAGCTGACGCCGGAAAAGGTGGACAACCTGCTGGCCCAGTTCGAAGCCGGCCGCGTGCCCAAGGGCGCGCCCTACACCGGCGGCTCGATCCACGAGCGGCATCCGGCTGAGACTCCGGTGACCAGCCGCCGCTTCGGCATACAGAATTCGGCCTCGATTGACGTCTACCGCAAGCACGACGGCTATCAAGCGCTCGAAAAAGCGCTGAAGCAGATGACGCCGGATCAAATCACCGAGGAAGTGAAGAAATCGAATCTTCGCGGGCGCGGCGGCGCGGGATTTCCCGCGGGCATGAAGTGGACCTTCGTTCCCAAGGACCCCTCGAAGCCCAAATACATTATCGCCAATGCCGACGAGAGCGAGCCGGGTACCTGCAAGGATCGTCCACTGATGGAATTCGATCCGCACCAGTTAATCGAAGGCATGATCATCGCCGGGCGCGCCGTGGACGCTCATCAGGGCTACATCTACATTCGCGGCGAATACCGCTACGTCCAGGAAATTGTGGACCGCGCGATCGCGGAAGCTTACCAGGGCGGCTACCTAGGCAAGAACATTCTCGGCAGCGGCTTCGATTTCGATCTCGTCACGCATACCGGCGCGGGCGCCTACGAGTGCGGCGAAGAATCCGCGCTGATGGAATCGCTTGAAGGCAAACGCGGCTACCCGCGCATTCGCCCGCCGTTTCCCGCCGTCGTCGGCCTCTACGGCTGTCCGACGGTGATCAACAACGTCGAAACGCTTTCTTCGGTGCCCGCCGTGATTCTGAAAGGTGGCGAATGGTACGCGGGCCTGGGAACGCCCCGCAACGGTGGCACGCGGATGTTCTGCGTCTCCGGCCACGTGAACAAGCCGGGTATCTACGAATTGCCGATGGGCTTTAACCTGCGCCGCATGATCGAAGAAGTGGCCGGTGGCATTCGCGGCGGCAAGAAACTGAAGGCCGTGATCCCCGGCGGCAGCTCCTGTCCGGTGCTGAAAGCCGAGGAAACCGACGTGGCCATGGATTTTGACTCGCTCGCCAAGGCCGGCTCGATGCTCGGCTCCGGCGGCGTTGTGGTGATTGACGAAGAAACCTGCATGGTGGACCTCGCGCGCCGCATCATGCATTTCTACGCGCACGAATCCTGCGGCTGGTGCATCCCCTGCCGCGAGGGCACCATGTGGCTGCGCAAGATGCTCGACCGCTTCCACGACGGCGGCGGGCGGGCCGAAGACATCCCCATGTTCAGCGAGTTGGCGAAGAACATGCTCGGCCGCACATTTTGTCCGCTGGGCGATGCCGCGGCCTTGCCCACGATCAGCATTGCGAATAAGTGGCGGCACGAGTTTGAAGAGCATTTGAACGGCAAGTGTCCGTACAAGCCCGCCGAAGACCTGATCGGCGCTCGCTAGGAATTCATGGCAGAACAGAAACTGTTCACGCTGAAGATCAACGAACGCGAGACGCGCGTCCCGCCCGGCACACTCGTGATCGAAGCCACGCGCCGCCTGGGCATCGAAGTCCCATCGTTCTGCTACTACCCGGGACTCTCGCTCCAGGCCGCGTGCCGCATGTGCCTTGTCGAAGTGGAGAAGGCGCCGAAACTCCAGACTGCCTGCACGCTCGTCGCGTCGGAAGGCATGATCGTCCGCACGGACACCGAGCAGGTCCACGCCGCGCGCAAAAACATGCTCGAGTTCCTGCTGACCAACCATCCGCTCGATTGCCCGGTCTGCGACAAAGGCGGTGAATGCGAGTTGCAGGACATGGTCTTCCGCTATGGCGCCGATCAGAGCCGCTTCGCCGAAGAGAAAATCCACGCGCCGGAAGAAAAATGGTCTGAGGCTGTCTACTACGACGCGCCGCGGTGCATTCTCTGCTTCCGTTGCGTGCGCGTCTGCGATGAAGGCATGGACGTGAAGGCGCTGGGCGTGGGCCAGCGCGGCGCGTTCTCCGTCATCATTCCCAACCGCGAAGATCACCTGGAATGCGAAGAGTGCGGGATGTGCATTGACATCTGTCCCGTCGGCGCGCTCACCAGCGGCACCTATCGCTACAAAACGCGGCCGTGGGAGATGCAATACAAGAGCACAGTCTGCGCGCACTGTTCGAACGGCTGTAAAGTCACCCTCAGCGTGCGCAACAATCAGATTCTGCGCGCCAACAATCGCGACATGAGCGGCATCAACGGCGAATTCCTTTGCGCCAAGGGCCGCTTCGGTTTCGATTTCCCGCATCATCCCGATCGCATCAAGGAGCCGCTCGTGCGCCGCAACGGCAAGCTCGTCGCCGCTTCGTGGGAAGACGCACTCAGCGAAGTGGCCCGGCGCCTCGCGGAGATTCACAAGCAGCACGGCCCCGGCGCGATCGGGTTCATCGGCTCGAACCGTACTTCGAATGAAGAGAATTACTTGCTCGGGCGGCTCGCGCGCGCCACGTTTGGCACAAATAATGTGGACCATCACCGCACCGTAGACTACGCCGGTCTCGTGAGTGCGCTGGGGACAAATGCCGGAAGCGCGATGGCCACGATGCGGCAGCTTTACGACGCTCCCGCCATCCTCCTCGTGGGCAACGATCCCACCGAACAAAACCCACTTGTGGCCTGGCAGATTCGCGCAGGGATTCGCCACCACGGCGCGCGGCTCTACGTAATCAACGCGCAAAACATCAAGCTGTGCCGCAAAGCGAAACAGTCTATGCGCGTCGCAGCTGGCTCCGAGGCCACCGCCGTCGCGTGGCTCGCCTCAGGCAAAGGCTCGTTCGATAGTGCCGTGACGAAGGAACCCGCCTCGCTGAAGGCCGCTCTCGAACAGGAAGCCGATGTCGTCATCGTTTTCGGCGCCGAAATCACCGGTGCGGCGATTCGCGACCTGGTGGCGTTCGGCTCGCGGCTGAAGGGGCAGACGCGCTATATCTCTCTGGGCGATTACGCCAACTCGCGCGGCGCCGCGGATATGGGTCTGCTGCCGGATCGATTGCCCGGATACGCCTCGGTGACTGATTCTGCGGCACGCGACGCCTTCGGCAAACTTTGGGGCGCGACGCTTCCCGCCGAAACCGGACTCAGCGCAAAACAAATGCTCGATGCCGCCTTGAGCGGCAAGCTCAAGGCGCTTTACGTCGTGGGCGCGAACCCGCTCAAGACCTTTGGCGTATCCGCCGATCAGTTGAGCAAGCTCGAACTCCTCGTCGTACACGAAATGTTCATGACGGAGACCGCCGAGCGCGCCGATATCGTTCTGCCCGCCGCGTGCGCGTATGAAAAAGACGGCACGGTCACCAACACCGCCGGCGAAATTCAGTTGCTGCGCAAAGCGGCAGACGTCATGGGCCCGCGCACCGATTTTGATTTGCTGCGCATCCTCTCGCACCAGTTGGCCAAGCTGGGACTCGGCCATGCGATCCATCTGCGCACGCCTGAAGCCGCGTTCGACGAAATCCGCCACAGCGTGCCCGGTTACAACGTGTCGTTCGCCAATTTGCTGACGGGCGGCGCGGAAATCTCCGCGCCCCGCACCGCGATAAACGGCTACGCGCCCTACGATGTCCCTGTCGGCGCAATCATTTCCGCGCGCGATACACTTTTTTCGAGCGGCAGCTTGTCGCGCTATCTCACAGTGCTCAACACCCTGGACGAGGCGAATTCGAAGTGAGCGACTTCCTGGCCCGGCACGCGCTCCTCAGCGTCTCGATCGTCAAGATCGTGGTCCTGATGTTTCTCATGATGACCACGCTCGCGTATCTTTCCTGGTTCGAGCGCAAAGTGATCGCGCACATCCAGGCCCGCTGGGGCCCTTACCGCGTGGGGCCGCACGGCTTGCTGCAACCACTGGCCGACGGGATCAAATTCCTTTTCAAAGAAGACGTCACACCGAGTGGCGTGGACCTCTTCGTCTATTACCTCGCGCCGTTTCTGGCCATGGCGCTCGCGCTCACCTCCATCGCCGTAATTCCCTTCGGCCCCGGCAAATTCACTTTGTTCGGCTACACCACGGGACTGCAGGTCGCCGAACTCGATATCGGCTTGCTGTTTCTATTCGCCATTACTGCGCTCGGCGTGTACGGCGTTGCGCTGGCCGGCTGGTCGTCGAACAGCAAGTATTCGCTGCTCGGCGGCTTGCGCAGCTCGGCACAAATGGTTAGCTATGAGCTTTCGCTCACCATGTCCGTCGTCGGCGTGCTGTTGATGGCCGGTTCGTTCAATTTGAAAGAGATCATTGAGGCTCAATCCGGCACCGCGCTGCATTGTCTTCCACGATGGAATTTGCTGGCTGCCCCGATGCCCCAGGTGATCGGCTTCTTCTGCTATTTCACGTCCGCAATCGCGGAAACCAACCGCCTGCCGTTTGATTTGCCCGAGGCGGAAGGCGAACTTGTCGCCGGCTACCACACGGAATACGCCAGCTTCAAATTCGCCATGTTTTTCATGGGCGAATACGCGAACATGGTCACGGTTTCCTGCCTGGCCACGATCCTTTTCTTCGGCGGCTGGCTCTCTCCCTTCCCCCAAACCCCCTTATTCGGCTGGACGCATTTTTTGCCCGCGGTGTTTTTCGGCCTCGGCGGGTTGTGGCTTCTGCAAGACGGCCTGCGCAAGAACACCGGTTACAAGCGCATCGTGCTCACGATTTTGGCATTGGTTCTGTTTGCGCTTGCGTTTGTTTTTTTCCGTCCCGAATCGAGGGCGTTTGAGCTGGTGCAGGGCCCGTTTTGGTTTTTGCTCAAAGTCTTCCTTTTTCTTTTTTTCTACGTGTGGGTGCGCGGCACGCTACCGCGCTTCCGCTATGACCAGCTTATGGCGTTCGGCTGGAAGCTCTTGCTCCCCGCTTCCATCCTCAACGTAATCTTGACCAGCCTGGCGATTGCCATGAGGCCAAAATGACGGCGGCGGGATCATGACGGCCGGACTCATCTTGTTTTTTGTACTCGCGGCGGTCGCCGTTGGCGGAGCGGTAGCGCTCATCGCCGCCCGGCATCCCATCCACAGCGCTCTCGCGTTGATCGTGGTGATGGTCGCGCTCGCGGGGCTTTATCTGTTGCAGGGCGCGGATTTCATCGCTGCGGTGCAGATCATCGTCTATGGTGGCGCGATCATGGTGCTATTCGTCTTCGTGATCATGCTGCTGAACGCCGGAGTCGAGGAGCGCACGAATTTCAGCCGCATGGCGCCGTACGTGGGATTACCCCTCGGCATTTTCCTGCTGCTCGAGCTGGCCTACTGGGTTTGGCGAGCGCCCGCAATTTCTCGCACGGGCCCGGCCGGCCCGGTGGATACGAAAGCGCTCGCGAACATGCTCTTTAACCAGTACGTTTTTCCGTTCGAACTGACTTCCCTGCTGATCCTGATTGCGATTCTCGGAGCGATTGTGCTCGCCAAGAGGGAGAGCTAGCGTGGTCCCAAGTTCCTACTATCTGGTGCTCGGCGCGGTTCTCTTCGGCCTCGGCGTCATTGGTTTCGTCGTGAAGCGCAACATCATCACGATTTTCATGGCCATCGAGCTGATGCTCAACGCTGTGAACCTGGCTTTTGTCACCGCCAGCCGCGCGAGCGGCCAGTTGGATGGCCTGGTGTACGTCTTTTTCGTGATCGTGGTCGCCGCCGCGGAAGCCGCGGTGGGCCTGGCGATTATTATTCTCGTCGCGCGGAACCGGCAGACGTTGAACGTCGAGCACCTGGACCTGCTCAAAAACTGATGCGCCTCCTCGACCATCTCTGGATCATTCCCGCGCTGCCGCTCCTCGGCGCGGCGCTCAATGGTTTGTTTGGCCGCCGCTGGCCCAAGCGCACGGTCGATTCCGTGGCCGTGGGTTCATCGGGTCTCGCATTTCTCGCTGTACTGGAAGTAATCCGCGAGTTCTCGCGCCTCCCTGCGGACCAGATTCCGTGGACTCGTTCCTACTTCGACTGGATCGTCGCCGGCGATTTCCACGCCGCATTCGCGCTGCAAGTCGACCAGCTCACCGTAGTCATGCTCCTCGTCGTCACCGGAGTCGGCTGGCTGATCCACATTTATTCCACCGGGTACATGGCGCACGAAGGCGGTTACACGCGCTTTTTCGCCTGCATGAACCTGTTCCTGTTCTTCATGCTGGTACTGGTGATGGCGGCGAACTTCGTCGTGATGTTTGTCGGCTGGGAAGGCGTCGGCCTCTGCAGCTACTTGCTCATCGGCTTCTACTACTTGAAGAAGTCCGCCTCGGATGCGGGCAAGAAGGCCTTTATCGTCAACCGCATCGGCGATTTCGGATTCATGCTGGGGATGTTCCTGATCTTCCGTACGTTCGGATCGCTCGATATGCAGACGGTCTTCGGCGCAGCGGCTCTGATGGCGCCCGAATGGTCCGGCGGAGTCATCACCGCCATCGCGCTGCTTCTTTTTCTTGGAGCCATCGGCAAATCGGCGCAGGTGCCGCTCTACGTCTGGCTGCCGGACGCCATGGAAGGCCCCACACCGGTCAGCGCGCTGATTCACGCCGCCACGATGGTCACCGCGGGCGTTTACATGGTCGCGCGGTCGCACGTGCTCTACGAACACGCGCCGCTGGCAATGATGGTCGTCGCCATCGTAGGCGCAATCACCGCACTTTATTCCGCGACCATCGGCCTCGTTCAGACCGACATCAAAAAAGTTTTGGCCTACTCAACCGTCAGCCAGCTCGGATACATGTTCTTGGCCTGCGGCGTAGGAGCATTTTCCGCGGGCATCTTCCATCTGATGACCCACGCGTTCTTCAAGGGTCTGCTTTTTCTCGCCGCGGGCAGCGTCATCCACGCCCTGGGCGGTGAGCAGGACATGCGCCGCATGGGCGGCCTGCGCAAGAGGATTCCGTGGACGTACTGGACGATGCTTGTGGCCACCCTGGCGATTGCCGGCGCTCCGGGCTTTTCCGGGTTCTTCAGCAAAGATGCCATCCTTGAAGCGGCCGCTGCCGGGCAATATGGCAACTTGATCTTCCACATTCTTGGCCTTCTGACCGCTGGCCTGACCGCGTTCTATATGTTCCGTCTGCTTTTCCTCACATTTTTCGGAAACTCACGCTTCGACGAGCAACAGGTCCACGTTCACGAATCTCCGCGATCGATGCTGATCCCCCTTGCCGCCCTCGCCGTGTTGTCTCTAGCCGGCGGATGGGTAGCCGCGCCCGCGTACTGGGGCGGCACAGATCGCTTCGAGAAATTCCTGAATCCGGTATTTGTCGCGGGCGAGAAAAAGAGCGCGACGGCGCTCTCGGGCCCCTTCTGGGACGTCTTCGGAAAGGCAATGAGCGAATCGCGGGCGGAAGTGGCTCTCGTTTTCGCCGGAATTGCCGTGCTCGTGGCGCTCATTGGATTTCTGATCGCCTGGTGGTTCTACATTCGCCGGCCGCAGACGCCCGAACGCCTCGCTCAATCGTTTGCGGCGCCATACAAGCTGCTCCTGAACAAGTACTACGTGGACGAACTATACGATGCAGTCATCGTGAACCCACTCAAATGGCTTTCGACGCGCGTCCTCTGGCGCGCGGTGGATGACGGTGTGATCGACGCCACGGTGAACGGCGTGGCGCGCGAGGCGCAACGGATTGGCGGGCGCGCCCGGCAGGTCCAGTCCGGCAATACGCGCAGTTACGCCGCGTGGGTGATCGTCGGCGCGGTTTTGTTCATCGCGATTTTGCTTTGGCCGGTGTAGCGGCCGCTTTGGGGGATGGTGCGCTGAAGTGCCAAACACTTATCTACTGACGATTGTCACCTTCCTGCCGCTCGCGGGCACTCTGGCGCTGCTTTTACTGCGCCGCGAGGATCACGAATGGATTCGCCGCCTCGCGCTCGTCACCGGTGTCGCGGAGTTCCTGATTTCGCTTTTTCTCCTGCGCGGCTTCGATCCCGCGAATCCTTTCTACCAGCACGAAGAAATGCGCCCCTGGATCTCCTCCCCGCCGATCAACTATCACCTCGGCGTGGACGGCATCAGCCTCTTCCTCGTCCTGCTGACCACTTTCCTCACGCCGCTGGCCATGCTCGCGTCGTGGAAATCCATCGAGCACCGGGTGAAGGAGTTTTTCGTGATGCTGCTGGTGCTCGAAACCGGCGTGGTGGGCGTGTTCGTCTCGCTGGACCTCGCGCTCTTCTTCTTTTTCTGGGAAGTGATGCTAATCCCCATGTATTTCCTGATTGGCATTTGGGGCCACGAGCGCCGCATCTACGCCACAGTGAAATTCGTGCTCTACACGATGTTCGGCTCGATCCTGATGCTCGTGGCCATCCTGTGGCTTTTCAACTCGAGTGGAAAGGCGACGACCGGCGGCACATTCGATCTGCCGGTGATTCAGGCGCTGCTGCAAGCAGGCAAGATTCCGCTAGGTCACACCGCGGAATTACTCCTCTTCGGCGCATTTTTCCTGGCATTTGCCATCAAGGTGCCGCTTTTCCCGCTGCACACCTGGCTCCCGGACGCGCACACCGAAGCGCCCACGGCGGGTTCCGTGATCCTGGCCGGCGTGCTGCTGAAAATGGGCACCTACGGCATGCTGCGCTTCTGCCTGCCGCTTTTTCCGAATGCCGCGCGCGAATTCGCGCCCTACATCGAAGCGCTGGCCATCATCGGCATCATCTACGGCGCGCTGGTGGCCATGGTGCAGACGGATTTGAAGCGCCTCGTCGCATATTCCTCCGTCAGCCACCTCGGATTTGTCGTCCTGGGCATATTCGCGTTCAGCCCCATCTCCGTGCAGGGCGCCGTCTATCAAATGCTCAACCACGGCGTCTCTACCGGCGCGCTCTTTCTCGTCGTCGGGATGCTCTACGACCGCCGCCACACACACGAGATCGGCGAATTCGGCGGTCTGGCGACGCCGATGCCGATTTTTGCGGCGCTGTATCTCGTGGCGTGCCTGTCGTCGCTCGGCCTGCCCATGCTGAACGGCTTCGTCGGCGAATTTCTGATTCTGCTAGGCACGTTTGGCGCGCACCCGCGCGCGGCGGCACTGGCTTCGACCGGCGTGATTCTTTCCGCCGTGTACCTGCTCTGGTCCTACCAGCGCGTGATCTACGGCCCGGTGACCATCGAGAAAAATCGCCTGCTGCCGGACATTGATTTGCGCGAGCGCGTCATCCTCTTCACCCTCGCCGCGGTCATGCTCTGGATGGGCGTGGCTTCGCCCATGTTCACGCGCCGCATCGCGGCATCCTCGGAACTGGTCCTCAACCAGATGCAGCGCCCGGAGCCGCAGCCCGTCGAAGCCACACTCCCGCCGGCGGCGCAGCCCTTGGCAATGAAGGCGGACCAGCCCTAAATGTTTCCTCCGCTCCAGGACGCCTACCGCATCGCGCCGGAACTCGTGCTGTTTGTCTTCGGCCTTCTGGTGATGCTGATGGATCCATTCGTGCCGCGCGCGCACCGCGGGATCACCGCGACCATCGCGCTGACCGGCGCGGCGCTCGGCGCCGCCGCTATCGCGCTGCCACGTGCGAATCTTGGGCTGGCGTTCAACGGGCTGCTTCGGATCGACGAGTTCAGCATTTTTCTGCACGCCGTCGTGGGTGGCGCGACGTTGCTCGTGATTCTGGGTTCGGCGGAATATCTCGAACGCGAGAATCTGCCCGCGGGCGAATTCTACGCGCTCGTGCTTTTTGCCACCGCTGGCATGGGCGTGATGGTCAGCGCGCAGGAAATGGTGACGGCGTTCATCGGGCTTGAGATCAGCTCGATTTCCAGCTACATCCTGGCCAGTTTCCGCCGCGACGTGCCGCGCTCGAACGAGTCCGCGATAAAGTATTTCCTGCTCGGCTCATTTGCCACCGCGTTTTTCCTCTACGGCGTCGCACTCGGATATAACGCGCTCGGCACCACGCGCCTGGCCCAATTGCACGTCGCGCTCACATCGAGTACGCCGGGGGTGCTCGCGACTCTCGCGCTCGCCTTGATGATGGTCGGGCTTTGCTTCAAAGTGGCCGCGGCTCCATTCCAGATCTGGACGCCCGATGTGTACGAGGGCGCGCCTGCTCCGGTGGCCGCTCTGCTCTCGACCGGGCCGAAGGCCGCGGCGTTCGGCTTGCTCTTGCGGATTCTCTTCGTCGCATTTCCGTCGCAGGGAGAGCGCTGGCTTTGGGTCGTGTGGATTTCCGCGGCGCTGACGATGTGCGTCGGCAATTTCGCCGCGCTGCTGCAGTCGAACATGAAGCGCCTGCTTGCCTACAGCTCGATCGCGCACGCGGGTTACATCCTGGTGGCCTTCGCCGCGCGGAATGAATTGGGGATCGCCGCCGTGCTCTTCTATCTCGCGGCGTACGCGCTGGCCAAGCTCGGCGCATTTCTGCTGGTCGCGCACCTCGGCGGCGCGGGCGAGCGGCACATGGAAATCGACGATTTCGCTGGTCTCGGCGAACGCCAGCCCGTGGCCGCGGCGTGCTTCTCGGTTTTTCTGCTCTCGCTGCTGGGACTTCCGGTGACGGCGGGCTTTCTCGGCAAGTTCTACATCTTCAAGGCGGCGCTCGATTCGAAACTGCTGTGGCTGGTGGTGCTGATGGCGCTCAATAGCGTGGTCGGCGCCTACTACTACCTGCGGGTGATCGTGGTGATGTACATGCGCGAACCGAAAGACGATGCGCCGCCGTTGCCGATGTCTCTGGACCTCGGGCTGGTCCTCCTGCTCACCGTCGCGGGCACGCTCTTCCTCGGGCTTCTGCCCAATTTGGTGATGGGTTACGCCACCCAAGCTGCCACGTCAATCCGTTAGCTCGTTCCCATTGGACTGAAAACAGACGACTTACCGGCGACTGGACGACCTGCTCCGGTCTGGGATTTCGCAATAGGAGGCGATTTGCGGGTCGTTTGGAGCCGGTTGGCTATCTCCCCACCTATCGGAAATTTGAGGCGATTCTTGCCCCGGTGTCTCGCGGAACACCGCGGCATAAGAGAGCGTCTGCGAACGGTCAGGACTGCCCGGGCACAAAAAAAGCCCGGAAGCCGCTCAAACGGCTCCCGGGCATTCCCACAAACCCTTGAATTTAAGGGGTTCAGGCGCTCACTTCACACGGATAAACATCGTCGCAAAGGTGTACAGCGCCATGGACTCGATCAAGACGAGGGCCAGAATGAGCATGTTCTGGATTACGCCGCTGGCTCCCGGGTTCCGCGCCATGCTCTCGGAAGCGGCTGCGCTGGCTTTGGCCTGCGCGTAACCGCAAGCAGCCGACGCGATGGCCATGCTGAAGCCCGCCGTGATCACCACCCAATTGGGACCCGCGGCAGCCGGTGCAGCGTCTGCAGCGAAAGCAGCGGGGGCTAACATACTGGAGGCAAGGAACGCCAGGAACACATACGCAAACTTTCTCATCGGTGTTTCTCCTCTTTCCTATGAATTAATCGCCAGGGGGTGGCTCCCGGACATCCCTCGTGCAGCCAGGATCACACTCGCGACATCATGCCAGTATTAATGCTCTTCCTTGGCCGCCCCGGCCACGTAAATGACCGGGAGAATGGTAAAAACAAAGGCCTGCAGGATCGCCACAAAGATGTGCAGCGCTATGAAAACGATGGGAATGCTGAACGGGAGCAGAAACGCGACGTACCCAGCGACATTCAGTTTGCCGAGGAACAGGAATAGTTCCAGCAGCAATCCCAAGAATATCCCATACAGCAATTCGCTCACAAACATGTTGACCCAGAGACGCACCGTGAGGGAGAGAAGCCGGGCGGCGTTGCTAACCAGTTCGATGGGCAGCATCAAGGGCGACATGTAGATGTTCGGTCCCAGGAAATGCTTCCCGTGGCCGAGAGGCCCGTGCTGTCGGATGCCACACCAGTTGTAATACAGAAACACAACAATCGCGCACCCAAACGGTACCGAAACCTGAGCCGCCGGCGATTCCAGGCCGGGTACCAGGCTGATCAGATTGCAGAACAACACGAACAAACCGATGCTTCCGAGCATCGGCAGGTATCTCTCGCCGCCGTGGCCCACGTTGCTCTCGAGGAGGTCCCGCACCCCCAGGCCCATCGGGTTGGTCAACACCATTTCCATGCACTGTTGTACCCCGCCGGGACGTTCCACCGAAAAGCGGTTCCGCAGCCAGAGAAAAAAGATTACGGAAAATAGAAAGACCAGCAGTTCCATCGCCACGTGGTTGGGAATGGGATATTCCGGATTCGCGGGTTGGATATGCAGGGCAGAGAGAACGAGGGTCGCCAGCTTGCCGAAAACCAAGTTGACCAGGCGCGTCACACCCAGAATATGCGCTTCTTCCATTTGCCTCGCTTCCCGGAAATCCGGTGGCCCCGCACCGGAGAGTTTGCTAACAGTAAGGCGTGATTAGCCCGCCTTTGACCGTCGCAGCCCTCGGATCAGGAGGTAGATCATCTCAATCAAGACCGCCCCGACGGCGGCGAAAAGGCCCGCCAGGACAGCTTCCGCGGGCAAGAGCGAGCGCAAAAGAATAACATAAACCACCCCGCCCAGTATAACGAACCGCCCCAGGAATTTGAAGATTGCTACGCGCACAACTTTTGAGCGCGAAGGTGATTCGCCAGTCAAGGATGACTGCACTAGGCTCGTCACGCTTTGTCTCAACCAGCGGAAGTTAATCCACGAGAGCAGACAGCCCACGGCCAATCCGAGAGACGTCTCCCAGCCCCAACGCGGCCCGACGATCAGTGCGGCGATTGCCCCCAGGCCGAGGGTCAACCATTCCACGCGCTTTCCCGTCAGGATGGAAGGCGAGTCACTTGCCCGCATCGCGCTTTTCTTCCTGCTTCAACCGGCGCAAAACTTCGCGGATGCCGCCAAGAAACCCGCCCAAGCCGAAGAGCAGCATCCACAGCGGCGAGGTGTGCATCCAGGAATCGAGCAGGTAGCCCAAGCCGCCCGCGATCAGGACAGCCCCGATCAGAACGAAGGGAAGCTCCGTGGCCAGTGCGAAACTTCGCGCGAAACTTCCCAGGCGCTTGCGTGGTGGTTCCGGAGAGGGCGAACTGGGATGCTCAGCGTCCACTGAGATGACCAAACGGCAGGAACAGCGAGTACTGCGCCAGACGGATGAACGGCTCGGGATAAAGCCCTGCGGCCAGCACGACAAAGGACGCCACCGTCAGCGCCACGGTCTGCCCCAGCGAGATCACCGGCGCGATTGGATCGGTGGTCTTGCGCAGCCATGCGTGCACGATGATGCGGAAGTAGTAGTACACCGCGGGCACCACGTAGAGAACGGCGAAGAGCGCCAGCCAGTAATGGCGCGATTCCACCAGCGAGAGGAAAATGTAGTACTTCCCGATGAAGCCCGCCGTGGGCGGAATACCGGCGAGCGAGAGCATAAAGATCAGCAGCAGGACCGCCGCCGCGGGGCTGCGCTGGCTCAGACCATTCAAGTCTTCGAGTTCGTCGCCGATCAAACCTTTGCGCCGCAGGATGATGACCACTGCAAATGCGCCGACGTTCATGAACGTGTAGGCAAAAAGATAGAACGCGACGCCCTTCAAGCCGGTGTCGTTCTGCGCGACCACGCCGAGCAGAACATAGCCGACGTGGGAGATCGAAGAGTACGCCAGAAGGCGCTTGATGTTCGTCTGCGTAATCGCGGCGAAATTGCCCAGCGTCAGCGAAGCCAGCGCAATCGCCGCCACGGGCATCTGCCAGGAAGCGTGGGCGGGCCAGAACGCGGTCTGGAACAGCCGCAGGAGCAGCCCGAAGCTCGCCGTCTTGGACGCCACGCTGACGTACGCGGTGATCGTGGTCGGCGCGCCTTCATACACGTCCGGCGCCCACTGGTGGAACGGGACCGCGGCCACTTTGAAGAAGAGTCCCGCCGCGACGGTGACAAACGCCAGCAAGAGCAGAAGATCACCTGCCGGTGCGATGCTCTGGGCGCGTTTGTCGAGCGTGGAGGTGATGCTGAACAGATTTGTGGAGCCGCCCAACCCGTACAAGATGGAAAACCCGTAGGCCAGAATGCCGGAGCTGAATCCGCCGAGGAGTAAGTATTTCAGCGCAGCTTCATTGGAGCGCTTGTCGCGCCGCAGGAAGCCCACCAGAATGTAAAAGCTGATGGCCATGGTTTCAAGCCCGATGAACTGCACGATGAGGTCGGTGCCCTGCACCATGAACATCATGCCCACCGTGGCGAAGAGCATCAGCGCGTAGTACTCGCCGTGGTGTTCCTCTTCGATCTCGAGGTACTTCACTGAGAGCAGAATCACCAGCGCCGTCGCCGCCAAAAACAAGAACCCGAAGAAGATAAAAAAGTGGTCCGTGATTATGGAGGCCCGGAAGGCCACCATGTCTCCGCCCTCAATCGCTCCGCGCAGTTGCCAAAGGGAAAACCCGCTGAAGCCCACGCCCAGCATGGCCATTACCGCGTTCCAGGACTTGTACTGCTTCTCCAGCAGGAAATCGGTCAGCAGGATACCCAGGCCAAACAGGACGAGCTGGATCTGCGGCAGGATGAGCCTGACGTCGCCGGAGAGCAAATTGCGAAGATGGTCGAGGATAGCGTGCATGTCGGCGGCCTATTTGCTCCCGGCGGCCGACGCTGTCACCGCTGGAGTTGCCGGCGCCGCCGCTGTCGTTGGCGTCGAACTTGCCGGCGCCGGAAGTTTCGCCGGTATCTTCATTCGCTCCGCCTTGTAGTAATCCGGATTCACGCGCTCGACCAGCTCCTTCACCGGTTGCTGGAGCACGTCGAAGAGCGGTTTCGGGTAGATGCCGATCCAGAAGGCGAGCGCGACGAGCGGCAGAAGAGTAGCGTGCTCGCGCCAGTTCAAGTCGGGCAAGTGCTCGTTGGCCGCGTTGGTCACCGGGCCGAACATGGTGCGCTGATAGAGCCACAGCAGATACGCCGCGCCGAGGATGATGCCCAGCATGGCCCAGGCCGCCCAGGGTTTGCTGACTTCGAAGACGCCGCGCAAGATCGTGAACTCGCCGATGAAGCCGTTCAAGAGCGGCAGGCCCAGCGAGCTGAGCGTAATGATCATGTAAACCGTGGCAAAGCTGGGCATCGGCGTCGAGAGCCCGCCGAATTCAGAAATCAAGCGCGTGTGCCGCCGCTCGTAAAGCACGCCCACGATCAAGAAGAGCGCGCCCGTCGAAATCCCGTGGTTGATTTGCTGGATGACGCTGCCCATCAGGCCGTGCGGCGTCAGCGCGAAGATGCCCAGCGTGCAGAAACCCAGGTGGCTAACCGAGCTGTAGGCGATCAGCTTCTTCATGTCCTTCTGCATCAAGCAGACCAGAGCGCCGTAGATAATCCCGATCAGCGAGAGCACCACCATGATGGTGATGATGTGATGGTTCGCGACGTGGTCCGTGGGCATCAGCGGCAGCGAGAAGCGGATGAAGCCGTATGTCCCCATCTTCAGCAAAACGCCGGCCAGGATGACGGAGCCCGCCGTGGGAGCTTCGGTGTGCGCGTCCGGTAACCAGGTGTGGAACGGGAACATGGGCACTTTGATCGCAAAGGCGAAGAAGAAGCCCCAGAACATGATCGTGCGGAATGCATCGGTGTACTGCGAAGCGGAGGCCAGGAGAGTGGGAATGTCAAACGTCGTTGCGCCGTTCTTGAAGTACAGCGCCAGAATTGCCAGCAGCATGATCACAGAGCCGGCCAGCGTGAACAGGAAAAACTTGATCGCAGCGTAGAGGCGGCGGTCGCTGCCCCACACGCCGATCAGGAAATACATCGGCACCAGCATCACTTCCCAGAAGACGTAGAAGAGGAAAAAATCGAGCGACATGAAAACACCGAGCATGCCCACCTGGAGCAGGAGCATCAGGATGTAGTATTCCTTCACGCGTGTCTGAATCGCGCTCCAGGAAGAGAGGATGGCGATCGCGCCGAGCACCGTGGTCAGCATGATCAGCAGAAAGCTGATGCCGTCGATGCCCAGGGTGTAGCGAGCACCGATGGAGGGAATCCAGGCCACGTCCTCTTTGAACTGGAAGCCGCTTGCGCCGATATGGAAGCGCCAGAGCAGCGGCAGCGAGACAATCAACCCGAGAAAGCCGAACAGATTGCCCCACACGCGGTGCGCGTTGACGTTCTCACGCGGAATAAACAGCGCAAGGATCGCCCCCACCAGCGGCGTGAACAGGATCACGCTCAAAATGTGGTTATGCATGAATGCGCTCACGTCTTCCCTCGCCTTCTATCGCATCATCTAACGCAACATCGGTTTCAAGTAATATCCCAGCAACAACAGCGCGCCCAGAACGATGAACAGCGCGTAGGATGAAACCAGGCCCGTTTGCAACATGCGCACCGGATAGCTCAGCAACTGCGCGACCCACGCGGAGAGGTTCACCAGGCCGTCCACGATCCACTTGTCCCACCACATCGAAACCGTCGAGGTGAATCGCGTCAGCCAGCCCGTGCCGTCCACGCCCAGGCCGTCGATGACGTTGCGGTCGAACGCGCCGAGCGTCGTGCCCAAATCCTTGCCGCGGTTGACGAACAGCGCGTCGTAGATTTCGTCCATGTAGTACTTGCGGTAGAGCAGCCGGTAGAGCCGCGGCCAATTCGCCGCCAAGCGCGCGGGAATTTGCGGGTCCTGGATGTAGAACCGCCGCGCAAGACCGATGCCCGCAAGGGCAATCAGAACAGAAGCGAACATCAGCACGTATTCTATCGAGCCGGCATGGGCCGCGGCGGTTTCTTCCATCGCTTCGCCGTGCTTCGCGATAACCGGCGCAAGCCAATGCTCGAAGCGATTGCTGCCGCCGAGCGCCGCGGGCCAGCCGATCCAACCGCCAATCACGGAGAGCACGGCAAGGATCATCAGCGGTACGGTCATCGACGAGGGCGATTCGTGGATGTGATGCTCGACTTCGTGATCGACGCGCGATTTGCCGAAAAACGTCATGTTCACGAGGCGAAACATGTAAAACGCGGTCATGCCGGCGGTGATGAAGCCCACGATCCACAGCGCGGGACTGTACTTAAACGTCTTGCCCAGGATTTCATCCTTGCTGAAAAACCCCGCGAGCGGCGGGATGCCTGCAATTGCGATGGTTCCCACAAGAAACGTCTTCGCCGTGGTAGGAATCTTGACCCACATCGCGCCCATCCTGCGCATGTCCTGCTCGCCGGAAAGAGCGTGGATCACGCTGCCGGAACCGAGGAAAAGCAGCGCTTTGAAGAAGGCGTGCGTCATCAAGTGGAAGATGCCCGCGGTGAACGCGCCCACGCCCAGCGCCAGGAACATGTAACCAAGCTGGCTGATGGTCGAATACGCCAGCACGCGCTTGATGTCGTTCTGCACCAGGCCCATCGAAGCCGCGTAGATCGCCGTTACCGCGCCGATCACGGCGACAACTTCGAGCGCGAGCGGCGCCATTTGGTAGACGGCGTTCATGCGCGTGACCATGTACACGCCCGCAGTCACCATCGTGGCGGCGTGGATCAGGGCGCTGACCGGCGTGGGGCCTTCCATGGCGTCCGGCAACCAGACGTAGAGCGGGATTTGCGCCGATTTTCCGGTGGCACCGACGAAGAGCAGCAGGCCAATCGCCGTCAAGGCCGGCGCCCCGTAGGCGAAGTGTCCCGCGGTGATCGCGTCGCCGAGTTCGCTGAACTTAATCGTGCCCAGCGTCGCCGCGGTCAGGAACAGTCCCAGCAGGAAGCCCGTGTCGCCCACTCGGTTGACGATGAACGCCTTCTTGCCAGCGTCCGAAGCCGACTTGCGCAGAAAATAGAACCCGATCAGCAGATAGCTGCACAGGCCCACGCCTTCCCAGCCGACGAACATGAGAAGCATGTTGTTCGCCAACACCAGCGTAAGCATGGAGAACATGAAAAGATTCATGTAGCCGAAGAAGCGGTAATAGCCGCCTTCGTGGCCCATATAGCCGATGGAATAAAAATGAATCAGGAAGCCGACGCCGGTGACCACCAGGATCATCACCGACGAAAGCGGATCGAGCAAGTAACCCCACTCCGCGGTGAAGTCCACGATTTTCCCGGAGTCCATGTGCATGGGCCCGGCGGGAACCCACTGGAACATCACTTTTTCGAAGTGGCGCGCCTCGGCGGGCATCTGCGAGAGTTGCCAGACCGCGCCCACCGAGAAAACGAAAGAGAGAAAAACGAGGCCGACGCAGATCGCGCTGACGAAGCTATTCGGCAGGCGCTTGCCGAAGAGCAGCATCACCAGTGCTCCTACCAGCGGGAGGAGCGGGATCAGCCAGATGTGATCCAGAAAATAGGGCGTCATCATTCCTCGTTCAACGTGTCACCCAAAGCCCCACGTCTGAAGACGCGGGCTACAGCTACCACTTCAAGATATCCATTTCGTCGGCCAGCACCGTTTCGCGGTTGCGGAAATACGCGATGATGATGCCGAGGCCAACCGCCGCTTCAGCCGCGGCATCGGTGATGATGAAAATCGCGAAGACCTGTCCATCCACAACGCCGGCCATTTTCGAGAAGGCGACCAGATTGATATTCACCGCGTTCAGAATCAGCTCGATGGACATCAAGATGATGATGACGTTGCGCCGCGTCACCACGCCCACCACGCCGATGGTGAAGAGCGCCAGGCTCAGCAGCAGGTAGTGCGTCATGGGAATCGCGCCGGTCATCTTTGTCTCAATCCCCCAACCTTTGTCTCAATCTCCTCGCCTCAAATCCAGCCGCCTCAAATCTTTTTCTTGGACATCACCACGGCTCCGATCATGGCCACCAGTAGCAGGATCGAAGCGATTTCAAATGGCAGCATGTAATTCTGAAAGAGGACGCTGCCGACCATTTCCGTATTGGGCTCCATCTGGCCGCTCTGCCCTGAGGGCAGGTACACGCCTTTGGCGCCGACCTTGAGCGCGAAGCCCACTTCCGCGGCCAGCACCAAAGCCAAAACCAGGGCCACCACCCATTGCCGGTTGAAACGAATCTGATGCAGCGCCACGTCCAGATTCACCAGCATGATCACGAAGATAAAAAGCACCATGATCCCGCCGATGTACAAAATGATCTGAACGATGAACAGGAACTGCGCGTGAAGCTGGAGAAAAATCCCCGCCGTGGCCAGCAGCGTGGTAATCAGGAAAATCGCGCTGTGCACGGTGTTGCGCACGGTCACCACCAGGATCGCGGAGACCACCGCGAGCCCCGCGAAGAAGTAGAAGATGAGGTGGTTCGCCATGTGCGTCTGTTGTTACGCTCTCTCCGCCATCTCGGCTGCCGGGGTGCGCTGTTCGCCCACGTAGGCCAAATAACCCGCCACCAGCAGTGTGATCAGCGTGGTGACACCCAGAGCCGCCGCCAAACCGAAGTGGCTCCATCCAAACTGCCGGTAAAGCGCCAGCGCCGTGCCTACGCTCATCACGTTTACAATCGCCGTCGGAATCAGGAAATGCCAGCCGAGCTTCATGAGCTGGTCGAAGCGGTAGCGCGGGAATGTGAATCGCAGCCACATAAAGGTGTAAATGTAAGCGAGCACTTTGGCCATAAACCAGAACGCGCCGTGCACGCCGGGCTTGAGCCACGCGCCGGGGGCAGTCTGGCTGATGCCGAGAACGCCCGCGAGCGCGATAAACAGCAAGCCGAACGCGGCGAGGACGAGTTTTTGTATCGCGACAGGCTGCTTCGGCGTGCGGTAGAAACAATATGCCGCAGTGACGAGCATCAGCAACGCCGGAAACCAATCGAGAAAGTCGAGCGCGTGCGTGCCCGAGAACGGCCGCAGCCAGCCGCCGAGAAAAAGCGTCGTGGCGATCGAGCCGACCACGATCATGTTCGTGGTTTCGGCCAGGCCCAGATAGAGCGCCCAGCGGAAGCCGCTGTACTCGGTCATGTAGCCGGCCACGAGTTCGGATTCAGCTTCGGGCATGTCAAACGGCGCGCGATTTGTCTCCGCAATCGAGGCCACGAGATAAATGAAGAAGGCGATCGGCGTGAGAATCACAATCCAAACGCCGTGCTGCGCCTGCCATTCCACGATGCCGCGCATGGAAAGCGTCCCCGCGAAAAGCAGCCCACTGATCACGGCAAGCCCGCCGGCGGTTTCGTAGCTCACGAGTTGGGCCGAGCTGCGCAGCGCGCCCAGCAGCGAATAGTGGCTGTTCGACGCCCAGCCGCCCATCACCACGCCGTAAATCCCCATCGAGCTGACGCCGAGAACGAAGAGCAGGCCGATATTGAGGTCGGCAATTTGAAAGACCGGCCCAATCGCCAGCGGCGACATCGCCACCATCGCCGTGGTCACCGAAACCACGGGCGCGAACCAGAAAATCCATTTGTCCGCGCTCTCCGGGATGATGTCTTCCTTCAACATCAATTTCACACCGTCGGCGATGGGCTGCAGCAGGCCGTGCGGGCCGACGCGCATGGGCCCGAGGCGCGCCTGCATGTCCGCCATCACCTTGCGCTCCATCAGCACGATGTAGCCATCCACCAGCGGCACCAGCGCCACGATCACCACGCCGTAGAGCACGGGCAGCAGGTAGGGCTGAGCGATTTCGAGGAAACTTTGAATCATGAATTCATCACGCGCTACCGGTCGACTTCTCCCAACACGATGTCCAGCGTGCCGATAATCGCCACGACGTCCGCCACCAAATGTCCGCGCACCATATCGTCAAACGCCTGCAAATTGATGAATGACGGCGGGCGGATGCGCACGCGATACGGCTGCGTGGTGCCGTCGCTCACGATGTAGTAGCCGAGTTCGCCCTTGGGCGCTTCGATGGAGTGATAGACCTCGCCCGGCGGCGGCTTCAGCACCTTGCCGATGCGCGCCATGATCGGCCCCGCGGGAATATTCTGGATAGCTTGCTGGCAGATGCTCGTGGACTGCCGCATTTCTTCCATTCGAACGAGGTAACGATCGTACGTGTCACCGTTTTTCCCCGTGGGAATTTTGAACTGGTACTGGTCGTAAGCGGCGTAAGGCATCGCTTTGCGGATGTCCCACTCGATGCCGCTGGCGCGAATCACCGGGCCGGTAGCGCCAATGGCGATGGCCTGCTCCGCGGTGAGGATGCCCACGCCCTTCGTGCGGCCCACCCAGATGCGGTTTTCGGTGAGCAGGCGTTCGTATTCGTCCACCTTGTGCACGAAGTCATTGCAGAAGCGTTCGACGTCCTTCTCCATCTCGTCGTAGGCCTCGTACTGCAAGCCGCCGATGCGGAAGGCGTGCGTGGTCAGGCGCGCGCCGCAATACTTCTCGAAAATTTTCAGGATCTCTTCGCGTTCGCGCAGGCAGTAAAAAATCGGCGTGAGCGCGCCGATATCGAGCGCGTGCGTACCCAGCCACAATAGGTGGCTGGCGATGCGCTGCAGTTCGGTGAGCATCGTGCGGATCACGCGGGCGCGCGGCGGCGCTTCGGCGCCCAGCAGCTTCTCCACCGTTTCGCAGTAGCCCAGGCCGTTCGAGACCGCCGCGACGTAGTCCATGCGATCCACGTACGGCGCGAACTGCTGGTAGCTGCGGTGCTCGGCGATTTTTTCGACGCCGCGGTGCAGATAGCCGATCACGCATTCCGAGCTGACGATTTTTTCGCCGTCCAGGCGGAGCTTCACGCGCAGCACGCCGTGCGTCGAAGGGTGCTGCGGCCCCATGTTGAGGATGATTTCGTCGGCCCCGAGGACGGTGGTTTCGACGTTCGTGAATCGGGCTGGGGACTTTTCCGGCAGCATTTACTGGCCGCTCTCGATGCCCAGGTTCTCGCGCACCCAGGCCGTGTCCTGCGTCAGAATGTCGTAGTCCTTGCGCAACGGGAAGCCCTGCCACTCGTCGGGCAGCAGGATGCGCCGCAGGTTCGGGTGACCCGTGAAAACGATCCCGAACATGTCGTAGGCTTCGCGCTCCAGCCAGTTCGCCGTGGGCCATACGCCGGAGACGCTGGCGACGGCTTCGTCACCGCCCAAGTAAACTTTCAGCCGCAGCCGCTCATTTTTCGGAAATGAGTAGAGATTGAGAATTAGATCGAACCGTTTTTCGCGCTTGGGCCAATCCACGGCGGTGAGGTCGGTGAGAAAGTCGAATTTTTCGTCTTCGCGCGAGTATTCGGCCACTTCCAGCAGGTTTTCCGCCGCGACCACAAGGATGGACTGCTTGCGGTCCAGCCACGCTTCGCGGATGGCTTCGCCGAACTGCGCTTTGTAGCGCTTCACAAGGTCATTATCGAGCGGGACAGGCTTTGGCGGCGCTTCTTTGGGTGGCGCGGGAGGCGCGGCAGGTCTTGCCGCCGCGGGAGGCGCAGCAGGGGCTGCAGGTCTCGCGGGCGGAGGAGTGGCCTCAGACGCACCGGCGGGCCTCTCCGGAACGGCCGGGGTCTGCCCGGGTGGTGGGGCAGGCGGCTGCTTTTCCTCTGGGTCGTTGGGCATCTGGTTTGTTGTGAAGCTTGACTGCCCGCCACCGGCAGGCTGACCGCTCAGAACTTGGCAGCTTCAGAAAACTGAACTGTAGTTTCTAACACATCCGGCAACGCGGGTTCAACCCTTCCCAACCCCGATGCCGGCCTCCGGTTCAGTCGAGATCGAAGGCCGTCGGATGCGTCGGCTGGTAAAGACCAATCTCACCGCCGCTGGGCAGCCGAATCGTTGTTCGGATCCCCCACGGTTCTTTCTCGACCTTTGTGCAGGCCACCTTCTTGGCTTTCAGCAACTTCATCTGCTCTTTCAAGTCGTCGCACATGAGGTACAGCACTGCCCCCAGCAGCTGATGCCCACCGTGTTTCACCTTCCGATTCTTTCCGTCCGTGGGGTGGAGCGCGGCCTCCGACGGCGGCAATTTGAAGATGAGCCAGCCTCCGCCGGCATCCACGGCGCTGAATCCGAGGACGTCGCGGAAGAAAACGCGATCGACTTCCGGTTTATCGCTGTAAAGGAGGACGTGAGCGCCAATAATCATGAATTCACCCTCTCAGACCCGCGGAGCGGCGCGAAGTCGCGTTTGCCAAGAATTCGCGCACGGATTTACGGGCACAAAAAAGCCCGATTGCCATGCGCAACCGGGCTAGCGTGCAAACAATTTCGGCCGGGAGCCTAGACCCATTCCAGGGCCCCCTTCTTGTACAGCCAGACGTATCCAACGATCAGGATGCCGAGAAAAACCAGCATCGAAACGAGCGCGTAGAGAGGGTCGAGCCGCAGGCCGGCGTGCTGCGTCGAGAAATCCACGGCCCAGGGAAACAGGAACACCGTCTCCACGTCGAAAATCACAAAAAGAATGGCGATGATGTAAAACCGCACCGAGTAGCGCCCGCGCGCGTCGCCCTCCGCGGGGATGCCGCACTCGTACGGCGCGAGCTTCGCGCCCACGGAAGTCGAATCCGGACGAATAAATTTGAAAATAATCAGCGTGATGGCGGGAAACCCGGCGGCCAGCGCGGCGAAGATCAGAATGGGCAGGTATTGGCGAAGCATCTCGTCCCTACAGTTTTACCTTAGCACACGTGTCAAGCGGCCGTCACAAGGATCCGGCCCGCACGCCCCGGATTCGAACGACGATGCACGACGATTTCGACATCGCGGCCCAGCGCATTCAGATAGTGCATCAGGCGCTCCACAGAGAAGCCGCGAAGCTGATAGTTCACCAGCGCGGAGATTTTCGGTTGATTCACGTGGAGCAAACCCGCCGCAGCGGTCTGGGAAATGCGTTTGCGCTTGAGCACCTGATTGATGGCAACCGCCAGGCGGACCTTGGTCTGCTTTTCCGCAGCTCCTCGTAGACCGAGATCGGCAAATACGTTTCCGGAACTCCGCGTCATAGAACCATTACTTTTTCGCTGTGCCATAACGCACCTCGTAGTCTTCACGAGCCATTCTCAGTCGTTGAGCCACCAGCGCGATGTCGCTTCGCGCTGTTCGAATCCCCCGCGGGGATTTCTTCTGGAAGACGTGGATGACGTAGAGAGCGCGCGAGAATCTCACTGTGTAAACGGCTCGGAATGTGTCTCCCCGATAGTCCGTAACAACTTCAAACACTCCCGGTCCTTCTCCCTTCCAGGGTTTGGCGCTTGGATGCTTCTCGCCAAACTGTGCAACGCTCAGCGATACCCCGATGTCGTCTTTCACCGGCGCGGGGAACCTCCGAAGATCCTCCCAGGCGGATCCGACCCAAAGGAGAGGTTTCTCGCCGGGCGCGGGTGTCGCTCGAGTCACCTGATTATCCCACTTTTAGGATAGGCAAGCAACAGCGTGATCCCTGAGTCCACATACGTCTCAATCGTGGCGGGCGCCGCGGAGGACGTCCACGGCATGCGGCAGGAGGGCAGCGACGGCGTCGAACGATTCCACCGCGCCCTTCGGGCTCCCCGGCAGATTGACGATAAGGGCGCGTCCGCGTACGCCCGCGAGGGCGCGAGAGAGCACAGCGCGCGGCGTGGACTGGCGTCCACGTTCGCGCATGACTTCGGCAATTCCGGGCAAGAGTTTTGTCGCCACGGCCTGAGTGGCTTCCGGTGTCGAGTCTCGCGGGCCGATGCCCGTGCCGCCGGTGGTGAGGATGAGATCGATCAAGCCGCCGTCGGCAAGCTCAGTCAGGCGGGCGGTGATTGCGGCGAGGTCATCGGATACGACGTGCGCCGACTGCACCTGCCAGCCGAGCTGCTCGCAGCGGCTGCGCACCGCGGGCCCGGAGCGGTCTTCGCGCTCGCCGCGCGAGACCGAATCGCTAACGGTCACCACGGCCACGCGCAAACTCTCGCTCAACTTTCCACCTGTTTGTGGGATTCCTCGTCCATGCGGCGCATCGCTTCCATCAGTAGGCCGGTGGTTGAGCGCGTGGTGGTGGCGCGGTCGTTTGTGACGTTGAAATCGATCTCAAACTCACCGTCCAGCCAATCAATGGCGGCATAGACGGCTTCGTCGCCTTCCACGTCGCCGCTCTTGGCGTGCTTGCATTGCCCGGCGGTGAAGAATAGCTCGCACTTCTCGCTGCCGCGCCGCATCGTCAGCCGGCAGGATTTTTGCCCCATCTCGAGCGACTGCATCAGCTCGGTGATCCCCATTTCTTCCAGGCGCCCCTGAATCATGCCGGGGCGGGCCGCGCGCTTTTGCAGTTTCTCCAAATGCAGCCGGTCAATCGTTTTTTTCGCGCGCCGCACCAGGTCTGTCACGAAAAACGGCTTGGCGATGATGTCTTCGACTGAATCGCTCAAGGGCCGCAGCTTTTCTTCGATGTCGCCGCGGCTGGCTACGAAGATGAAGGGAATGTTGCGCGTATTTTCCCGCGCGCGGAGTTTTTCGTAGAGTTGACGGCCGTCGAGTCCGGGCATCTTGAAATCGCTGATGATCAGGTCGGGAGGCTTCTCGATGGCCTGGAGCAGCGCTTCGGCGCCGTCCACCGCCACGCTGACCTCGCAGACGGTTTCGAATCCCTGCGCCATCAGATTGCGAACGATGGGATTATCGTCCACGATCAGCACACGGACGCTCTTGATGGTGGGAGTCATCTGGATCCCGCGGACTTCCTGCCGCGCGGGCCGGCGCTCTTCGGCCGGACGTAAGGCCCGCTCTTGCCGCCGCGTTTCTCCAGAAGATAGATGTCGGTGATTTCCATGCCTCGGTCCAGGGCCTTGCACATGTCGTACACGGTGAGGGCGGCGGCGGCGACCGCGGTCAGCGCTTCCATTTCTACGCCCGTTTGCGCGGTGGCCGTGACGCGCGAAGTGATCTCCACGCCATTTTGGCAGATGCGCGTATCCACATCAATGTGGGTCAGCGGAAGCGGGTGACAAAGAGGTATCCATTCAGCAGTGCGTTTCGCCGCGGCAATGCCCGCGATGCGCGCGACTTCGAGCGGATTGCCTTTCGGTGTTTCGAGGCGGCGGACTTTCGCTAGCGCCGCGCGCGCGATGCGGATGAATCCGTGCGCCACCGCGGTGCGCGCCGTCGCGGATTTCGCCGTGACGTCCACCATTTTCACTTTGCCGCTTCTTCCGTAATGCGTCAGTTTTGCCACTTAGAAGAGTCCTCGTCGCGGGATCACATCCGCCCATTCGCCGGCGGCGTACTCCAGTTTGTCAGGGCCGACGACCAGAAAACAGTTCGCCGATGCCAGGGCCACAATATCGCCCGAACCCTGCCAGGACAACTCGCGCACCACTGGGCCGTCGCCGCCCGCCATGTCTTGCGGCCAGGTGAGTTGCGCCGGCACGAAGTGGGTGAGCCCGGGCTTGTGTTTCACCGCCGTGGCCAGTTTCGCGCGGAAAATTGGCAGGGGTCGTGGCGCGGTGCCGCTGAGCAGATCGATCGCGGGCACCACGAATAGCTCGAACGTAACCATCGTGGACACAGGATTTCCGGGCAGCCCGAAAACCGGTTTGCCGCGGCAGGTGCCGAAGACCGCTGGACGTCCCGGACGAATTGTCACCGCGTCGAAATAGAATTCGGCGCCCAGATCGCGCAGCACCGCCTCGACCAGATCATACTTCCCCATCGAGACGCCGCCGGAGAGCACGAGGATGTCGGCTTCAAGGCCGCGCTCGATGAGCGCGCGCAGTTCGGGCGCGCGGTCGGGCGCATTGCCGAGTCGAATGGGCTCCGCACCCGCGAGCGTAGCCTGCGCCGCGAGCGAAACGCTGTTGCTGTTTCGGATTTGAAACGGCCCGGGCGCCTGATCGATGGCCACAACTTCGTCGCCAGTCGAAAGAATTGTCACGCGGGGGCGCTGGAAAGTGCTGACGCGATGCTTCCCCACCTGTGCGGCGAGCGCGAGTTCGGCATAGCCAAGGCGAATGCCTGGCTCGAGAAGCGTTTGGCCCGCTTTCGCTTCGCTGCCTCGCGGCACGATGTTCTGCCCGCGCTCGGCTGCGCGCTCGATCACGACGCGGTCTTTCTCCCGCCGCGTGTGCTCGACCATCACCACCGCATCCGCGCCGGGTGGCACCGCCGCTCCGGTCATGATCTCGACGCACTGGCCTGGGCCTACCGTTCCTGTGAACGTGTCGCCGGCCTTAATCTCGCCAACGCGTCCGAGTGTAGCGCCCGGCGCAGCAGCATCCGTCGAGCGCACGGCGAAACCATCGCGCGTGGAGCGGTCAAAGGGAGGGTAATCGCGGTCGGCGACGACGCGTTCGACGAGCACTCGGCCCAGAGCAGTGTTCACTTCGATTTCTTCGTGGCGCGGTTCATGTCCGGCTTGGCGGACCAGTTCGCCGGCGACTTCAATGACTTTCTGCCGGGCCTGCTGATAGGGGATCATTGTTGCGATGCTGAACTCGCGCTCAGAGCCACTGCGCGAGCTTCGTACCGGGCGGCACAATCGTGGCGTCGCGCTCCGGGCCGGTCGAAATCATCCCGATCTCGACTTCGAGTTGGCCGGCGATGAATTGCAGGTACTCGCCCGCGCCTTGCGGCAATTGCGCTGCATCGCGCACGCCGTACGTGGAGCTGCACCATCCCGGCACCGCGCGATATTCCGGCGTCACTTTTTCGAGCACTTCGGCTTCCGCGGGCATCTCGTGGAGCGGCGTACCTTTGTAGCGGTAGCCGGTGCACACCTGAATCTCGCGCTGCGTATCGAAGACGTCGAGCTTCGTCACCACCAGCGACTCGATGCCGTTCAGCATCACCGCGTAGCGCAGGAGCGCGAGATCGAGCCAGCCGCAGCGCCGCGGGCGTCCCGTCACCGCGCCGAATTCCTTGCCGCGGTCCCGCACTTCCTTGGCCTCAAGGTCGAGCATCTCCGTGGGGAAAGGCCCGCTGCCCACGCGCGTGGTATAGGCTTTGGTTACGCCGACGACGCCGGTAATTTTCGTCGGAGGAATCCCCGTGCCGGTGCAGGCGCCGCCGGAGGTGGCGCTCGAAGACGTCACGAACGGGTACGTGCCGTGGTCGATGTCCAGCATGGTGCCCTGCGCACCCTCAATCATCACGGATTTCCCGGCGCGCAGAGCGCCGTTGAGCAATTCCGCCGTGTCCGTAACGAACCCGCGGATTCGCGCCGCCAGCGCCAGATATTTTTCCTCGAGGCCGGCGACGTCGAGCGCCGCGCCGTAGGCTGCCTGGCAGATGTTGTTTTTCTCCCGGACCACCTGCTGGAGTTTCTTCCGGAAACACGCCTCGTCCATCAGATCGCACACGCGCAGGCCGTGGCGCGCCATTTTGTCTTCGTACGCGGGCCCGATGCCGCGCGCGGTGGTGCCGATCTTATCCGCGCCGCGCGCCGATTCCGCAGCGTTATCCATCTGTCGGTGATACGGAAAAATCAGATGCGCGCGATTGCTGAGGTGCAGGCGCCCGGTGACGTCAATGCCCGCCTCGGCCAGCGTGTCCAGTTCGGCGACGAGCGCCGCGGGGTCCACGACCACTCCTGAGCCAATCACCGCCTGCCGCCCGGGCCGCAAAATTCCGCAGGGGATGAGCTGAAGGATAAACCGGTGCCCGTCGAAGATGACGGTGTGGCCCGCGTTGTGTCCGCCGGCGCAGCGCGCGATGTAGTCAAACGACGCGGCGAGGTAGTCCACCACCTTGCCTTTACCTTCATCGCCCCACTGCGCGCCCACCACCACGATCGCCTTCATCCGAAGCGTCCCTCTTTCCCCTGCAAATGACCGCACGCTTCCCCGCCCATCGTTTCCGCTGGAAGCATCAGGATTGCCGGACGGGGAGAACGCGAAGAATCATGGTACGCGCCGCGCCCTCCGAGGGCAAGGGCAGTTGAGCAGGCCGGGCCGCTCGCAGGCGGCCTTACAATCCGGGCAAGGGCTCAGCCCCGATCCGTCTTCGAAACAAGCAGAATGTTTTCGCCAAAGAGCAGCGCCGGTGAAGCAAGCGCGCGGAGGATCTCGACGTTACGCGCCCTCTGCAAATCGCTCTTCTCTTTGCGGAAGGCAATCCGCGTATAGAGCCGCGTCCAAGGCGCGAAAATCCCGTACAGATAACTCACAGGCTTGATGTGCGTGGGCAACACCTCGATCAGACGAAAACCGCAGGTGTGCAGCAGATAGCGCCATTCCCAGAACGTCCGGAGGCCGATATGGTGTGCGGGGTTTCTCGCGGACTCGTTGAGCGGGCGCGGGTCTTGCGTGTAGAAACTGCTCCCAAAGTAACGAACGCGCGAGCGCAACGAGACTGTATTTGGCGTCGTGACAATGAAGTATCCGCCGGGCCGGCAGATGCGGCGCGCTTCCCAGAAAAACGCGAACGCGTTTTCGAGATGCTCGACTCCTTCGACGCAAACGACCAGATCGAAACTCGCGTCCGGCCAGGGCAACGGGCCGTTCAGGTCCGCCGCACAGAAACGTTTCCCCAAACACTGTGCAGCTTCCGCGCTCAGGTCCGAAACAATGTCCGCTCCCCATGCTTCGTAACCGGCTTTTGAAAGGAGGACGGCAAGCTCCCCATGTCCGCACGGCGCATCCAAAACCTTTGCGCCGCGCGTCAATCCCAAAGAGAGGATTCTGCGGAGAACGGCGTCGTGAATCTTCGCACAGGCCACTTCCGACATGGCCGGCATCTTACATGAGCCGGGCACACGCGTCACTTCGGTGTCCGTGACGCCGAGGAGTTTCCAACAATGAGTTTTTGGCGGAGGTCAGTTTTCTGTCAGAGCGACGGCGGCTCAGGAAACGTGCCGGCTCAGCGCCTTGGTGATGGCGTCCTTGGGGACCGCGCCCACAATCTGCTCGGCCACTTCGCCGTTCTTGAAGACGAGCAGCGTGGGAATACCGCGGATATTGTACTTCCCGGGTGTGTTGATGTTCTCGTCCACATTCATTTTTACGACTTTCAGCTTGCCCGTGTAATCGTTCGCAATCTCGCTCACCGTCGGCGAAAGCATGTGGCACGGCCGGCACCAGTCGGCCCAGAAGTCCACCATCACGGGCTGCGTCTTGCTCGCCTCGATCACTTCCGCCTGAAAATTGCTTTCACTCACGTTCTGGATATTTTCTGCCATGGTTTCCTTTCGATTCTGGGCCTGGCCCGCTTCCCGCGGTGCGCTCTCATTCTAACCCAACGAACCAGTCTAATTAGATGTTCCAGCGGCCTTTGGGTTTCGGGCTTTTCGGGCCGCTTCGTACACTCCTACGTAGGCCCGCGCGGACGCCTCCCAGGAATAATCCTTGCCCATCCCGTTGAGTTGCAGCCGTTTCCAGAGCGCGGAGTCCTTGTAAACGCCCAGCGCCTCGCGGATGCATCCCAAGAGCGCCGCGCCATCGTATGCGGCGAATTTGACGCCGGTGCCCTGCCCCGTCTTGGCGTTGAACGGCTCGATCGTATCATCGAGGCCGCCTGTGGCGCGCACGACCGGGACGGTGCCGTAGCGCAGGCTGTAAATCTGGTTCAGTCCACAAGGTTCGTAGCGCGATGGCATCAGGAACATGTCCGATCCCGCCTCGATCTTGTGCGCCACGGCGTTGTCGTAAGCCACGCGCACGCCCACTTTCGCGGGATACTGCGCGGCGAGGTCCTTGAAGAGCTGCTCGTACTTCGGCTCACCGTTGCCCAGCGCCACCAGGCTGACGTCCTCGCGCATCAGGTCGGCGGCAATCTTAGCGATCAGGTCGAAGCCCTTCTGATCGGCGAACCGCGACACGATCCCAATCAGCGGCCGTGCCAGATTGTTGCTGGGAAGCTTGAAGGTCTCCAGCAAATCTTTCTTGCACAATTTCTTTCCGGAGAGATCGCGCGCGGAATATTTCGCGGCGGTGAACGTGTCCGCCTCCGGACTCCACGCGGAGTAGTCCACGCCGTTCAGAATTCCGACCAAGCGGTCAGCGCGCTGGCGGATTACTCCGTCCAGGCCGTGACCGTACTCGGCCGTCTGAATCTCCTGCGCGTATTTTCGGCTGACGGTGGTGAGATAGTCGGAATAAACTAAGCCGCCCTTCAAGAAATTCACCTTGCCGTAAAATTCCATCGCTTCTAAGCGAAACAAAGTCTCCGGCAGGCCGATCTGCGCCAGGACGTCGCGCGGAAACAATCCGTGATAGCCCAGGTTGTGCACCGTGAAGACGACCGGAATCCCGTCGAGCAGCGGATCCAACCCATACAGCGTGCGCAGGAGCACCGGCACCAGCGCCGATTGCCAGTCGTGGCAGTGAATCACGTCCGGGCGCCAGAGGCGCTTGGCCAGTTCCAGTGCGGCCTTGCTGAATTCCGCGAAGCGCTGCGGGTTGTCCGCGTAATCCTTGCCCTGCTCGCCGTAAAGCTGAGCGCGGTCGAAATATTCCAGATCGTCCACGAAGAAGTAGCGCACGCCGTTGACAGGTCCGCCATCCGCGATGGAGGGAAATCGCAAGAGCGCGCCGAGCGGAATCGTGACGCTGGGCAGCGCGACGCCGGCGGTCTTGTTGCCGCGGTAGCGCGGCAGAACGACGGCCACTTCGTGGCCCATGCCCACCAGCGCTTTGGGGAGCGCTTCGACGACATCGGCCAAACCGCCTGTTTTTGAGAAAGGCAAACCTTCAGAAGCAACGAATAGGATTTTCATGAGGCTCCGGTGAGACTCCTCACGTTAAAGGAAGCCTCGAGGTTCGTCAAGGTGGCGCCGAAGAACAAATTCAATCGTGAACTCGGCTGATGCTTCGGATACATCCGCGGGGTTCTATTTGCGGCATAGCGCGCTGGCGGAAGCTGTCAAATTCGTCCGAGCAAGAAGAACGGGAGCGGCGCGAAGCCGCTCCCGTTTGTCAGCTACGAAGTTTGTCCTCGGGTTTATGTTCCCGCAGCGGCCGCCGCGGCCCTCTCCAGAATGGGTACGGCCTGGCCGACATCCGCGACGCCAAAAATTACCAGCGGCGCATTCGTTCCTGGCTCGGCCCCGCAGTAGGTGTAATTGATGTTGATGTTGGCTTCGCCGAGACGTGAAGCGGCTCGCGCCAACTCTCCCGGCCGGTGTGGGAGTTTCACTTGAACTACATCGGCCTCGGTGATGGCCAGGCCCTGGCTTTCCAGGACTGACCTGGTGATCGTGGGATTGTCTGTGACCAGGTGAACTTGGCTCTCGCCTGCGCCTGCTGAGAACGACTGGAAGGCTAAAATGTTCACTCCCCGGTCGGCCAGCGCTCGGCAGGTTTTTCCAAGGGTTCCCGGTCGGTCTTGCATCCTGAAGGTGAATTCTCTGGACGTAGGCATGGTAGGAACCTCCTTTGCCTCTTCCGGGAATGCAGGACGCATTCTCGATTTCGGAAGTGGATGCCGAGATCATACGCCGAGGCTCCTCGGCGTTCAAGGTGGCTGAACAAAACCAAGGCTGATTTTGCGAGCGCGATGCGTCTCGAATTTCAGCCTGTCGAGGTCCTGAATTTCGACGCGGGAGGTCCTAGATTGTGAGGGGGACGCGAACGCGGATTTCGGCGGTGAGAGGGATTTGGATTGGCCTGGGGATGAGTCCTGGCGTCGCGTGGGTGTGGGCAGCGCTTTTGTGATTCGACGGCGTTAGAATGGACGACCAAGGGGGTATGCAACATGCCAAAAGTGAATCAGCTTACCGTCCCCGTAGAGAATGAGCCGGGAACACTAGCTCGCCTGGCGAAGGTTCTCGGTGAAGCAAAAGTGAATATTCATGGATTCCTGCTCACCACTTCCGGAGCCAAAGGCTTCGTTAAACTAATCGTCGACGACGTGGAGAAGGCCAAAGAGGCTCTGTACGAGGCAGGGCTGCCATACTTTGAACAGGCCGTTCTTCACGCGAAGCTTGCGAACGTGCCGGGCGCACTTGGGCGCTTGGCGAGTAGACTGGCTACGAAAAGGATCAACATCATCTGCGGCTATCAGACCGTCGAAAAGGATTCGAAGAGGGCCAGTGTTGTGCTCGAGGTCACTCACCTGGACAAAGCGCTTCGCGCAGGTGTGCAGACGGCCTCGGATCGGTTGTAGGAGTTAAGCGGCGGCGGGTGACACACCCTTAGCGGAAGGAAGCGAAGTTCGGGTGACACATCTCTGCGGGATCAGCTTGCCCGCCAATCTTTACCGACGGAAAACATTCCTACGAGTTCGACTACACGCTGCCCGAAGCGCCTTGATGATCGCCGGGCACACATGACGTCAGATCTTCTCCCAGCAACCTAAACGATTCGCCGCCCGCCCTGAGACGAGATCGTACCCACAGGGCTTGCTGACTTGAGCAGCCCTGTCTTCTTTGGTCTTTGCTCCGCGCTGACAAGGTGGTATTCACAAGCTTGGCCCGGCTCAGAATCCGCTCGAGGAGGCACAATCCGTGAGACTGTTCATCGCAGCGGCTGTCCTGAGTCTGGTTCTCGCTTCGGTCGCCTCGCAGATTTCGGAAGCGCCCACCGGCTTCGACAACCAGAGCAACGGCGTGGTGGATGATGCCACCCACCATGACGACCAAGCGAAATTCGATGCGGTTGAGGGATTAGCGGACGGGCTTGGACCGCTCTACAACGCTCAATCCTGCCGCGAATGTCATCAGAATCCGACCTCCGGCGGCCCCAGCCAGGTGACCGAATTGCGCGTCGGACATCCGGGACCTGACGGACGTTTCCAAAATGCTGAAATTCCCATCGCTCATGGAGCGGAAACGATCACCGGCCGCTCTCTCGTGAATCTTCGCGCCATTTGTCCCAGCGGAGCGTTCCCAAACACGGAGATTCAGGAGCGGGTCCCCGACACCGAGTCCATACGGACCACGCGCATATCGCTCAATCTCTTGGGCGACGGGTTCGTCGAAGCGGTTGCGGATCAAACCCTGATTGATCTTGCCCGCGATCAATGCAAGGCCTCGCACCGCAAGATTTGTGGCCAGGTGCTCTACGTTCCCATCGTGGAGGCCCCGGGACACACAGGAGTGGGGCGATTCGGTTGGAAGGACCAGCAAGCAAGCCTGCTGTCGTTTTCAGGCGATGCCTACCTCAATGAAATGGGAATCACGAATCGGCTCTTTCCGGACGAGGTGACAAAGCTCTGCAATACCGCTACCGAGCCAAATGACCAAGCAGGCTCGGATGGGCTTTCCGATATCGATCGTTTCGCTCGCTTCATGCGCGCGACAAAAGCTCCCGCGCGCGACGCGCAGATTGCGGCAACGCCCTTCGCCAGGAAAGGCTCCGAGCTTTTCGACAAGGTTGGATGCGCCACGTGTCACGTCCGGGCGCTAACCACCGCGGCCGCGGGAACAAGGATCAACGGCGGCACGTTTACGATCCCCGATGCGCTCGCGCGAAAGACATTTAATCCCTTTGGGGATTTCCTCCTGCATGATGTGGGAACCGGCGACGGGATCGTCATGGCCATGCAGGAACACTACGGGCGCAACATGTATCAGATTCAGTGGAAAAACCTGTCCATCGCTGGCTTCGGGAACGCGCAAAACAAGATGCGCACGGCGCCCCTGTGGGGAGTTCGCCTGCGTCCCCAGTTGATGCACGACGGACAATCCGTAACTCTGCGCGACGCCATCATGCGCCACCTCGGCGAAGCTAAGGATGTCACCGAGCGCTTCCGGAAACTGAAGCACGGCGATCAGGAAGCCCTCATCGAATTCCTGCGGTCGTTGTAGCCGAGAGTCCAAATCTGAGCCGGCGGAGGGCGGGGAGATAACCCGCCCGCCGCCGGCCGTTGAATCCGCAGGTGTCCAGCCGCGCTCGCTACTGAACCTGGAAGTTTCCGGTATTCACCCAACTGGCCTGGATCAGGCACCAGAAGTCCTGCGCGATTCCGCGCTTCACGCACTCGTAAGGCAGCCAGCCATAGCCGGCCTCGCCCCACGTTGTTCCCCACGAGTTGCGGATGAGCAGCGCCCCGGTGGTTTCCGGTCCGTTGGGCTCGTTCTTGATCTTCAGCGCATCGTCGTAACCGACGGC
>JBGQGH010000012.1:0-45252 GCA_041497315.1 Terriglobia bacterium | reverse complement strand
TCGCCGGCCAGGACTTCGAGCCACGCCACCTTGCGCTTTCCGCCGTACGCGCGCTCCACCGCCGCGTCAAACACGCGTCGCGACGCCTTCCAGATATCGCGGCCCGTTCCATCGCCTTCGATGAAGGGAAGAATGGGCCGGTCCGGCACGCGGAATGCGCCGTTCACATACTCAATTGCCTTGCCGTCGGCGGGCACAGAAATACCGTTATAAGACTGCTTCATCTTGGTTCGCTCCTCGTGGATTCGGGCGTGGCACTCACTCGCGGGCGCGGTGGTCTTGACTCAGGCAGAATCTGCGGCGGCGGGCCTGCCCGCCTCAAACTCAAACGATAGCATATTCCCACACGCCGCGCACCGGGTAAGTCGGTTTCCTTCAGTCTGGATGTTCCGTTTAGGGAGGAGGTGGACCCGTCTTCACTTCGGCGGTTCCTTGAGGTCCTGCGAAGTTTCCACGGAGAAAAGCAGATAATTGCTGAAGTCGTGCTGGAAGCGGTAGCGCCGGGAATGGAGGTCCACGTACATGTCCACCTTCTCCGGCAGCCAGAGTTCGATTTTTCGCTGCACGAACTGCACCGGGTGGTAATCGATCGAGAGGTGTTGCGTCCGCAGGCGGATCTGGGGGATCGGTTCCACCAGGTCAACGTCCATGTGTAGCACCTGAAAGCTCTCGGCGTCGATCCAGGCGTGGCCTTTGTGCTTCACGACGACGCGTTTCGGGGGAACCACGAAATCCTGAAAACGTGGCGTGACGTCGGGACGTTGCGCGAAGCGCACTTGCCACGCCGCCCGCCCGCGCCAATCGGTGCGGCCTTCGCACGCCATCACAAAATCACCGGTGTAGTAGGGATGGAAGACGAGCGCAAACGCGGCCAAACCGGTGCTATCGATCGCCGGAGCGCTCTGCCCGGACGATCCGATTCTGTCTCGCCGCTCTTCCACAGAAAGCCTTCCGGGACGAATCTCGGAAATAAAGGCCAGGTACCGGAAGTTTTATGTACCGGACGGGTTCCATTTTCCGCGCTTGGCCAACCTCGAATCCTGGATTTTCTCGGTGGCGGTGAATCGCTCGAGGTTGGTGACGAGTTCCTTCACTTTTGCGCTCGTGCCCGCGAGCACATCCGGCATGGAGCACGGTACGCTGGGTTCGACGGGAGGTACGGCGGCATCAACGTCGGGAGGCGACCAGGGCTCTGCAGCTGGCTTGGGCAGGAGTTTTGTGGCCGGTTTCCTGGGGGATTGTTGTTGCGCACCAGCCGCGCACACAACCAGTAGGGCGAGCGCCACCAGTCCTGGAATTATTTTTCCACCAAGGGAACCCCGATTTGCCGAGCCGAGTCCCAACCCACACCCCAAACTCTGACGTGGCCCGATGGTAGCAGATAAAAATGACAGATGCCGCGATATCTTTTGCCCGGGGGCGGCCTCCTGCCAAGTGCTTTGACAGAAGTCGGGGGCGTGCATAGAATCCGTCCGCGAACTGAACGTTGGCGATCCACATCTGCTTCGAGGGAGTGAAGATGAAAAGGATTTTTGGTCTTGGTGTGTTGTTGTTGATGGTTGCTTTCGGCCAGGCCGCGCGGGTTGCCGCGCAAGCGCCGCCGGAGAGAAGTTCGGATGCGCGCGCCACCGCCGCGGCGGAAGCGGCCGCGGCCAAGGAAGAGTGGTCGGTTACCGAACATTCCGTGCGCATCGGCGCACAAACCATTCCATACAAAGCCTCCGCGGGCACCACGCTCCTGAAAAACGACAAAGGCGAGCCGACCGGCTTGCTCTATTCCGTGGCCTACACGCGCACGGACGTAAAGGATCTGACGCACCGCCCCGTGTCCTTCCTCTATAACGGCGGGCCGGGTTCCGCCACGATGTGGCTGCACATGGGCGCCTTCGGGCCGCGGCACGTCGTCACCAACGACCCGAATTTCACGGGGCCCGCGCCCTATAAGCTCGCCGACAATTCGGAGAGCCTGCTCGACAAAACGGACCTCGTATTCATCGACGCCATGGGGACCGGGTACAGCCGCGCGGCCGGGAAAGCTCAGGAGAAAGATTTCTATGGAGTCGACGAGGACGCGGCGGCGTTTGGGCAGTTCATCGTCACCTACCTGAGCCGCAATGACCGTTGGAACTCACCGAAGTTCCTGATCGGGGAGAGCTACGGCACGTTTCGCTCCGCTGTGCTCGGCAACTTGCTCCAGCAGCGCTACAACGTCCATCTGAACGGCATTTGCCTGATCTCCTCAGTGCTTGATCTTTCTACGCTTACGTTCGCACCCGGCGACGATCGGCCGTTTGTCTACTATCTGCCCAGCTATGCGGCCGTGGCGTGGTACCACAAGGTACTGAAGAATCGGCCGGGGAACCTGGAAACCTTTCTCGACGAGGCCCGGCAGTACGCACGGGGCGAGTACGCGGCGGCGCTCTTCAACGGCGCCAGACTTTCTGCCGCGGAAAAAGCGGCCGTGGCCAAGAAGCTTTCCTACTTCACCAGCCTCAACGAAGACTACTTGCTGAAGGCAAACCTGCGCGTCAATCTCGCACAGTTCAACGTCGAGCTGCAGCGCGGACGTGGACTGACCTCCGGACGCATTGACGCGCGATTTACCGGGCACACGGTGGATCTCCTGGCGGAGTTTGCGCAAGGCGATCCTGAAGGGCCCGCGGTCGGCGGCGCGTTCACGGCGATGATCAACTCGTACAACCACAACGAACTGAAGTTCGGGATGGACAAGCAGTACAACAACACCGCGCCCGGAGCGAATGGCGCCTGGAACTGGAACCGACAGCAGGGCGGGCGCTTCGGATTTCCCAGCGCGCCGAATTCGCAGAACGATCTGCTCCAGGCCATGATCACCAATCCGAAACTGCTCGTTCAGGTGGAGAACGGTTATTACGACATGGCTACGCCGTTTTTCGAGACCGAGTTCACCATGGAGCACCTCGGCCTGCCCGCCGACCTGCAGAAAAATGTGAAGCTGAACTATTACAACGCTGGCCACACGATGTATCTGCACGATGAAGACCGCGTCAATCTGTACAACCATGTTGCAGCGTTCATCGACCGCGCAACAAAGCAATAGGCGTCCTGCTTCGGGGGCGGAGGGATTCTCCGACCTGCGGAGTTCCCCGGAGGACATCCCCGCTGCGAGGCTGATCGCGCTCGCCGCGAACCGCATTCTATACTCGAAGCCGCGGGATTCCGAAGCTGCCTTGCGCGGCAACGTTTGGTTGTGCTTCCCGCAGCGACCGCGTATAAGATGGCCGCGTCTCAACAATCCGGGATTCCTCGCCGTTCGAGGGCCCATCCAGGTGGACACCGATGGAGAATCGCATTCGTCGTTTGAGTTCTGTCCGTAAGGTGCGGTCCGTGATTTCGAGGAGGGCGCTCGCCGCCTTCGCTCTCGGGGCCGTCCTGGGAGTATTCCCGGGCCGCGCAGGGGCGCAGTCCGCCGCGAAGAAGCCTGCTCAGGCGAAATCGCCGACCGCAAAATCTCCGGAGACAAAGCCAGTTCCGGCGGGGACTCGAGACTTGACCAAACAGCCGACACTTTACGTCGTCGGTTACGCGCATCTGGATACGGAATGGCGCTGGGAGTATCCGCAGGTCATCGATGAATACCTCACCAAGACGATGCGCAATAATTTCGCGCTGTTCGAAAAATATCCGCACTACGTCTTCAATTTCACGGGCGCGAACCGTTACCGCCTGATGAAGGAATATTTTCCCGCGGACTTCGCGCGCCTGAAGCAATATGTCGCCGCGGGACGCTGGTTTCCGGCAGGCTCCTCGATGGAAGAGGGCGACGTCAATTCGCCCAACGCCGAGTCCATCATCCGGCAAATCCTCTACGGCAATAATTTCTTCCGCAAGGAATTCGGCAAAGCCAGCGATGAATACATGCTGCCGGACTGTTTCGGTTTCCCGTCGTCACTGCCCAGCATCCTGGCGCACGCCGGCATCAAAGGATTTTCAACGCAAAAACTTTCGTCCGGCTGGCAGCCCGCGCCGCACGTGGGCGGCCCGGATTCGCCGGAAGAGACTCCGGTTGGGATTCCGTTCAATGTGGGAATCTGGGAAGGCCCGGACGGCAAAACGGTGATCGCGGCGCTCAATCCGCTGAGCTACACCAGCGACGTGACCTACGACCTCAGCAAGACGCCTCCGCCGCCGCTGCCCGCCGATCCGTCGCTCACGCCGCAACAGAATCGCGTGCGAACGCGCGTCCTGGAAGATTGGCCGAAGCGGATTCAGATCAACGGCAACCTCACTGGCGTGTTCGCCGACTACCACTACGTAGGCACGGGCGACGTGGGTGGTTCGCCGGAAGAGTACTCCGTGAAATTGATGGAGGCGATCACGACGCGGGGAAAAGCTTCGTTGCCGCCACTCAACTATGGCCAGCAGCCTCCGGCGCGCCCCGGACCGCCGGTGCAGGTGGGGGACGGCACGGTGCGCGTGATCTGGTCGAATGCGGATCAAATCTTCAACGACATCCTGCACTGCTGTAAGACGGACAAGATGCCGCGCTACAAAGGCGACCTTGAGCTGATCAATCATTCCGCTGGCTCACTGACCTCGGAGGCGTACCAGAAGCGCTGGATCCGCAAGAACGAGCTGCTGGCCGACGCCGCGGAGAAAGCTTCGATCGCAGCCGAATGGCTGGGCGGCCGCACGTATCCGCGCAAGCGATTGAACGACGCCTGGACACTGGTGATGGGCGGACAGTTCCATGACATTTTGCCCGGCACGGCCACACCGAGGTCGTTCGAATTCGCTTGGAACGACGACGTGATCGCCATGAATCAATTCGCAGGCGTGTTGACCAGCGCCACGCAGGCGGTGGCGTCCGGACTGAACACCACGGGGAAGGGAACCTCGATCGTGGTGTACAACCCGCTCAACGTCGCGCGCGAAGACGTGGTCGAGGCCACGGTTGCGTTGCCGGGCGACTCGCTGCACGCCGTCCGCGTCACGGGGCCGCATGGAAAAGAGGTTCCCGCCCAGCTGGTGAGTGCGAAAGACGGCGCTGCGAGGATTCTCTTCCTGGCGAAAGCGCCATCTGTCGGATTTGCCATTTACGATGTACAGCCTGCCGACGCTCCCGCGACGGATTCCACTCTGCGCGTTGACGAAACCATGCTCGAAAACGCGCGCTACAAAGTCATGATCGACGGCAACGGCGACGTCTCCAACATCTGGGACAAAAAACTGAATCGCGAATTGCTCTCCGCTCCGGTTCATTTGGCGATTTCAACGGACAACCCTCAGCAGTGGCCGGCTTGGAACATGGATTTCGAAGACGAGCAGCGCGTGCCGCGAACGATTGTCGGCAGCCCGGCGCAGGTGCGCGTGGTGGAAAGCGGGCCGGTGCGCGTTGCAGTCGAAGTGACGCGCGAGGCCGAAGGCTCGAAATTTGTGCAGACGGTGAGCCTCTCCGCGGGTGACGCGGGCAATCGCGTGGAATTCAGTAATGTCATCGACTGGCGAACCCGCGAAGCCAATTTGAAAGCCGCGTTTTCGTTCACCGCCGCGAACAAGATGGCGACTTACAACTGGGATATCGGCACGATTCAGCGTCCAAACGAGGAAGAGCGGCAATTCGAAGTGGCCTCGCACCAGTGGATTGATCTCACGGATCAGAGCGGCTCTTACGGTGTCACGGTGCTAACGGATTGCAAGAACGCTTCGGACAAACCCAGCGACACGTCGCTCCGTCTGACGCTGATTCGAACGCCGGGGACTCGCGGCGGCTACGCGGATCAGGGCACGCAGGACTTAGGCCGCCACGAAATCGTGTTCGGCCTCGCGGGGCACGCTGGCGATTGGCGCCAGGGACAGACCGACTGGCAGGCCTACCGCTTGAATCAGCCGCTCATTGCATTCGAGAGTCCGCAGCATGCCGGAGCACTCGGCAAGGAGTTCTCGCTGCTCAACGTGAACTCCAGCCGCGTGCGCGTCCTCGCCGTCAAAAAAGCCGAGAGCAGCGACGAGGTAATCGTGCGGCTAGTCGAAATCGACGGCAGGGAAGCGAAAGACGTTCGCGTGTCCTTTGCGAAGCCGCTGGCCGCGGCGCTCGAGGTGAACGGGCAGGAGATGCCGATGGGCGCCGCGACGCTTGCAAGCGGTGCCTTGGTGACTTCCTTCACGCCCTATCAAGTGCGCAGCTTTGCCGTGAAGCTCGGCGCAGCGCCGGCGCGAGTGGCCACGCCACAGTCGCGGCCCGTGCCGTTGCCGTACGACATTTCCGTCGCGACGCACGACGGCCGTCCATCCGAGGGCAGCTTCGACGCAAACCCAAACAATCAAAATGCTTCGCAAGGAAAAGCGCTGCCGGCGGAGTTGCTACCGAGTACGCTGGACTTCGGAGGAATCAAATTCAGTCTCGCCGCGGCCGCTGCGGGCAAACCGAACGCAGTGGCGGCACAGGGCCAGACGATTGCGCTACCAGCCGGAAAATTCAATCGCGTTTACGTGCTGGCTGCGGCGGCGAACGGAGACCAGAAGGGTACATTCCGCGTCGGTGACAAGCCAGTCGAACTAACGATTCAGGACTGGACAGGCTTCATCGGCCAGTGGGACACGCGAGTGTGGAGACGGACGGAGATACCGATTCCCCCGCGGGCGGATGCTCCAACGCCGCCTCCGGGAGCACCACCGCGTGTGCGTTACAACGAGTACGGCGAAATGGTGGGACTGCGGCCGGCGTTCATCAAACGCGCCGACGTGGCTTGGTTCGCTTCACAACGCCACGATTCAGCCGGTCACGCCGAGGCTTACGCGTATTCGTATCTGTACGCCTACGCCATCGATCTCCCCGAAGGCGCGAAGACAATCACTCTGCCGGAGAGCGATCGCATCCGCATTCTGGCCATCACCGTGGCGGACGAGGGCGCCGCGGTGCGCCCAGCTCATCCGCTCTACGACACGCTGGAGCGCCCTCAATAGTTGATTCGCGTCAGCGGGATGCGGCGACGATGAACCGTTCGAAGAGCGCCCGAGAATTCCGGCGTGCGGACTCCACAGCATCTTCGAGGCTGCCACCCACCGGGACCTGCCAGAGATCGAGCAGGCGGCGCACGCGCTCCGCAAGCGCGGGTTCGGGGAGAAGGCCCGCGGGACGCCCGGTGACCAGTCGAATGGCGTGGTCCAGCGAGCGATGGAGCAGGGCCGCGGCACGCAAAGCCTGGGCGTCCCCGGTGGTGAGAGCGCCGGAGGATTCGAGCTGCGCGATTTGGCGGAGCACATGGCCCGGGGCTTCGCGCACAGCAGGACTCCGCGTCAAGAAAAGCCAGGCGAGGATGTATTCAATGTCGTAGAAGCCGCCGGGCAGAACCTTTATCGCGCCCTTGTTGCCGAAGATTGCGGGCTCGCCTCCCCGCGGCGTCTCCGCCGTGGAGCGCTCCATGAGAGTCCGCGTATGGATCAAGCCTCGCACGAGTTCCGCGCGGTCCGCGAAGCGCTCCGAGGCCGCGGCGTGGATGCGCCGGATGCTCTCTTCGCCGAGCGAGAGATTGCCCGCCACTGGCCGCGCCTTCAGAAATGTCGCGGCCTCCCAGGCTTCGGCTTCGTTCCGAAAATAATTTTCGAGATAGGAGACGGTCTGAAGGATTTCTCCTTCGCCGCCACGCGGGCGTAGGCGCGTGTCGACGGGGAAGAGAAGGCCTTCGCGGGTGTGGCTGGCGGCCACCTGAACGAATCGTTCGATGAATTGGCGCCACGGCTCGCGCGCTTCGCCGTGCAAGCGATCTTCGACGACAAAGATGAGATCGGCGTCGGAGCCGATGTCCATCTCGCGCGTGCCCAGTCGGCCGAGGGCGATGACGGCGAGCGGCCCCGGAGCAAGTTCGCCGATTGCGGAAAATTCCCGCGCCACGACGGCGAGAGTGCCCGCGAGCGCCTGGTCCGCCAAGAGCGTCAGCGTTTCGAAAGTTTGGAATGGCTGTCGCACGCCCAGAAGCCCATTCACGACGGCCCGCAGAACGCCGCGCCGATAGGCATTGCGCAGACTTGCCATCGCTGCGTCGAAAGACCGGGACTCGACTGCGGCTGCTAGCCCGCGGGTCTCGAAATCTTCCGAAGCTGCGACCAGCGCGATTTCCTCGGGGTTGCGTGAGAGCATTTCTACCGCAAGGTCGCTCCGTGCAAATAATTCGGCAGCTTTGGCGATCCACTCCGGATGCTCCTCGAGGTTTGACATCACCCTGCGGTACAGAGCGGCGGCATTCAAATAACGGCTCAAACCGCGCCGCGAGTAGGTGTCATCGCTACTGGCCGAAACGGCCGCGGCCACGCGGGGAAACTCCGCCAGCAAGCGGCGCATCTGGGCGAAAGATCCCGGCTCGACGTCGGCGGCGGTGTCTGCCCGAGGCTCGGCGGGAGGATTGAGAGCGAGCGTGCGGTCGTAAATCTCGCAAACGTCGGCAAAGTGTTGCGTGAGCCGATGGAGAAACTGCTGGCCGGCGGTGCGACGATCGGCAGACGATGCCTCCACGCCGCAGCGAAGCGCGAGGCGCTCGATGGCGTCGGGAGCTTCGGGCAGCGTGTGCCGTTGCAACCCATCGCGGAGTTGCAGACGATGTTCGACTTTGCGAAGGAATTGATAGGACGAGCTGAGCCGGAAGAAATCGCGGCCGGAGATGTGGCCCTTGTCATGGAGCCGCTGGAGGGCGACGAGAGTGGAATTGGATCGCAGCCACGGATCGGCGCCGCCGTAAAGTCGCTGGAGGCTCTGCGCAAGGAATTCGATGTCGCGGATCCCGCCGGGAGAGAGCTTTACGTTCCATTCGGCGGCGTGGCCGGTTGCGCCGGCGCGTTCGCGGAGGCTGCGCGTGATTTCTTCGCGGGCCTCGAGCGCCGCTCGAACTGCGGCGAGATTGAACTCGGGGCGATAGACGAGCGGCTGGACCTTGCGCAAGAACTGGCGTCCGGCCTCGGCGTCCCCCGCCGAACAGCGTGCTTTGACGAGCATTTGCAGCTCCCATTCGCGCGCGCTCAAACGGTAATAGGCAAGCGCCGCCGGCAAACTGATCGCCAGATTGCCTTCGGAGCCTTGCTGGCGGAGTCGCAAGTCCAAGCGGAAAACGGCGCCCTCCGGGGTGACCTCGGTAATCATCTTCAGCACGGCCTGCGCGAGGCGAATGAAAAACTCGGCGTTCGTCGTCGTACCCTCGGAGCCCCCCTGCGTTTCTCCGTCGTGACCGTACAGAAAGATCAGATCGATGTCGGAGCTATAGTTCAGTTCTTCACCGCCGAGCTTGCCGACCGAAATCATGGAGAGGCGCGCAGCATGCCGATTTCCCGCGGCATCCGTGAATTGCGGCTGGCCGAAGGCGTTCTCGAGCTTTTGCGCCGAGACGCGCAGCGCGCGATCGAGCAGGACGTCGGCGAGGCGGGAGAGCTCCAGCGTGGTTTCGGTAAGCGTGGCGATGCCCAGGACGTCGCGCAGCATGATGCGGAGATACTCGCGGCGCTTGAACCGGGCCAGTACGACGCTGGGAGCGAGATCGAACGAAGTGGCCTGGAAGCGCGCGAACTCAGCCTGGAGGTCTTCGTGGGATTTGATCCGGTCGAGATGCCCGGAGGAGTTGCCGCGGGCGCCATAGGGACGGTGCAGCCACAGGATGAGGTCGGGCTGCTGCACCAGCGTTTCAGCGAGGAAGCGGCTGTAGCTGAAAACGACCAGCAGATGATGCAACGCCGCGGGGTTCTGCGCGAGATACTGCACGATGCGCGCGCTCGATGATTCCGCGGCGGGCTTCTCGCGCAGGAATCGTTCCAAATAGTTCAGCGAAGCGTCGGGATCGGGAAGCTGGGCGAGAAGTGCGGGCAAGGTGGCCCAGAGATTTTGCGGAAGCAGCGGTTTGATGCGAGCCAGGTTCGCGGCGGCGCGGCCGGTTTCAGCAAAAGCGATGGTGGAGAAGGCGGCGTCCATGTGGCCTTCTCAGCGTAACGCAAAGGGAGAGGAGGAGGTAGGGGAAGTAGCGGACTCGGGGGAAACGAAGGAAACCCCCGCGCGGCAGCGGGTTGGAGTAACCGTTGTTCCGGACGACCCTTCTTGCCTCCTCTGAGGCAGGCAAACGGTCCTTGCGGCTACCGGGCTGAACTCAAGCTACCGGCCGGCCGCATTGGTGGCCTGGTTGGCCAGCGCCAGTTGATTGCATGCACCCTGGATTTCCGAAACCAGTATGGGGTAGAGCACCAACCAGGAGACAAATCCCACGTACGGAATGATTCCCACAATCACAGCCGCCAGTGTCAGGCCCCGCGAGATCGGCATGGGGAGATCCCGAAGCCGGAATTGAAAGTTGATGCGATCCACCAAACGCAGCCAGAACACAAATATCCAGTAGATATTGAAGAACGGTATGAAAAGGAATCCGATGGCTTTGCCAGCGGAGAAGTCGTCGGGATGGATCTTGGGGAGTTTGCTGTGTTTGAGTCCCATGAAAATGAACGTGAAGATACCCAGGGTCACATAGTGGAGCGCGATGGCTCCGCCCACCGAGAAAGTCTCGAACAGATAATTCTTCTTGAAAAGCTCACGCTGCGCGGCCGTGAGGCGTGTCATCTCGAACTGCGGTTGGTACACCATCGACATTTGAAGTGCGTCCAGCGGCGGCGCCCCTCCCTGAGGGGCGCTCACCGGTGATGGCCCGGGAAGCGCAGCCGCCTGCGATTGCGGACCGCCAAGCCATTGCCCGCAAAAACGGCATTTGACGGCTTCACTGTGAATCTCTTCTGCGCAAAACGGGCATTTCTTGGTGGCTGGCGTCTGGTTGGCATCCATCGATTTGAGTTCCTCCTGATCGTCTGGCGAAAAGGAACGGGCCGGGAAACCCAAAGCTATTCTGGCGCGGAAACTACCATCGTCGGCCGTTGCGAGTCAACCAGCGATGCTAGCTGAGAATGCTTGCTCCGGAGAGAGGAGTGAATGAACCGCCACCGAGTGGCGCGGGGACGGGGGCGTCCGCCGCTGCGGGCGCCCCTTCTTCTTCTGAGAGACTCCGGGCAACTAGATGTCGTAGTAGAGATGGAATTCATAGGGATGCGGGCGCATCCGGACAGGGTCCACCTCGTTCTTCGTTTTGTAGGTGATCCAGAGCTGGATGAACTCCTCGGTAAAGACGTCGCCCTTGAGCAGAAACTTATGATCCGCTGCGAGCGCCTTCAATGATTCATCGAGCGATCCGGGGAGCGACGGCACGTTCTTCAAGTCCTCGGGCCCGAGGTCGTATATGTCCTTATCCAGCGGCTGGCCAGGATCGATCTTGTTCTCGACGCCATCCAGGCCCGCCATCATCATCGCGGCGAACGCGAGATATGGATTGCAGGCCGCGTCCGGCGGACGGAATTCGATGCGCTTGGCCTTGGGGCTGGCGGAGTACATGGGGATGCGCACCGCGGCCGAGCGGTTGCGGCGCGAGTACGCCAGGTTTACCGGCGCTTCGTAACCGGGCACCAGGCGCTTGTAGGAATTCGTCGTCGGCGCGGCAAACCCCACGATCGCGGCCGCATGCTTCAGTAGTCCGCCGATGTACCACAGCGCGGTCTGCGAAAGCCCAGCGTAGCCGTCTCCGGCGAAAAGCGGCTTGCCCTTCAGCCAGAGCGACTGGTGAGTGTGCATGCCGGAGCCGTTGTCGCCGAAGATGGGCTTGGGCATGAACGTCACGGTCTTGCCGTACTGATAGGCGACATTCCGCACGATGTACTTGTACTTCATCATGTTGTCGGCGGACTGCACCAGCGTGTCAAATTTGATGTCGATTTCGGTCTGGCCGGCGGTGGCGACTTCATGATGGTGGCACTCGACGTGAAGCCCGCAGGCCTGCATCTGCAGGGTCATGTCCGTGCGCAAATCCTGGTAGTGGTCCGTGGGCGGAACGGGGAAGTAGCCTTCCTTGTAACGCGGGCGATAACCGAGGTTGTGTTCCTCGCGGCCCGAATTCCAGCGTCCCTCTTCCGCGTCGATGAAATAGAAACCGTGCTGGGCGGCCTGATCGAAGCGGATATTATCGAAAATAAAGAACTCTGCTTCTGCGCCGAAGAATGCCTGGTCGGCCACGCCGGAAAAACCGAGATACGCTTCGGCCTTCTTGGCGATGTACCGCGGGTCGCGCGGGTAAGGCTGCTTGGTGATGGGGTCCACGGCGTCGCCGATCATAATCAGCGTCGGCGTATCGCGGAACGGGTCCATGAAGGCGGTTTTTGAGTCCGGCATCAGCAGCATGTCCGATTCGTGGATATGCGCCCATCCGCGAATCGAACTGGCGTCAAATCCGAAGCCTTCTTCGAACGATTTCTCAGAAAGCTGGTCGATAGGGAAGCTGACGTGTTGCCAGATGCCGGGGACGTCGATGAAGCGGAGGTCGAGGATTTTGGCGTGGTGCTTGGCGGCGAACTCCAAAACAGCTTTTGGTTCCATTCACTCTCCTCAGCGGCAGGATGGCGACCTTGCGGTGTAACACGGGACACTAGCTTAACTGCTCGCAGGCGTCAAGAACCATCCGGGCAGTCCAATTGGTCAAATTGGACTGGAATCCGCCGGCCGGTGAGTAGAGAAGAGAGCCCCTCGGTTGCCATCCACAAAGTGAAAGCCGAGCGAGGGCTCATGGGGGCGAGGAACTCTAAGATGGCGGCCGAGAACGATTCAGGCGCGCGCGTCAGCGCCTGTCAGGCTGTGCAACATGCGGTGCCGTAGAAGCCCGAGTTGGCGGTTCAGAAAGTGGGTGCGTGGCAAGAAAGGAATGATAGGGCGGCGTCGCCCGCAAAGACGCTCGAGGGCCAGCCGCAGTCGGAAATCGCGCCGCGCGTTCTTCAAGCCGCGGATCAGGATCTCGGTGGCGTCTTCGCGGCGTCCGGCGGCGAGGTAGACTTCGGATAAATTGAGATAGAGTTGAGGCTCATTGCGCCGCATCTGCAGGGCGGATCGGCAAAGTTCCAATCCGGCGGCCCAATTCTGCTCGGCGCGAGCCGTCATCAGGCCGAGATAGGAGATGTAGTAGGGGTTGTGTTGCTCCAGTTGGACGGCCCGGCGCATGTACGGCAACCCCTCGGTGGCATGACCGTCACGCAGATAGGCGATCGCTCTTCGGAATTCAGCAAACGCTTCCGTCTGAATCATGGGCTGACCCCTCTTAGTGCTGCGGGTGGACGGCGTGGCGAGTCCCGCCTCGGCAGCCTCTCTCGCGAGAGTAGGGCCTCGGGCGAACCGAAAACTACTGGACGGAGGGACAGTCGAAGGACAGCGGTATACCAGAGCGGTCCTGGATTCCAGTCTTCACTTCGCAGGCCGATCTGGCATTGGGATGCCTCAGACGCGCCGCTGCGAGATTCCAGCTACCCCCCTAGCGGCCCGAAAACTGAGGCGATTCTAGGCCCGGTGTTCCGCGGAACACCGGGCTTCTGGTGAGTATCACCGGCAGTCCTGGGTCGGGGAATCTCGGGGAATGCGCGGAAGCCACTTGCGGGGGCCTCAGTCGTAATACTCCTGCCCCAGGTGGGTGATCAGGTCTTCGCCCATCATCCAGCGCAGCGTGTTCTTGAGTTTCATGAGCTGGATGAAGAGATCGTGCTCGGGATAAAGCCCGGGCGCGAACATGGGCGACTTGAAGTAGAAGCTGAGCCACTCCTGAATGCCGTGGAATCCGGCGCGCTGCGCAAGGTCGAGGAAGAGAACGAGATCGAGCACGATGGGCGCGGCGAGGATGGAGTCGCGGCAGAGGAAGTCCACCTTGATCTGCATGGGGTAGCCCAGCCAGCCGAAAATGTCGATATTGTCCCAGCCTTCTTTGTTGTCGCCGCGCGGCGGGTAATAGTTGATGCGGACCTTGTGGTGCATCTTGCCGTAGAGCTGCGGGTAGAGCTTGGGCTGCAGGATGTATTCGAGGACGCCGAGCTTCGATTCCTCTTTGGTTTTGAACGACTCGGGATCGTCCAGCACTTCGCCGTCGCGGTTACCCAGGATGTTGGTTGAGAACCAGCCGTTCAAGCCCAGCATCCGCGCCTTGAACCCGGGGGCGAGGATTGTCTTCAGCAGCGTTTGGCCGGTCTTGAAGTCCTTGCCGCAGATGGGCACGTTGTGCTTCCGCGCCAGCTCCTGCATGGCGGGGAGGTCCACCGTCAAATTCGGCGCGCCGTTGGCGAAGGGCACCCCACTGGTAATCGCGGCCCAGGCATAGAGCATCGAGGGCGCGATCGAGGGGTGGTTCGCCTTCATGGCCTTCTCAAGCGACGCCGCGGTGCGATGCACTTCGTGCGGCGTAAGAAAAATCTCGGTCGAGCCGCACCACACCATCACCAGGCGGTCCACCTTGGACTTTTTCTTAAAATCGGCGATGTCCTCTTTGATTTGTTCGGCGAGGTCGAACTTATTCTTGGCCTTCTTGACGTGCGTGCCGTCGAGTTTTTTCACATACTCATGATCGAACGCCGCCTTCATGGGCTTGATCCCGCCGAGGAAGCGCTTCACTTTTTCGAGGTCGTGCCGTTCGAGCACGCCGGCCTTGGCCGCGGCCTGGTAGGCGTTGTCGGAGAAGATGTCCCATCCGGCGAAGACCAGGTTTTCGAGTTTGCTGAGCGGCACGAATTCGTTAATTAGCGGCGAGCGGCCTTCGGTGCGTTTGCCCAGGCGGATGGTGCCGATTTGCGTCAGCGAGCCGACGGGCAGCGCATGCCCTTTGCGGACCATCTCGACGCCGGCCATAAACGTGGTGCTGACGGCGCCCATCCCCGGCGTCAGGACGCCGAGTTTTCCTTTGGGCGATGCAATGGTGGCTGGCTTGCGCATCGAGCTCTTCCCCCTGATCCTGGACTGGAATCTTCGCTGCTTGGAAGCTCAGTTGGCGCGGAGAGCAGCGGACGAAGCGAATAATCATGCGCGATGGCGGCGCAATTTGCAATCGTTTGTCGCGGCTGCAAATAAAACTCCCGGTGGCCCTTTCGAGCCACCGGGAGGATCGAGCTTTCGAATGTGTCGAACGCCGCTGAGCGCTTACCAGGTGAGCTTCACCGCGAGCTGCACCTGAAGAGGGTCGCCCACGCCCTGGCGCAAGAATCCATCGAAGTTGAAGGCACCCGGCGAAATGAGCGGGTTCACGTTGTTCTTGTTGTTGAAGGTGTTGAACATCTCGATCATCGGAACAAGCGCGAAGCGCTCGCCGAAATGAAGTGGCCGCTCGGCGCGCCAGTCGAAGGTGAAGAACGCGTTGTCTTTGCGCAGAGTGTTGCGGCCCTTGTCCACGCCGTTCAGGATGCGCGGACTAGCCGAGATGGGCTGGGCCGAGTGGGCCTGCATCCGCACGTTTGCCCGGAATCCCCACGGCAACTCCGCGTAGGTATAGAAGTTGAACTTGTGCCGCTCGTCCCGGTCGGAGTTGGAGTACTCAGCCGCCAGGTTGAACAGGTTCGCATAGCGGAGGGCGAATGGGTCGCGCTCGTTCGAATCGTCGTCCAGGTCCCTCGAGTAGACGTAATTGGCCTCCATCTGGAAGCGTTGGCTAAACCGCTTCTTCATCCCGAAGGTCACGCCGCGATACAGCGACTTGGCAGAACTAGCCGTGTCCGTAATCGTGCCCAGGTTCGGAAATGGCTTCGGGCCATTGTAGACCGCCCCGACGCCAGGGGGATCAACAAAGCTGAGATCCACCGGCGGTGCCACATTTGGGTTGATCTCACGAGTGAGATGCACGCCCTTGGCCAGGTTGAATTCAGCGTAGAGGGACAAGTTGGGGCGGATCTCTTGCTCGAAAGCCACGTCCGTATGGTAGACGCGCGGGTTAGCGTAGTCCTTGGGGAAGATCGTCACTCCCGAGCCTGGGGGGAACGTGCCTGGGGGTATGACCGGGGCCACCAACACTCCCGGGTAGGTCGGCGGCGGCCCACCCGCTGTGTTAAAGAACGTGCCCGCGTCGATCTCCTGCTGCTGAACGCCGTTGGTAGTGATGGCGCCGACTTGCGCCAGCATGTTTTGTGTCGCGTAGTACATTCCCCAACTCGCCCGCAAGACGGACTTGCTGTTGTTCCGGATATTCCAAGCGAAGCCGATTCGCGGCTGAAACTCCTTCTTCTGGTTGTGGATTGTGCCATCCGAAGGAAATGCCGGATTGCTGAGGTTGGTGCCGTAAGCCGTCTTTGACGGAGGGATCACCGGATCGGGGAAAATTGTTGCTTCCCACCGCAAGCCATAATTGAGCGTGAATTGCGGCCAGACCTGCCATTTGTCCTGAATAAATAAGCCAAAGTCCTCGTTCTTGATCGACGAGGCGCCTGTGGCATCCGTGGTCGGGCCGCTGGTGGCGCCGTGCTGGATATACAGCAGTAGCGGCCCGCCCGTGGTGCCGATCGGGCAGGAGCCTGCGGTCGAGATATCCCTGTAACTTCCATCCTTGCAGCCCACGGCAGTGGGCCCAAAACCCGCCACAAAGGGAGTCTGCGGGGAAGCGTAGTGAAGGAAGCCGACCACGCTGTCAAAAATGTAGCGACCCTTGAAAAACCCGCGGAAGATCTGGGTGTTGCGGGTGTGCAGCCAGTCGCCGCCGAATTTGATGGTGTGCTTCCCGGAGACGATGGAGAAGTTGTCCTTGACCTGGCTGTGCCACAGTAATTCGTCCACAGTGGGTTCCAGGAAGTACGGCATGCCAAACCGGAATGTGGGCGTTGGCACGAAGGCGCCCATGTCGGTGTCAGGCACTGTTCCGGGAGCTGCGGCGCGAGGGCGAAGCTCGCGGGCATAGGTGAAGTGGGCCTCGTTCAGCTTGGTCGGGGAGATGGTGCTGAACAGATTGACGTTGAGGGCCTGAATCTTGGACGGGCCTTCGATGCCGTTGGCCGAATTGCCGTAGGTGGGAACATCAAACGTCTGGTTCGTGTTCTTGGAGTAGTCGAAGTTGTAGGAAACAGCGAGTGCGTGAGTTCGCGTGAGGTTCCAGTCGAACTTGCCCAAGAACGCGGCATTGCGAACCGGACGCTTCACCGGTTGCCCCTCATCCTGATTGAATTTTGTCTTAAAGAAATTGATCAGGGCCACGCGCTGGCATTCTGCGCTGGCGGTGATCACAGCATCATTCACGCCCACGACGGGGGCAGCTACGGAGCAGGCGGTCCCCAGCGGGGCGCTCAGGTTTGGCCGGGTCAAATTTTCCGTGATCCCTTCGCCCGCCCCGAAGAAGAACATTTTGTCGCGGACGATCGGCCCGCCAATCGAGCCGCCAAATTGCTCGCGGTGGAACCCTTCTAGCGGCTTGCCATCCGAAGTGTTTCTGCTCAACGCCTTCAGGCGCTGATAGTGAAAAACGCTGCCATGCACCGTGTTGGTACCCGATTTGGTGATGACATTGATGACGCCGCCGGCGGTACGTCCGAATTCAGCGCTGGCGCCGCTGGCCACCACCTGGAATTCCCTGACCGCTTCCAGAGTGATGTCGATGGCGGCGCGCTGCCCGCCAAGTTGTTAGCCGAAGAACCGGTTGATGTAGTCTCCGCCATCCAGGCTGACGTTGTTGTAAACGCCGCGCTGGCCGTTGAAATTGATCTCGTCGCCGTCGGGGCCCTGCACGATGCTGACGCCCGGCGTTAGAGTTAGCAAGTCTTCAAACTTGCGGCCCAGAATCGGCGTGTTTCCGACGGTGAGCTGGTTCAGCGTGGTGCTGGACTCCGTCTTGGTCACCTCAATTTGCGGCGTCGCCGTGACGGTGACTGTCGTAGTAATGGCGCCGACCTTCATCGAAACAGGCAGGGTGAGAGCCTGCCCCACCAGAAGGTTGATGTCCTGCTGCACAGTCGTCGAGAAGCCCTCTTTCTTGATTGTGAGGGTGTAGCGCCCGGGTGGAAGCGATAAGAACGTAAACCGTCCATCCGCGCCGGTAGTCTGCGTCTTGGACAGGTTGGTATCGAGATTTTTGACCTCGACCGCGGCCTCGCCCACCGATCCGCCCTTTTCATCGTTGACCGTGCCCTGGATCGTGCCCGTGGTGATTTGCGTTTGCGCTTCAGCGGCAATACCGAAGCAAAGGCTCAAAGCGAGTACACACACCATCCTCAGTACATTCTTCATGGAGTTCCTCCAGCGGAGTTGGAGTCGCATTGCAATTTAGCGCGAACAGGATTCGGAATCCGGCGCCCCTGTAGCGCCAGGATTCCGCACAGCATAGCGCGCTCTTGAATCAAGCGCAATCAACAAGCTGAAATTCTCTTGTGGAAATCTAGAGCGTGCACCTGCGCATCGGCGACACGTCTGCCGATCGATCAGCAGCACTAGTATTTCTGAATTCTGATCGAACCATCACCGGTATGCACGATCAGCGCCGGGCCGCCGCCGTTTAACTTGCCGCGAAGTTCCGAGCGGCCGAATGTGCCCGAAGCGAGAATCGGGAAGTCCATGGTGATCCGGCCGTCGCCTGTGTGCGCTTCCAAATCAGCCTGGAAGTTTTCGGGGAGCCGCAGCGTGACGCTGCCGTCGCCCGTGCGCACCGACCAACTGGACGACATCTTGGAGCCGGTCAGGACGCGCGCGTCGATCCCACCGTCATTCGTTTTGAGATTCAGTGAGTCGAAGCGGCCCTCGATCTGGATGCGGCCATCGCCGGAAGAGGCATCCAGCCGGCCGTCGAGGCCCATGGCTTCGATGCGCCCGTCGCCGGTGGAGAGACGGAGATCGCCCTTCGCGCGGCTGACGGTGATATGGCCATCGCTGGTGTGAATATCGAGCGCGCCGACATTGTTCTCCGTTTCGACGCTTCCATCGCCCGTGCGCACATTCAGGTCGGATTCACGCGGTATTTTCAGTTCGATGCGGAGCGAATGGCGGCTGACGCCAATATTCCAGTGCATGTGGGGGACGCGAGCTTCGAGGTCGAGCCGGTCGCCGCTCTGATGCTCGATGATGCGCACTTCGCTGTCGTCAATCTTCCAGCCAATGGTTTCGACGCGAGCTTCGATCTGCTTGCCGTCCCACGTGGAGACGCGCACAGCGCCGTCGTTTGTCTCGACATGCACTGTCGCCTTGCCCGAGACAGTATAGGTCTTGTGCCACTCGTCGGCCTGAATCGTCCGAGGGGCTGCCAGCAAAAGGGCCACGAGCGCTGCGGGGATCAGAAGAGCGAGAATGCGGTTGCGCACAACACACCTCCGGGACATCCTCTGCTAGTCCTTACGCTATAAGACGACGGAATGTTCCAAACGTTTCTGACATCCGCTCCGGCCAACCCGGCCTGCGGGGCCGACATCTATGCCAGCAACCGAAGGACGGGAGGGCACCATGCGCAAGGGTGTCGGGGCCTGGATCACCATGCTGGCGGTGACGGGCACAGGACTCGCGTTGTCGCTCGGGGCTGCGCCCCAGTCCGGGAGCAGCAAAACCGGCAGCGGCCAAAGCGGCGTCATCCGGCGGGACGTAGACCTCGTTTCGATCTACTTCACCGTGCGCAATTCCAAGAAGCAGCTCGAGAGCCGTTTGGCCAAAGACGCCTTTCGCGTTTATGAGGACGGCCGCGAACAGCCCATCGAGTTTTTCTCCCGGAACAGTGATGTTCCGCTCGATCTCGGCGTCCTGCTGGATACCGGCACGAGCATGTCGCGCATTCTGGGCCTGGAAGCCGAGGCCTCGAGCCTTTTTCTCTCGCGCGTCGTGCGGAAGAACGATCTCGGATTCGTGGTGAGCTACGACGCGCACGTCACCACCGTCCAGGTACCCACCGACGATGTTGCTTTGCTCGTGGATCAAGTGCAGACCATCCGCCGCTTCGGCCGCGCCGACCAGATGGCCGGCGCTCCGCGCGGGCCTTATCCCGGCGGCGGCAGGATGGGAATGCCCAATACCGATTACCGCGAGGCGCACCTCTACGACGCGGTGCGGATTTCCGTGCATCGCTACCTCGCGAGCGAAATCGGGCGCAAGGCGGTTGTGATCGTGGCGCTCTCGGACGATTCGAAGAGTGAGTCCGCGCTCGAGGACGCCATCGACGCGCTGCAGAAGAGCGACGTCATCGCCTACGTCCTCCAAATCTACGACGGGCCGCACGACAGTTGCGACGTCCGCCACATCTTTCATGCCGAGCACTTGAAGAAGCTGGCCGAGGAAACCGGTGGCCGCGTGATTCAAGTTCGCGGCATGGACAAGATGCAGGCCGCGTTCGATGAGATCTCCGAAGAGCTGCACAGCCAGTACAGCCTGGGCTACCGCCCGCAGAACACGAATTGGGACGGAAAATACCGCAAGATCCAGATCGCAGCTCAGGACAAGGGTTACAAGGTGTTCGCGCGGAAGGGGTATTATGCCAAACCCCCTGCCGCGCGCTAGCGGCGCTTGCCGGCCGCGGAAGCGCGCGACTTCTTCGAGGAACTGCCTGCCGGTTTCGGACGCAATGCGGCGAGGAATTGCTCGACGGGCAGCGTGTTCAGCACGTCCTTTTTCTCCAGCCAGCCGCGCCGCGCCATCTGCACTCCATATCGAATCAATCCGAGATTCGTCGACGTGTGCGAATCGGTGGAGATGACCACCTTCACGCCGCGCTCCTTGCACATCCGCAGGTGCGTGTCCTTCAAATCCAGCCGGTCGGGATACGAATTGCACTCCATGGCCACGCCATGTTTTGTCGCGGCGTCGAATATCTTCTCCATGTCGTAGTCGAACGGATCGCGGCGCAGGAGCAGACGCCCGGTGGGATGCGCGATAATGTGCGTGTACGGATTTTCGATCGCGGCCAGAATGCGCTCCGTCATCTCGGCGCGTTCGAGGTTCATGTATGAATGCACCGAGCAGACCACCACGTCGAGCTGGGCGAGGATTTCGTCGCTGTAGTCCAGCCGCCCGTCCTTTAGGATGTCCACCTCGGAGCCGACGAGCACGCGAATGCCGAGGCCGCGCGCGTCCACCGAGCGAATCCTTTTAATCTGCTCGGCCATGCGCTTTTCGTCGAGGCCGTTCGCCACAGTGACGGCCTTGCTGTGATCTGTCAGCGCGATGTACTGGTGCCCCAGCGCGCGGGCGGCCGCGGCCATTTCTTCAATCGAGTTTTTGCCGTCGCTCGCCGTGGTATGCATCTGCAAATCGCCGCGGATGTCTTTCAATTCGATCAGGTGCGGCAGCTTGTGCGCCTCGGCGGCTTCGATTTCGCCTGTGTTCTCGCGCAGCTCGGGCGGGATGAAGTCGAGTTTCAGCTTGGCGTAGATCTCCTCTTCGGTGCGGCTGGCCACATGCCGCTCGCCCTTGAGCGTCGAAAGGGCGTACTCGTTCAGCGTGTAGCCCATTTTGTTGGCGCGGCCGCGCAGCGTGACGTTGTGCTCCTTTGAGCCAGTGAAATAGAGCAGCGCCGCGCCGTAGCTCGCGGCGTCGAGCAGGCGAACATCCACTTGCATCCCGTTCGAAAGCCCGAAGCTGACTTTGTTTTCTCCGCGAGCCAGAATTTGGTCGAGGCCCGGGAATTTCAGGATGTGATCGGCAATGGCATCCAATTCTTTCGCCGGATGCCGTCCCTCCGGCAGCGTGACGAGCAGGTCGAGGTCTCCCACCGTCTCCTTGCCCCGCCGCAGCGACCCCGCCGGTGTGATCTTCTCGATTTTCTTACCGAGCTGCGAAATGTATTCGCTCAGCTTCCGCGCCGTATCGTCCGCGGTGTTGATGTGGAATCGCCCCGACGATTTCTTGAACACTTCCACGGCTTTCAAAATGTTTTGCTCGCTCTTCTCGCCAAATCCCGCCAGGTCGCGCAGCTTGCCTTCGCGGGCCAGCTTCTCCACTTGCTCGACGGTGGCGGCCTTGAAGTTTTTCCAGAGCAGCGCAACTTTCTTCGGCCCAAGTGATTGCAGCGTCAGCAAATCCAGGATCGAGTGGGGATACTTCTTCAGCAGCTTCTGCCGCAGGGAGTAGTCGCCCTTTTCCAGGATTTCCTGGATGTGTTCGGCCATGCGGTCGCCGATGCCGGGCAGGGCAGTGAGCTTGTCGGGGTCCTTGGCAAGTTCCTCGACCGGCTCGGGGAGGCTGGAGAGCAGCTCGGCGGCGCGCTCGTAACTGCGGTAGCGCCCGATCATGGCGCCGTCAATCTCGAGCAGTTGAGCGGTCTCGCGGAGAATCTTGGCGACGTCGCTGTTTTCCATGGGGCAGCCATTATAAGCCGGATGAGGGTGGGGAAGCGGAGGAGAGTCGGCGCTGAACAGAGATGCTTCGGGCCCCGACAAAGCCGGGGCCCTCGAAATCAAAGTACGTGAAGCTGGAGCGCTGGCTTACTCATCGCGCAGAGCCCTCATCGGATCGAGGCGCGAAGCGCGGAACGCCGGCAGAAAGCTGGCTAGCGCCGCGACCGCGGCGAGCGCGGTCACCGAGACAATCAAGGTGATCGGGTCGCGCGGCTTCAAGCCAAAGAGAAGCGAAGCGGCCGTTTTCCCTACCGCGATGGCGATGCCCGTGCCTATCACGAGCCCAATGACCACGAGGAGCCCCGCTTCCCTCATGATCATGTTGATGATGTTTTTTCCCTGCGCGCCCAGAGCCATGCGGATGCCGATCTCATTGGTGCGCCGCGCCACCGTATAGGAAATCACGCCGTAGAGTCCGATCGTCGCCAGTAGCGCGGCAAGGAAGCCGAAAAACCCAGATAGCGTGGCCATCAGGCGTTCGCGCAGGAGTCCGTCCTTGATGTCCGTCCCCAAGACGTGAAAATTCAGGCTGATCGCGGGATTGGCATCCGCGACCGCCTGTTTGATGGGAGAAAGCAGCCCGAAAATCGGCACCGCGGCGCGAATCAGAAACTGCGCTCCATCGTCCGGACGATCGTCCTGAGCCGCAGGGACGAAGATGATGGGCTCGAACTCTTCGCGCAGTTCGTAGTATTTCGTGTCCTTGACGTAGCCAACAATTGTGTAGATGGGGCGCGCCTGCCCGACATACGCGTCAATAATAAAGGTTCTGTCGATCGGGTTAGCCCCTTTGAGGTGCTTGCGCGCGAATGCTTCGTTGACGATGGCCACCTTCGGGGATGTTGAGGTATCGCGCTCGTCGAAGTCCCGCCCGGCGAGCAACGTAATCTCCATCGTTTTGAAATAGTTGGGAGTGACGCGGCTAAATTGAGAGTTATTTCTCTGATCCGGCTTGCCGTCCATCATCACCTGTTCGTTCCATCCATTGCCGCTGACGGGAACGATCGAAGCATCCGCCGCGGATTGCACGCCGGGGATCGCCCGGAGGTGTTCCAGAAGGTCCTTCTTGTACGGCTGGCGGCGCTCGGGTGGGAGCTTCAGTCGTGTGAAGTCAAGGTCTATCACCAGGACGCCCGCCTGCCGGAAGCCGGGATCCACACTGTTCAGATTGCGGAGCGTGCGCACGAAGAGTAGCGAACCCACAATCAGTACGAGCGAGAGCGCGACCTGCGACACAACCAGCGCCCGGCGCAGGCCGAAGCGCTCGCGGCTGGTCGTCATGCCGCGTCCCGCGGACTTGAGCACCGCAGCCGGCGGTATGCGCGTGGCGCGCAACGCCGGCGCGAGCCCGAACAGGATGCACGTGAGACACGCCAGGCCCATCGTGAACCCGAGCACGCGCCAATCGAGCGCGAGGTCCACGAACAGTTGGCGACTCTGCGTGTTGAGGAAGGTAACCAGGAATCGGCTCAAACCCGCGGCGAGAAGAGTGCCGAAGGCGGCGCCGAGCAGGGCCAGCGTGAGACTTTCGGCCAGCAATTGACGAATCAATCGCGCGCGGGATGCGCCCAGCGCCAATCGCACAGCAATCTCACGCTCGCGGGCGCTCGCCCGGGCCAGCATCAGGTTCGCCAGATTCGCGCAGGCGATCAGCAGCACCGATCCGGCGATGGCCAGGAGCATCCAGAGAGGACTCTCGTAATTATTTCGGAGATTCGAAAAGCCTGTAGCGGCACTGACGGCCTGCAGCCGGTATTCCATGTAGTGTTTGATGGCACTTGCGTCGTAGACGGGGGGGACAGTGGCTTCAAAGACGGTCGTCGAAATCGAGTTCATCTGGGCCGAGGCCTGCCCCATTGGCATGCCTGGCTTCAGTCGGCCGATCGAGGCGAGCCACCAACCGTGGCGCATGTCGAGCCGGGGGCGCTCATTGTGAATGATGCGCTCCGCGCAGAGGGGAAGAGCCACGTCGAAATAACGGCCTACGTCAACTCCATAGAAGCCCGGGGCCGTCACTCCGATGATCTCGAATGGATGGCCCTCCAGCGAAATCTTGCGGCCCAGCACGGAAGCCTGGCCGCCGTATTCTCGCTGCCAGAAGGAGTAGCTGATCACCGCGCCAGGCGAGCCGCAGCCCTTGACGTCGTCTTCATTGGAAAAAACACGCCCGAGCACTGGCGGCACTTCGAGGACGTTGAAGAAATCACCGCTCACCCAAATTCCCTGGGCATAGCGCGCCTCGCCGCCGACGGCGAGATCCCACCCCTCCGCGCTCCACACCGCCAGACGGGAGAATGCCTTCTGATGGTCGCGGATTTGTTCCCATTGCGCATTCGTCAGCTGGTTGTACCGGCTGGAAAAATTCCCGGAAGCCCACTTCCGATCGGCAATCCGGACGATGGAGAGTTCCTGGGGCCGCGCTACAGGCAACGTGCGCAGTCGCACCGCATCAATCAGTTGGAAGATGGCCGTATTTGCGCCGATACCCAACGCGAGAGAAAGTATGGCGACCACGGCGAAGCCCGGATTCAGCCGGAGCAGCCGCAGGCCATAGCGCAAGTCCTGCCAGACGTTTCCCATCCGCGCACCTCCACTGGCTTTTGAAGATTAGACGCCCGAAACGAGCATTGGTCTGGCAAGAGAAGTATTTGGTTTGCTGACAGCACCCAGGCGGGCCTGCGAAGAAACAAACTCCCGCCGACCCCTTCGGTGGGGTGCATTCAACCATTCCCATAATGTTGGGCCGCGCGAGCCTCAGGAAACCTTGGCTACATTGGCCGCTTGCGGTCCTTTCTGACCCTCCACGATCTCAAATTCGACCGTGTCTCCCTCCTGCAGTGTCCGATAGCCATCGCCGTTGATGGCTGTGTAATGGACGAAGACATCCGCGCCGTCGTCCCTGCCAATGAAGCCAAACCCCTTGGAGTTATTGAACCATTTCACTCGTCCGTTCACTTTCCCCCACCTCCGTGATGTCGAGTCGTGTGTCCCGACCGTCCGGGCAGGCCTCCACGCAGAGGTCACCTCCACCACAGGGGCAAAACGATGGCCGGAGTTTATCAAAGCAAGAAAAGCTGTCAAGAAGGAGCACGGCGCATCCGGTTCGCGAGCCCGGGCCGCTCAGTCAATCTTTTCGAGCGAGATGGTCACCTCGCCCGAGCCATCGAGAAACCCGCCCGACAGCGTGAGGCGGTCGCGGAAAAGTTCATAGTGCCCGGAGAAAATGCTGCGGCCTTTCTTCAGCCACTCCTGCCAGAATTCGATGGCATGTGTTCGCGGATCGACTTCGAAGTGATGCCATTGGTACGAGTATTCGTTGAACTTGAAGACGCACAAATGTGCGCGATTGCGTTCGAAAAAAATTGTCGCCGGAATGCTTTGCGCTTCGGAACCCGGCTCGACGCGAACCACGCGCCACACGCCGTCGATCGGCGTAGGCGCGCGGTTGTTGTAATTGGCCACCCAGTAGGTGAATCCGGCGGCGGCGACCAGCATTGCGGCGCGAATCGTCCACTTGCCCACGGTTACGGGCAGGGTGGCCGGAGCGGCGGGGAATAATCGGTTCTGGCGTCGCCAGAAAAATTCGAGCAGCTCCTGCTTGTGCATGGCCAGCAGCAGGAGCAGAGCGCCGAGCAACAATACCGCGATCAGTGTCGCGTCCAGATCGATCTCGTAAAACACGTCTATCATAGCGACGTTAACCAAAACCGGCAGAAGGACGCAGGCGCCCAGAAGCGTGGTCTTGCGGAACATCAGCAGAACGGCTCCGGCAATCTGGATCAGTGCGATGAGGCTGCCGTACACCTTCGAATAGCTGAAGTAATACCAGGTCAGCCAGAATCCGCTGACGCGCCCAAGGCGCTTGTCGAGCTCCGAATCGAGGATGGTGAACTGCGCGCCGAAAAGCTTGCTGAAGCCGTAAAGGAGCAGGAAGAGCGCCAGGCCGTAGCGCAGGAAGATGTAAAACTTTTCTTGGCCGCTTCTCGGCACGGCCTTGTTTGAATTGCGGACTTCGGGAGGTTGCGTTTCCTGCAGCGGCATCCTTGGCGTTTCCTCAACCGTCAATCGGCCGCCTCAGGCTAGGACTTCGGAACCAGGTTCCAGAACCAGGCGATCAGCACGCCGTAATACGCCGCGACCACGACGAAACTCACGCCGATGGTGATTCCGGTCTTGCCCGTCCCCGCGAACTCGCGTTTCCAGCGGTACGCGCAAAAGACAATCATCAGCAGAGATAGGACCGCCGTGACCGCGGCCATCAGGCTTACTTGATTGTTTGGCATTTGCGCGTGCATCAGGCGTCCGACTTGGCGCAGGGCTCCGCCGAGCAATCCGGTGGCGTAGTTCAGCAGCAGCCAGACGGCTGGCGCCATGATGCCCAACATGTAGGCGTAGCGATCCTCAAAATAAAAAAGCATGAGAATGATCGCCAGATAGACCAGCGATTGGTAGAAGTGGAGAAGGAAAAACTGCGGCTCGAGGTTGCTGAGCCAGAGAAACGACACCATCAGGGCCCCTGCCAGGGTGGCGATCCCACGATGAACCATCAGCTACTCCTCGCTCCGCGTCCGCCCTGTTGCGGCATACGCAGCAGGCACCGGGCCCGGCTAAGTTCGAGTTAACTCCGCAGCGAACGTGAAGTCAAGCGGATGCAGCGGCGATCATCGGCGGGCGGCGCGGGCGAAGCGCAGGTAGTAGAGCAAAGCAGCGATGGATTTCGCATCTCGGAGTTTGCCGCGGCGCAACATGCGCTCGATTTGCCGCCACGTGAACGCGCGCGTTTCGATTCGCTCGTCGGCTTCAGGGCGCGCCATTCCCGCGGTGAGGCCCTCCGCGGCGAAAATAATCATCCGCTCACTGACGAACCCCGGTGTGGGGAAAATGTCCAGCAGCTTGCGGAAGCGCCGGGCGGTGTAGCCGGTTTCTTCGATGAGTTCGTGCCGAGCCGCCGCAAGCGGCGACTCGCCCGGCTCGATCCGTCCGGCGACAAGTTCCCACACAAATTGCCCGACTGCGTGACGGTACTGACGCACTAGGATCACTCGTCCGCGAGGGAGAACGGGGAGGAGCACGACCGACCCGCTGTGCGTGACGACGTCGCGCGTGACGCGCACTCCGCCCGGCTCGATGATGCGATCGCGCCGCACGCCGAAGACCGGGCCGGTGTACATGACGCTGCTCTCGAGGATTCGTGCGCGAGACTTCGGCAACTCTTCCTCCTGAGGCACAGGACTGCCTGCCGCAGACAGGCTTTCAGCCTGTGCTACGTCTTCGCCTTCAATTCATCCGCCGTCCAGATGCGCTCCAGTTCGTAGTAATGCTGCGGATACTGCGGCGTGTAGCGAAGAAACGCGGGAATCGGATACCGGATACCACCCTTATGCGTGCCGGCGAGACCTTCAACCAGTTCATCCATCTTCGATCCGGGCAGCGCAAACGCCATCTCGTGGTCCTCGGTGTGCGCGAACACGCGATCTCCGTAGCACGGCAGGATCACCTGGTAGTCATTGGTCTGCATCGTTCGAATAATTTCGTCGGAGCAATCCACGCGCCCCGTAAAACTGCTCGTGATTGCGCCGCCGCGTTTCCACAACGCACCTGTGAGCATTCGCATCACCTGCGCAGCATTCCCATAAATGATGATGGCGTCCGGCGCGAAATCCGCGCGCGCCGCCGGAGCCACCAGCAGATGCTTGTACTTGCCCTCGGGCATGCGATGCGTGGCCTGCTCCGTCCGCGCTCCGGCCTCGAGCGTCTCCGTGTACATCCCGCATGCCAGATGCCCGGCTTCGTAGTGCTCCGTCAGGGGCGCGAGGCCAAACGCCGTTTTCGTCAGCACGCAGTTAACGTCCTCCGCGCCCACGGCCACGCTCCAGCCGTAGCGCCGCGCCATGGCCACGGCCTGGCAGATGGCGATCTGAATCTTCATGTCACGCCAGGGACGCTTGGCTTTTTCCGGCACCGGCTCATCCGGAGTGAGCAGCTTTGCCGCCACTGGAAAACTCGCCGGTCGGACGTGCGTCTCGATTTCGCGCGCGAATGTTTTGGCGTCCATGATTGCCTCCGCCGGGCATCTTAGCAGGGAAGCGCGCATGCGGGGAGGGAAGCGGCGCGGCTGGTTGAAGCCATGGGCGTGCGTCGCATATACTCGGGCTCGCGAGGTCGTGCCATTTGAGTCCCGCTTCTCCAACAATTCAGACGCTGATTATTGACGACGAGAAACCCGCGCGCGACGAGCTCGCCTATCTGCTGAAGGCTTTTCCGGAGATCGACGTCGTTGGCCAGGGTAAAAACGGCGTCGAAGCGCTGGCCCTGATCAAGGAGCACTCACCCGATCTGGTTTTTCTCGATGTGCAGATGCCGGGATTGAACGGCTTCGGCGTCATCAAGAAGCTGATAGACCGCAAGCAGAAGGTCCCGCACATCGTTTTCGCCACCGCCTACGACAATTACGCGGTGCAGGCGTTCGAAGTGAACGCGGTGGACTACGTGCTGAAGCCGTTCGACAAAGGGCGAGTCGCAAAAGCGATCCAGCGCGCGAAGCGCATGATCGAGACGCACGCTTCTCCCGCCGAGCAGCTCGAATCCCTGGTCAATAAACTCGGCACGGGGCGCGGCGCACAGCCCGTTAAGCTACTGGTCAAGACGCAGCATAGACTTTTTCTCGTGGATGCGGACGACATCATTTTTGCCTCGATTGAAGACGGCCTGATCAGCGTGATCGCCAAAGACGTCGAGGGCACTTCGAATTACCGCACCATTGAAGAATTGCAGGCCTCGCTCGATTCGGATCGCTTCTGGCGCGCGCACCGCTCCTACCTCGTGAACATCAACCACATCAAGGAAGTCGTGCCGTGGTTCAAGTCCAGCTACATGCTGAAGATGAATGATAAGAAGCAGTCGGAAGTGCCTGTGAGCCGCGCGCAGACCAAACGCCTGCGCGAATTGCTCAAGATGTAGCGGGAGCGACGGGCTTGGGCAAAGGAAACCTTCTCGATGTTTGCGAAGCGGCGCTGGGATTAACGCTCCTCGTCGTCGGCATCGGCCTCGCGCGTCAGGCGTTTATCGGCCAGCGCGTCGGTGCTGGCTGGATTGTCCGCAAGGGAGCACCGCCACCCCACGTTCCCGAGGCAGGCGACGAGGAGGCCGAGCCACCCGCGCCGCCTGCCGTCGTCGAGCCGCAGTGGTACCACCGGCTTTACACTTTTGTTGTGGGAGCGTTCCTTGTAGCGCTCGGCGTTTGGGTGATCGCTCTCATTTTCTTCCTCTACTGACCGAGCGCCCTGTGTTAGCATCGCGTTTACACTCTGACCGATGGATTTTTTTCTTACCGACGACCAGCGCCTGATCCGGGACACCGTCCGCCAATTCATGGATGCCGAAGTCCGGCCCATCATTCGCGAGTACGACCGCGAAGAAAAGTTTCCCGCCGAACAGATGCGCGGCCTGGGCGAATTGGGCTGCTGCGGGATGCTGGTGCCCGAAGAGTGGGGCGGTGCGGGTGTGGACACGCTGAGCTACGTCCTCATGCTCGAAGAAGTGGCGCGAGTGGATGCGGCGCTCGCCGTCGCGTTAAGCGTGACGAATTCCGTGGCCGCCGCGCCTCTCTGGAAACACGGCACCCAGGCGCAAAAAAAGAAATACCTCTCGCGACTCGCCAAGGGCGAAATCATCGGCGCGTTCTGCCTTACCGAGCCGCAGGCCGGTTCGGACTCCGCCGCGCTGCAGACGCGCGCGACGAAGCACGGCAGCACCTATCGCCTGAACGGTACGAAGAGCTGGGTCACGAATGGCGGCATCGCCGGTCTGCTGGTCGCGTTCGCGAAGACGGATCCCGAAGCGGGCGCGCGTGGCATCACCGCGTTTCTCGTCGAGCCGACGTTCCCCGGGTTCCGCGTCACCCGGTACGAAGATAAGATGGGCCTGCGCACCTCGCACACGGCCGAAATCGTCTTCAACGATTGCGAAGTGCCGGAAGAAAACCGCCTCGGCGCCGAAGGGCACGGCTTGAAGATTGCTCTCGAGGCGCTCGACGGCGGACGCGTGGGCATCGCTTCCCAAGCCGTGGGGATCGCCCAGGGCGCGCTCGAAGCCTCGGCGCGTTACGCCAAGCAGCGCCGCGCGTTTGGCAAGACTATAAGCGAGTTTCAGGCCATCCAGTGGATGCTCGCCGATATGCAGACGGAAATTGAGGCCGCGCGCAGCCTGGTGTGGCACGCCGCGTGGCTGCGCGATCAAGTGATGGCGGGCCACACGTCTGCGAGCAAGCTCGGGCCGGCGGCCTCGCGCGCGAAACTCTACGCCAGCGAAATGGTGAACCGCGTCGTGTATAAAGCCGTCCAAATCCACGGCAGCGTTGGCTATTCGCGCGAGACCGACGTCGAACGGATGTACCGCGACGCGCGCGTGATTTCGATTTACGAAGGCACCAGCGAGATCCAGCGCATGATCATCGCCCGCGATTTGCTGCAATCGAGCGGCGAATCCCGCGGCGGAGGCTCGCGCGAAGCGGTGCCCGCGCACGGAGGCCGCGCATGACCTCCGCGCTGCGCAAACGGGTTCTCAGCGGGATGCGCCCTACCGGCCGTCTTCACATCGGCAATTACTTCGGCGCGCTCGCCAATTGGGTGAAGTTGCAGGCCGATCCGTCCAACGAGTGCTTTTTCTTTGTCGCTGATTGGCACTCCCTCACCACCGATTACGCCGACACTTTGGAAATCGCCCAGAACACGATCGAGGTCACTACCGATTTTCTGGCCGGCGGCCTCGATGCGAAAAAGTCCACGATTTTTCTGCAGTCGTCCGTGCCCGAACACGCTGAACTGCATCTGCTCCTCTCCATGATCACGCCACTCGGCTGGCTCGAGCGCGTGCCCACCTACAAGGAACAACTCGAGAACGTTAAGGACAAAGACCTGCACACCTACGGCTTCCTCGGCTATCCCGTCCTGCAGACCGGCGACATCGTCATGTACGGCGAACCCGGAAGGGAATTGATTGTTCCCGTAGGAGATGATCAAGTCGCTCACGTCGAGCTTTCCCGCGAAATTGTGCGCCGGTTTAATACAGCGTACAGCAAACCCGACTGGAGTCATGCTCCTCAAGATGCAGCGAGGGAGCTATCTCGCTCGCTCGATCTGATGAGTCGCAAGAGCGTTGGAATACCGCTGCGGACTGGCGATGACGACCCGCTCTTGACAGCCATGAGATCGAGTGGATTGCGGTCAAAGGACCCCAAAGAAATGTTGGAAGCCCAACTGAGAGTCCTCTCCTTGGAGGAAAGGCATTCTCGCTTGGCGAATGCTCGCGTGCCACTCCTCACGGTATTGCGAGAACCCGAGGTGATGCTCACCCAATCCCCTCGCATCCCCGGCACTGACGGCCGCAAGATGTCCAAGAGTTATGGCAACGCCATCACGCTCAGCGAGAGCGACGAATCCATCCGCGCCAAAACAAAAGTCATGATGACCGATCCCGCGCGCAAGCGCCGTCAGGACCCCGGCAACCCCGACGTTTGTCCCGTTTACGACTGGCACAAGCTTTTTTCGCCGCCGGAAACGCTGCAATGGGCCAATGACGGCTGCCGCACAGCCGGAATCGGATGTATTGAGTGTAAGTCCACGATGGCGGACAATCTCATCCGCTGGATCACGCCGGTCCGTGAACGACGACTGGAATTCGAGAGGAAGCCACGGCTTGTGAAGGAGATTCTGCGAGACGGATCTACCACTGCTAGAAGGATTGCCCGGAAGACGATGCTCCGAGTGCGCGATGCAATTTTCGGGGAATATCGAATAAAGCGAGCCAGGGGTCGAATCGCGATTCCTAAGCGGACGAGAAGTCATGGGCGCTGAGATGGCTTCCCCATACAGAATTCAAATTGAACAGTACGAGGGCCCGCTCGATCTCCTGATCGATTTGATCCGTAGGCAGGAAATCGACATCCACAACATTCCCATCGCCAAAATCACGGGCCAATACCTCGAATACCTGCACAAGCTCGAGCAGCTCGATATTGACGTCTCCGCGGACTTCATTTACATGGCCGCCACGCTGATCTACATCAAGTCGAAAATGTTGCTCCCGCCCGATCCCTTCGCCGGGCCGGAGGAGCAAATGGATCCGCGCGATGACCTGGTGCACCGCCTGCTCGAGCATGAAAAATTCAAGAACGCGGCGCAAATGCTCTACCAGAAGCAGCAACTCGAAGCGCACATGTGGTCGAAGCCGGATCTTTCGCTCTACGAGGGCGAAGAAGTCGATGGCGAAATCATCGTTTCGCTGGTGGAGCTTGTCAAAGTTTTCCAGCAGGTGCTCGAGCGGCGCCAGCAAGTCACCAAGATCGAACTGCGCCACGAGCAGTTCACCGTCGCGCAGATGATCGAACTGCTGCGCAAGCAGCTCGTCGCCAGCGAAGACGGCGTGCAGCTCGAAGCCTTCTTCGAAGCCTGCCCTTCGCGCCATGCCATGATCGTCGCGTTCCTCGCCGTGCTGGAGATGGTGCGCCTGCAGGCCGTCGTCATGGTGCAGCCGCAATTATTTGCTGCGATTCTGGTGCGGAAGCATAAAATGTTCGACGTGGTTTTCTCCGGCGGCGAAGGCGCGGAGCCATTGCGCGCCATCGACGAGCAGTACAACTGAGGCGCGGAACAATTGACGATGACACCGACTGAACTCAAAGGCGCTCTCGAAGCCATCATCTACGCCGCCGATGAGCCCGCCACGCTCGATCAGATGGCCGCCGCCACCGGCGAAGACAAAGCCGTGGTGCGCGCCATGCTCGATGAGCTGATGGCCGGCTACGCGCCCGATGACCGCGGAATCGAAATCCGCAAGGTCGCCCACGGCTACAAGTTTTATACCAAGATGCAATTTCACGACGCCGTGCGCCGCTTCATCAAGAGCCTGCGCCCGCCGCTGCGCTTGACCATGCCCGCGCTCGAAACTCTGGCCGTCATCGCCTACAAGCAGCCGGCCACACTGCCGGAAATTCAGGAAATCCGCGGCGTGAATTGTTCGGGCGTGGTGCAGACGCTGCTCGAAAAGCGCCTGATTACAACCGCTGGGCGCAAGCACGTCATCGGCCGCCCGATTCTCTATCGCACTTCGAAAGAATTCCTGATGCGCTTCGGCCTCTCCGAAGTGGACGAGCTGCCGAGCCTGAAAGAGTTCGAACAGCTCGCGCGCGAGGCGCTGGGCACCGATGAAGGCATCGCGCCTATCGAGCCGGAAGATTTGGCTCCGGCGGACGCGGTGAGCGTCACCGAATCTTCCCCCGCTGCGGAAGCAGCTGCGGAAATCGCGCCGCCGGCGGAGATTCAAGCCGCGGACGGCAGCGAGCGCGCCGTACCCAAGGGTGCCGCCTGAGCGTGGCCGCCGCTCAATCGAGGAATTCCCGCGTCCCTCTGAGCGCCATTCCAATGCTGGAACGCTTGCAAAAAATCATCTCGCGCGCAGGAATCGCTTCGCGGCGTCACGCGGAGCAGCTCATCCTGAGCGGCCAGGTGCGCGTGAACGGCCGCGTCATCACGGAGCTCGGCACCAAGGCCGATCCAGCGCGCGATCGCATCGAAGCCGCGGGCCGCGCCGTGCGCTTGCCCGATAAAAAAGTTTATCTCCTGCTTCACAAGCCGCCGCAGGTGGTGGCCACCATGGCCGATCCCGAGGGACGCACCACGCTCCAGGATTTGCTGCGCGGGTTTCCGGCGCGCGTGTTTCCCGTCGGGCGGCTCGATTACGCCGCCTCCGGCCTCGTTCTGCTCACCAGCGACGGCGATTTAGCCGATCGCGTCTTCAAAGCTTCCGCGCGCGTGCCGCAAACCTACTGGGTGAAAGTGAAAGGCCGTTTGACCGAAGAGCAGATGCAGCAATTGTCGCGGCAAATCAAGGCGCAGGTTCGTCCGCTCAAGGCTCCGCTGGCGTCTCGCGGCCGCGCCGGGAACGCCTGGTATGAAGTGACGTTGAGCGGAGCGCGGCGCGATCTTCTGCGTCATGCGCTCCTGGCCATGCAGCACCCCGCGGAAAAAATGAAGCGTATGAAATTGGGCAACCTGGAGCTGGCGGACCTTCCCGAAGGAAGGTATCGTCACCTGGAGCCCGCCGAAGTAGCCGGCCTCGAACGATTTCTGGCGCACGCGGGCGCACGCAATACTCTACGGGGCGCGCCTCAATCGCGTGCACCGAAGGCCCGGGCAAAACGCCTTCGCACCTGGCGGCCCCGGCCGAATGCGCGGCCCGAGAGAAAAACCGAATGATGAAGCGCATCGAAGACCTGGTGCCGGCGTTTATCCGCGAGATCGATCCCTACAAGCCCGGCAAGCCCATCGAAGAAGTCGAACGCGAACTGAGTATCCAGGCCGTCAAACTCGCGTCGAACGAAAATCCTCTCGGGCCGTCGCCTTTGGGCATTGCCGCGGCACAGAAGGCTCTTGCCGAATCGCATCGCTATCCCGACGGCGGCGGCCATTACCTGCGCGAAAAGCTCGCCAAGCGCCACGGCGTGCCCATGGAAAATATTCTGCTGGGCCTGGGCTCGAGCGACCTGATCGACCTCTCCGCGCGCACGCTTTTGCGTCAGGAAGGCGAGGGCATGACGGCGGAGGGCTCGTTCCCGCTGTTCTACATCGCTATGCGCGCGACGGGCGCGCGCCTGGTGCGCGTGCCTCTCAAAGACTACACGTTTGATCTCGATGCCATGGCCGGCGCCGTCACCCCGAAGACGCGGCTGATTATAATTGCCAATCCAAACAATCCCACCGGCACGATGTTCACGGCAGATGCCTTCGCCAAATTTCTCGACGCGCTGCCCGATCACGTCGTCGTCCTGCTCGACGAGGCCTATTGCGACTACGTCGGCCGCGCGGACTATTCCCGCTCGGTGCAGGAGGTGCTTGCGGGGCGAAACGTCGTCGTCCTGCGCACCTTCTCGAAGATTTACGGCCTCGCCGGCATCCGCATGGGCTACGCCATCGGGCCGGCCGCGCTCCTCGCCGAGATGAACAAGATCCGCCTGCCCTTCAACACCTCCGGCGTCGCGCAAGCGGCGGCGTTTGCCGCGCTCGATGATACCGAGCACGTGCGCCGCTCCATCGAATCGAATCGCGCCGGAATGACCCAGCTCGAAAAGGGTCTGACCGCGCTCGGCGTGAAGTACGTGCCCTCGTTCGCGAATTTCATGCTCGTGGAACTCGGCACCGAAGCGGCCCCGATTGCCGACGAACTGCTGAAGCTCGGCGTCATCGTCCGCCCCATGCGCTGGATGGGTTTCCCCAGCGCATTTCGCGTCACCATCGGCACGCGTGAAGAAAACGAAAAGTTTCTAGCCGCGCTGGCCCAGGTGCTCACCACGATTTCAGCGAAGCGCTAGTCAAACAGGTAGGACAGGCTTGCAGCCTGTCCGCTTCCGCCGCTGGACATCCAGTTTCATGCCATGACCGCAAACTCCGCCGCCGACCCCATCGCCGATCTCCTAAAGTCCGCCCGCACCATCGCCGTCGTCGGTCTTTCTTCCAAACGTTTCCGTCCCAGCTTCGGCGTGGCGCAATATCTTCAGTCCGCGGGCTATCGCGTCATTCCTGTCAATCCAAATGAGACTGAAGTCCTCAACGAAAAATCCTTCGCCACGCTCGAAGAGATTCCGGTCAAGATAGACATCGTGGACATCTTTCGGCGCTCCGAACTCGTCTTCGAAATCGTCAAAGGCGCGATCCGAATCGGCGCGAAGGCTGTTTGGATGCAAGAGGGCGTCGTAAATGAAGAAGCCGCGGAGCAAGCGCGCCGCGCCGGTCTTTTCGTGGTCATGGATCACTGCATCCTCAAAGAGCACGGCAAGCGATTCCGCTAGGCCGCCGGTGTCTTCGGCGACTTCAAAACCCGCCATAACTTTTCGCCCTCCCAGCAGTTAAGATGAAAGAGATGCGAAAGAGGGGTCTCACCAGGCCTGCGCCAGCATTTTCCCGCGCTGAAGCGGAAGACCGCGCACTTGTCGAAGCCGCTCAGAAAGACCCCGCCTGGTTTGGCGATCTCTACGAACTTCACTTCGAACGCGTGTACGCGTTCGTGGCCCGGCGCGTGCGCGACCGCGCCGCGGCCGAGGATCTGACCTCTGAGGCTTTCCATCGCGCACTCGCAAATCTCAGGCAGTTCGAATGGCGCGGCGCTCCCTTCGCCGCGTGGCTTCTTCGAATCGCGGCTAACGCCACGGCCGACCGCTGGAAACTCCTCGCGCGCGAAAGTGAGTTCGCCAAGCAGAGAGATCCGGCGGAACCTGCTGCGCGTGAAATCACCGAAAGCTACGATCGCGCGCGTCTATTCCGTCTGGTTGACGCGCTCCCCGCCGACCAGCGTCGCGTGATCGCCCTGCGTTTTGCGGAAGAAAAAAGCATTCGCGAAGTTGCCCAAGCTTTCGGGCGCAGTGAAGGCGCCGTGAAGCAGCTTCAGTTGCGCGGCTTGCAGAATTTGCGCCTGCAGATGGATAAAAAATCTGGTGAACGAAATGGCTAGGCGCACTCTGTTCGACCAACTCGACGAGGCGGTGCAAGGGCTGCTGGCGCATCCCGATGCGCCGCAGCCGCGCGTGAATCCGCGACTCGCCGCGCTCGTTCGAATCGCGGCGGACCTGACCGATCTGCCGCGCTCGGATTTCAAGGCTCGCCTGAGGCAAGACCTCGAAAGGAGTACAAATATGGAAGCATCGGCCGCAAAGCCCACCCGCGAAAGTCTTCATACGGTGACGCCGTACATCGCCGTGCCGCAGGCCCTCGAGTTGGTCGAATTCCTGAAGCAGGCATTCGGCGCTACCGAGTGGCTGCGCTCGACGGGCTCGGGTGGCGGATGGCACATCGAGGTTCAGCTCGGTAACTCCACTCTCATGATTGGCGGGGGCGGCGCGTTCCGAGGCCCCGCGATGCCCACCGCGCTTTGGTATTTCGTCGAGGACGTGGACGCGGTGTACCACCGCGCGCTCGAGCTCGGCGCCACTTCACTCAGCGAGCCGGTGGATCAGCCCTATGGCGTACGCGAATGCGGCGTGAAGGATCTCGCCGGAAACTATTGGTACATCTCGACCAACAAAGGCGCGAGCTACATTCCGGAAGGTTTCCGCACGATTACCTGCTACCTCCATCCCCTAAGTGGGGCGCGGATGATTGATTTCCTCACCAGCGCGTTCGCCGCGGAAGTGCTCGAGCGCCACGCCACACCTGAGGGCGCTGTGGTTCACGCCCGTGTCCGCGTCGGAGACTCCGTCATCGCCATGGGTGAAGCGCGCGGACCCTATCAGCCCATGCCCACGATGTTCTACCTCTATGTGGACGACGCGGACGCCTGGTATCAGCGCGCCCTCGCCGGAGGCGCCACCTCGATGTTCCCGCCCGCGCTTCAGCCCTACGGCCATCGCGTCGGCGCCGTGTCGGACTCCTTCGGCAATCAGTGGTACATTGCCATGCAAGTCAATGATATGCCGCAATAGATTTGTGAGTTTCGGAGAGTGCTTTGCGGGACGTGACACAAGACAAGTGCCCTTCCTGCGGCGCTGCTGTCGAGGGAGGACAAACGGGTTGCGAAGCCGTGTTTAATGAGATCGGCGCGCGCGCGTTCCGCGATCCCAGACTCGGGTCCGTCCAGCAGCTTGTCGTGGACGCTTACTGCCTGCAGCATCCCGAGCCCTACTGCCACTCGGTGAAATCTTTCGCCGCGCATCTCACCCGCATGTGCTGCGGCCTGGAGCGCGGCGGGAGGTCGGAAACATACGCGGCTATCCCACGATGGTTGAACGGGCCGGCCAATCTCGAAAAGCCCGCGCCGCCGGATTTCCGCGGACGAATCACCATCGCGGACGTGCGCGCGGCTGCGAACGTGGAAGATCACAAGCGGATCGTGCAGGAATGGGCCAAAGAGGTCTGGGCCGCGTATTCTTCGCAGCACGCGCTCGCACGCGAATGGCTCGACGCCGCTCTGGCCGCGTCGAATCGGCCGCTGAAGAAATCAGGCGGACGGCGAGGCTAGCAGTCTGTGCAACGCTCCTGGCCGGGCATGTGTTTGATGGGGAAGTCTTGAGCGCGCGCGGATTCTACTGCGCCGGGTAAATCACCAGGCTGCGCTTGCCCGGTTCGATGACTGCGAGTTGCCGCCCATCGGGAGAAAGCTCGAAATCGCGAAACGTCAGGCCGTGCAGCGCAGGCTGCACGTCCGCTTCAGGGATCGCGCCTCCGCCAGGGGCACTGATGGTCTGCGGCACACGAACCCAGACGAGTTCCGCGGTCTTTTTTTTGAGTCCGCGCTTCAAGAGCAGCCGTTGTCCATCCGCCGCCCACTGCAGAATCCCGAAAGTTACTTTTATGCGCGTGAACCGTTCCGGATGCGCAAGTTCGCGGATTTCGAGCACGTCGGCGTCGCGGTAGTACGCCACGCGCGCGCCGGACGGGGAAAGCACCAGTCCGCCTGCATAACCGTCGAGTGTGGCCAGTTCGCGAATCGATTCCTTAGCAAGATCGAGCGACACTAATCGCGGGGGCCCGCTCAGCGAAGCATTGCGCTCGATGGCCACGGCAGTATTTTGCTTTGCGTTCCAGGCCACCGCGGAAAAAGTGTGGCCGAAGAAAATCACTCCGCCGCGGCCCACCGCCGGGCGCGTCTGGCCGATATTGAAGAGCAATTTCGGCTTCACCGCCTCACTCAGGTAAACCACCGTCGCGTTGTCGCTCAGCCACGTCGCGTCGTAGGCGTCGGGAATCACGCTGTCGCCCTGGATGATTTTGATCTCCTTGCCGTTTTCATCAATCATCAGGGTTACTTCGCCCTCTTGTGTGTCCCCCTTGGCATTGATCATCGCGCTGGTCAGCATCTCCACCGTCAGCCGTGTGCCATCCGGCGACCAGCGCAGGGACTGGATCGCGTAGCTGAAGACATCGCCGCCGCCCTGGACCAACTTCTCGCCGTTGACGATTCTCTTGCGCTTGCCGTCGGTGCCCAGCACCCAGATGTCGTCACGCTGATAGTCGATGCGCCGCGATGAATAAAGTTTGCGGACGGAGTACGCGATGCGCCCATCCGGCGCGTAGGCGAATGCCGTGCACGTTTCTTCGACCACCTGGAGCGGCTTGTCCTGCGCGAGAGCGCACACCGCAACGAGCGCGATGCATCCCGTGAGCACCGCCAGCAGGGAAGGGATCCCACGATTCAGGGAATTGGCGGCGAACAGCCTGAAGAAGTTTGTGAGCATCCCTGACATCTATTTTCCCCGATCGCCCTTCGGCTCACCAGTCTTGCTCGCCACGAGCCGGCGGATCTCATCCATCCGCGTGCGCAGGCGCTGCTCGAAACCCTGATCGGTCGGCCGGTAATAGCGCCGCCCCGCAAGATTCTCCGGCAGGCACGTCATGTTGATCACTTTGTCGGCCGCGTCGTGCGCGTATTGGTAGCCCTTGCCGTATCCCGTTTCGCGCATCAGGGATGTAACCGCATTGCGCAGGTGCAGCGGCACGGGCTCAGCCTGCGTTTGCTGTAAATCTTCCTGCACCTCGCCGTAACCCACGTAGAGCGCGTTTGATTTCGGTGCGAGCGAAAGATAGACCGCCGCTTGCGCCAGCGCCAAGTGTCCTTCTGGAGCGCCGAGGAAATCCTCGGCCTGCATCGCGGCAAGCGTGACGCCGAGCGCATTCGGCTCCGCGAGGCCAATGTCTTCACTGGCCATGCGCACAAGCCGGCGCGCGATGTAGAGCGGGTCTTCGCCCGATTCCAGCATGCGCACCAGCCAGTAGAGTGCCGCGTCGGGGTCGGAATTGCGCACAGACTTATGGAGCGCCGAAATCAGGTTGAAATGTTCTTCGCCGGACTTGTCATAGAGCAAAACTTTGCGCTGCAGCACGTTGTTCAACAGATCTTGCGTGATGCTCCGCTGGCCGTTTGCAGCGAGTGGTGCGCCCCGCACCACCGCTTCAAGCGTGTTGTACGCCGCGCGGGCGTCGCCATTCGCAAACGCGGCGATGCGCTCGATCACGTCATCACCGATCGCGATCTTCTCCTTGTCCAAGCCGCGCTCGGCATCCGCGATCGCGCGGTGCAGCAGAATCGCGAGTTGTCCCGGCCTGAGCGCCTCGAGCCGGTAAACTTTCGTGCGCGAAAGCAGCGGCGCGATAACCTCAGATGATGGGTTTTCGGTCGTGGCACCGATCAGGATCACGTTTCCGGCTTCCACGTGTGGCAGGAAAGCGTCCTGTTGCGATTTATTGAAGCGGTGGACTTCGTCAATGAAGAGAATCGTCCGGCGCCCGGCGTGGCGGTTGCGCTGCGCCGCGGCCATCAATTCCTTGATTTCCTTGATGCCGGCCAGAACCGCGCTGAACGGCACGAAATCCGAACGCGTCATTCGCGCTATGATGCGCGCCAGCGTCGTCTTGCCGCAGCCCGGCGGCCCCCACAGGATCATCGAGCTCAGTTCGTCCCGCTCGATCTGCACGCGCAGCGGTTTGCCCGGGCCGAGCAGGGCTTCTTGGCCGATAAGTTCGTCAAGCGTCTGCGGCCGCATGCGGTCGGCCAGGGGACGCGGGCCTCGCTCGTCGGGCCGTTCGCGTTCCTGAGATGTGCCGAAGAGTCCCATGCCTCACCCGCGCTGACGCGCAGCCTCGTAGAGCAGCGCCGTCGCAGCCATCGCCGCGTTCAATGACTCCACTCCAGCCGCAATCGGAATTCTGACACGCACATCGGCGGAACGCTCGATCTCTCCGGGCAGCCCAGCGCCTTCATTTCCGATCAGCAGCGCCGCGGGCCGCCGCAAATCCGCTTCCCACGGCAGCACGGCTGGCGCGCCCACTCCGGAATCGCCGGAGATCGCCGCAAAAGTTCTCACGCCCGCCACACGAAGCTGCGCCAGAAATACTGGCGCTGCCGCACCGCGCAGGATCGGCAATCCTAATGCCGATCCCGCCGAAGCGCGCAGCGCCTTTGGTCCCAACGGATTCGCCGTGCCGCAATCCTTACTCGCGGCGCACGCCGCGACGCCCGTGGCGCAGAAAGCCTCGGCGGCCCGGACTATGGTGCCCACGTTGCCGGGATCTTGCACGCCGACCAGCACGACCACGAGCGCCACTCCGCTCACAAGGTCATCAAACGTCGCCGCACGCGGCATCACCAGCGCCGCGATACCTTGGGGAGCCTCCGTCTCCGCGACGGCCGAAAAAAGTTTGTCCGACGTATGCAGCACCTGCGTTGTGGAGCCGATTCTTGCGGTGAGCACGTTCAGATGCCGCTCGCCCGACGTGCTCACCAGAATCGCCTCCACCGCCAATCCTGCCCGCAGCGCTTCTTCGAGCAGATGCGGCCCTTCAATTCCGATCGCGCCGTCTGCTGAGGGCTCGCCGCCGCGCAGAGCGTTGCGAAAAATCTTCAGCCAGCGATTGTCGCGGCTCTCAATCCTTGTTCCGGACAAGGCCGCCCCTCGAGAACTGCGCGAAATCGAATCGCCGCGCGCCATGCTCAGCAGCCTAACAAACGCTGCATCGAGGGTAAAGCCACACGTCTTGCACCCCTTGGGGGCCTATGGTAGTTTGCCGACAACGTTCCGGCGCGGACGCAGCCCTGCATTGCCGGGACACTGGGCTCGCGGGCCAGCACATCCCGCCGTCCCTGCGGGACGAAAGGCGCGAACACCTTGCCGGCTGAACGCCTGAAAGTTTCAGCGGATTCCCCCGAAGCGAGCGCCCTCCGCTATGCGGCGGATTTCATCACCCGCGGCCGCGTCGTCGGAATTCCCACCGATACGTTTTACGGCCTCGCCGCCGATCCATTCAATCTCGCCGCGGTGGACGAGATTTACCGGGTGAAGGGCCGTCCGGAAACGCGCGCTCTGCCGATTTTGGTCAATTCCATCGAACAGGCCATCACGCTGGCGCGCGACGTCTCGCCGAACTTCCTTAAGCTCGCGCAGCGTTTTTGGCCCGGCGCGCTCACCCTGCTGATCGAGGCCTCCCGCCGCATTCCGCTCAAAGTTACCGCCAACACCGGCCGCGTGGCCATGCGCTGGCCCAATTCCGCGGTGGCGTGCAAGCTCATTGAGCTGCTCGATGCGCCGATCACGGGGACGAGCGCCAACATCTCCGGCTTTCCGCCCTGCTCGAGCGCCGAGAACCTCATCAAGCAGTTGGGCGACCGCCTGCCGCTCGTGCTCGATGCCGGCGAAACCGGCGCTTCGCTCGCTTCGACTATCCTCGAAGTGGACGGCGACGAGTGGCGCATCCTCCGCGAAGGCATCGTGACGGAAGCCGACATCAAGACCGCTCTCGCCTAGTTGTTTTTCCTACTGCAGGACAATCCCAGTCAAAAAATCGTAGTCACCCGCGGGGGTGAGGTGCACCTGTGTGACGCGGCGGCGATGCACGGAGACGTTGTTGAGGAACCACAGATTGAGGTAGGGGAGATCGTTCGCGACGATTTTCTGCACCTCGCTGTAAATCGCGCGGCGCTTTTCGCGGTTGGATTCGACGCGCGCCGCGTCCAGCAGGGAATCGAGGCGCGGATTGCGGTAATGCCCGCGATTGGCGCCATCGGGCGGCATTTTACGCGAACTGAAAACGTACTCGAAGACGTCGGGGTCGTTATTGGCGCCCACCCAGCGGAGCGTGTAGAGCTGGAAATTGCCGCGCCCGATGTCCGAGAGCAACGTGGCGATTTCGAGCGGGCGCAGTTCGAGCGTCACGCCGACGCGCCGCCACTGGTCCTGCAAAACGGCGCTGAGCAACCGCGCGGATTCATCAGTCGAAGTCTTCATCGTTAAGTGCAATCGCACGCCGTCTTTGCCGCGGGGAAAACCGGCGGAGTCGAGGAGTTGCTCGGCGCGCGTGGGATCGAAATTGTAGTGCGGCACGTCTTTTTCCGCGGCCCAGTGGTTCGGGGGCAGAACGCCATCGGCGATGCGCGCGCGGCCGCGTTGGAGGTAAGTGATCAGAGTCTTGCGGTCGGTTGCGTAGGCCAGCGCCTGACGAACTTCCCGGCGCGCGAGCGCGGAGTCGTCGAAGTTGAATGCGACGTAGGCGTAGATCGTGCCGGGCTGCTGTGTGACTTCGAGCTCGTGTCTTTGCGCAAGCGCTTCAACCATGTCGGGTGAGAGGGAATTAAGCTCGGCGTCGGCTGAGCCTTTGCGGAGCTCGAGCGCGCGTACGGTGGCGTCGGGTACGATGCGGAATCGAATTCCTGCTATGCGCCCGTGCGGCCATCCCTGCGGAAAGACTCCTGTACCCCAGCCAATTCTTCCGGACTGCTCATCCAGCGGACTTAAGATGACACTCCTCCACAAATGATCACCGAAGTAATCCGGGGAGCGGTCGAGGACGATTTCGTCGTCCTGCTTTGAGCTTACAAAGCGGAACGGCCCTGTGCCCACGGGATGCTGCGCGAAATCCGCGGGACTGCCTGCCGGAACGATTCCCACCGAAGGCCGCACGAGGTTCCACAGAAACGATGCGAAGGGTTCTTTTAGTCGAAAGATGACGGTGTAAGGATCGGGCGCTTCGACGGAGGCGACCATGCGAAACGCGCCGCGCTTGGGCGTCTTGATGGCGCCGGAAAGTATGGTGTCGAACGTGAACTTCACGTCGGCGGAGGTGAGCGCGCGGCCGTCGTGAAACTTCACGCCGTGGCGCAAATGGAAAATGTACGTGAGCGGGTCGGGCGTGTCCCATTTTTCTGCGAGATCACCGTGAACGTCCATGTTCTGGTCCCGCTCGAGCAAACTGCTGAAGATCAGGCTGTGCAGGCGCTGCGATTGCGCGTCTGTGCCGATGCGCGGATCGAGATTCGCGGGCATGGATTCGAGGAGGAAGACAATCGAAGTTGAGGAGGTAGAGGAAGTAAAGGAGGCAGAGGAGCGGCAGCCAGTGAAAAGAGGAATGAAGGGGGCGAGCGTACAGAGAAGCAGAGCAACCTTCGCCGAGTTGAATACTCTATGAGCGCGTGGCTTCGATACTTCCTTGCTTGTCGACACTCTGGCCTCGACGCTGATTATAACCGACGGCAAGTGGCCACAACTCCTGGAAGAGAGAACAAGACACTTCCTGTGGAAACCTGCGAGCTGGCACGGGTGCCGCAAACCGGGGCTAGCTTCCGTGGCGGTCGGCAATCCAGCCGATGATGAGTCCGCCGAGAGCACCCGAAGCGAGAATGGGCGCGGTGGCTTTGGTGATGATGGCATCGGGAAGACCGTAAAATAATGCTTGACCCCGTACCGTGGTACGGGGTTTAGACTAAGTTGAGAAAGTGAGTAGACATGAAGCCGCTCACGATCGGCCATCTCGCCAAGCAGGCCGGAGTCAATTTGGAGACCGTTCGTTACTACGAACGAAGGGGCTTGTTGGCAAGACCTCCGCGCAGCGCATCTGGTTATCGGCTCTTCCCCTCAGACGCCGCGCGACGCCTCAAATTCATCCGGCGCGCTCAGGAACTTGGGTTCTCGCTGACAGAGATCAAAGAGCTGTTATCGCTCCGCGTATCACGGACTACAACCAGCGCAGTTATCCGCGCCCGGGCAGAAGCCAAGATTGCAGATATAGAAGCGAAGATCAGAAGTCTCGAATCAATTAAGAAGACCTTGCGAAAGCTTACAGGAGTCTGCGATGGATGCGCTCCCCTTTCCGAATGCCCCATCCTTGAAAGCCTTGATAGGGAGGGCGCGTGAGTAGCTGGCGGAAGCAAGGCTTGCTAGCGCTACCCGGCGTCGGCATTTCAATCCTCCCCAAACTTGCTTGTCCTGCGTGCTGGCCAGCCTATGCGGGTCTGCTTACCTCCGTTGGCATGGGCTTTCTAATCTCGGCGATTTACCTATTTCCGATGACCGCTGCGTTTCTCGTTCTTGCATTGGGCGCAATGCTGTTCAGGGCAAGAGAGCGCCACGGGTACGGCCCGTTCCTGCTTGGAATTCCCGCGGCAGGCGGGGTGCTGCTTGGCAAGTTTGTGTGGGAGTCCAATCCAATCATGTACGGTGCAGTCGGGCTACTAGAAGTTGTCTCATAAACACCTTCAACCCATTGGAGGGTTGAAGGTCAGCTTCAAGAGAGTCAAAACCAGTGCATGGATCTGACCGACGCCCAGTGGGCGATTCTCGAACCGGTGTTTCGGCCGAAGCGACGGTCCGAT